>JAHDCL010000033.1 GCA_020629875.1 Hellea sp.
AAAGAAATGGCGCGAGTGACGGGACTCGAACCCGCGGCCTCCGGCGTGACAGGCCGGCGCTCTAACCAACTGAGCTACACCCGCTAAGATGTGAGCGGGGTTTAGCCATAACACCCATGCCCGTCAACAACAGAAATGCGTATTAACGTAAAAATATGTAGGTATTTACCGACGAAAGCGCTGGGCATACAGGATGATGCGCCCCTAGCTTTGCTATCTTATCAGAAATTAACTTGTCACCGAGGATATGTCGTCCAAACTATCAATATGTTGAACCGCCGAAGTGTCATGTCAGGCTTGGCCACCCTCCCGCTAACCGCACAAATCGCGCGAGCAGAGCCCTCTCCCCAGCGAAGAAGACTGGCTTTAAAATCGGGGTTGGCATTGCCAGTCATTGGCATGGGTACGTGGCTGACCTTTAACATTCCCCTTGATGATCCTGAGCTCGCGGCTCGAAAAACTGTATTGGAGGCTTTCTTTAGAGCTGGCGGCGGAATGATTGACAGCTCGCCAATGTATGGCAAATCCGAAAAGGTTATTGGACATCTTATCAAAGGACTCGGGGCGCAAGAAAAATTATTCTCAACAACTAAAATCTGGACACCGCTCGCCTCGAATGGCCCAAATCAGCTCGCGCAATCTCATGAACTTTGGCATGAACCTACTCTCGACCTGGTGAAAGTGCATAACCTCCTAAGATGGCAAGAACACCTTAAAACCCTCCGGAGTGCCAAAGATGCTGGGACCGTCAGATATATCGGACTCACAACGTCCCACGGACGCCGACATGAAACATTGGAAAGCCTCATGAGGTCGGAAGTCGTGGATGCCGTTCAGCTCACCTACAATATTCTAGACCGGGAAGCTGAGAAACGTTTACTGCCCTTAGCCGAAGAGAAAGGACTAGCGGTCATCATCAATAGGCCTTTCCGAACAGGTCAGCTCTTTGAGCGTGTACAAGGGAAAGATCTGCCTGACTGGGCAGTTTCGGAGCTAGGCTGCCAAAGCTGGGCAGAATACCTGCTAAAATTCATAATCTCCCACCCAGCAGTCCATTGCGTTATTCCAGCAACTCGCCGCGCGGATCATATGATTGAAAACATGCGCGCAGGCACAGGGACGTTACCAAGCGCGGATATGCGCGAGAAAATGGCAAGGTATTTTGAAAGTCTGTAATCCTGAAAATGGTGGGCGGTAACGGGTTCGAACCGCTGACCCTCTCGGTGTAAACGAGATGCTCTACCAGCTGAGCTAACCGCCCCATTTCAGAGCGCGCTTAATGCGCAGAAAAAACGCCAAGGTCAACACCTTGGCGCAGAATTATTTCGATTATATGTCGCTTTTAATGCGCGGCAGCGCCGCCGCCGAGCGGAGTATCCTGACCGACCATGATCCCCGCCAAGGCAGCCTCGTCGCTAGACGTCCATTTAATCTTCTTAGGCGCTCTTGTGAGCGCGTGCTTTAGGACCTCATCCACGGTGCTGACAGGTATGATAGTGAGGGCATCTTTTACATTGTCAGGAATATCAGCCAGGTCCTTCTCATTGTCCTGAGGGATAAGCACGGTGGTCACCCCTGCGCGCAGCGCCGCGAGGAGCTTCTCTTTGAGCCCCCCAATCGGCAATACACGCCCGCGAAGGGTAATCTCGCCCGTCATGGCGACATCTTTGCTTACAGGGATACCTGTGAGCACAGACACCATGGCCGTAATCATAGCGACACCTGCGCTTGGTCCATCTTTGGGGGTGGCCCCTTCTGGCACGTGAATATGAATATCCGTACTGCGGAATTGGCGCGGACTGATACCTAGTTCAGGCGCTTTGGCCTGCACATAGCTATTGGCCGCAGAGATGGACTCTTTCATCACATCCTTAAGGTTACCCGTAACGGTCATCTTGCCCTTGCCAGACATAGACGCGGCTTCGATGGTGAGCGTATCCCCACCCACAGAGGTCCACGCTAGGCCCGTCACAACCCCGACTTGATCCTCGGTATCGATTTGCCCAAAGCGGAACTTCTTCACGCCAAGGAAGTCTTCGATATTCTTAGACGTGACTGTGACATTTTTCGTCTCTTTTGAAACAATCTTAGTCAATGCTTTCCGAGCCATGGAGGCAATTTCGCGTTTTAGGCTCCGCACACCCGCCTCCCGGGTATAGTACCGGATGATATCGCGAATGGCCTCATCTTTGACAGAGAACTCACCCGCCTTCAGGCCATGTTCCTTCACCTGATCTGGCACAAGGTGACGCTTCGCAATTTCAACCTTCTCATCCTCAGTATAACCGGGAATGCGAATGATCTCCATGCGGTCCAAAAGCGGTTGCTGCATGTTCAACGAGTTGGCCGTCGTAATGAACATCACGTCGGAGAGATCGTAATCTACGTCCAGATAATGATCGTTAAAGGTATCATTCTGTTCTGGATCGAGCACTTCAAGCAGAGCGGAAGACGGGTCGCCACGATGATCGGAGCCCATTTTATCAATTTCATCGAAAAGGAATAACGGATTGTTATATTTGGCCTTTTTCATGGACTGAATGATGCGCCCGGGCATGGATCCGATATAAGTACGACGATGCCCTCGGATTTCCGACTCGTCACGCACGCCGCCTAATGAAACACGTACGAATTCGCGTCCGGTCGCACGGGCAACTGATTTCCCCAGGGATGTTTTACCTACGCCCGGAGGGCCAACAAGACAGAGGATAGGCCCCTTAACCTTTTTGGTACGCGTCTGAACCGCCAAATGCTCAATGATACGCTCTTTGACTTTATCGAGTCCGTAGTGATCTGCGTCGAGAATCTCTTGTGCCTTCTTTAAATCCCGCTGAACACGCTTCTTTTTGCCCCAAGGAACAGACAGCATCCAATCAAGATAGTTACGAGAGACATTGGCCTCAGCAGACATTGGGCTCATTTGCTTGAGCTTTTTCATCTCCTTCTCGACCTTATCCTTCGCCTCTTTGGTGAGCTTAGTTTCTTCTATGCGCGTCTCGAGTTCCGTAAACTCGTCATTACCATCAGGACCACCTAATTCTGTCTGGATGGCTTTCATTTGCTCATTAAGGTAATACTCACGCTGAGTTTTTTCCATTTGACGCTTCACGCGGCCCCGGATTTTTTTCTCTACCTTCAGCACACTGGCTTCACCGCTAATGAGATCCAGAATTTTGTTCAAGCGTGCCGTGACCTCTACTTCCTCAAGCAGTTCTTGTTTCTCAGGGATATTAGCATTGAGGTGGACAGCAATAATATCGGTAATCTTCGATGGATCCTTGGTTTCCGTGACCGAAGTTACGACTTCTTCGGCGATCTTTTTATTGAGTTTTCCATAGGTCTCAAACTGAGCAGACACATCAGCGGCTAATGTCTTAGCTTTCGCTGGGTCAGCTGAAGCGGATGGGGTGATAGCGGCAAAAGCTTCCATGAAATCGCCTCTATCGGTAAAGGATTCGACCATTGCGCGGTCTTCACCCTCGACAAGGACTCGAACCGTTCCGTCGGGGAGCTTCAGAAGCTGTAAAATTTTGGCGACACTACCACGATGAAAGACATCGCTCTGTCCAGGTTCATCTGCTTCAGGATCCTTTTGTGTAAGCAATAAAATCCGCTTATCATTGGCCATGACATCTTCGAGAGCCTTAATAGATTTCTCGCGTCCCACAAAAAGCGGCACCACCATATGCGGGAACACCACGATATCGCGTAGGGGTAAAACAGGGAATAATGTTGCGTCAGACATAATACATCTCAAATTGGTCGATACGCTATATACGTATCACGTCATTCCAAGGTGGGATGCAAAGACAGTGGTTTCAAGCCTTTACACCCGAAAATCCACCATTTTACCTGTATAAATTCAGCTTTCTAAGAAGCCTTATCTTTGCTCTGTTTTTTATCAGAATAAATCAGAAGAGGTTTCGCTTCGCCAGTTACGACTTCGCCGTTTATAACAACCTCTTCGACACCCTCATAGGTTGGTAAATCATACATACTATCGAGCAAAATGCCTTCCATAATGGAGCGAAGGCCACGCGCACCTGTCTTGCGGTCCAGTGCCTTTTTGGCAATAGCCTTAAGCGCGTCATCTGAGAATGAGAGTCGCACATCTTCCATTTCGAAAAGAGCTTGATACTGCTTCACAAGCGCATTGCGAGGTTCCGTCAGAATGGTGACCAAAGCTTCGGCATCCAAATCGGTTAATGTCGCGATGACGGGAAGGCGACCCACAAATTCAGGGATGAGACCAAATCGCGTAAGGTCCTCCGGTTCAACGCCTTGAAGGATATCACCCACGCGGCGATCATCCACTTCTTTGACTTTGCCGCCAAAACCGATAGATGCGCCTTCGCCGCGATTTGAAATCACTTTATCCAGACCCGCAAACGCACCGCCAACGACGAAGAGAATATTAGTTGTGTCCACTTGCAAAAACTCTTGCTGAGGATGCTTACGTCCACCTTGCGGCGGCACAGAAGCAACTGTCCCTTCCATAATCTTGAGAAGCGCTTGCTGAACACCCTCACCTGATACGTCACGCGTAATAGAGGGATTGTCAGATTTACGGCTAATTTTATCCACTTCGTCAATATAGACGATACCGCGCTGGGCACGTTCCACATTATACTCTGCGGACTGCAGCAGCTTAAGGATAATGTTTTCAACATCCTCGCCGACATAACCTGCTTCTGTAAGTGTTGTCGCATCCGCCATAGTGAACGGAACATCCAAAATACGCGCTAATGTTTGGGCCAAGAGCGTTTTACCGCAGCCTGTCGGCCCAACGAGCAATATGTTTGACTTTGCCAGCTCAACGTCAGGATTAGACGTTGCGTGGTTCAGGCGCTTATAGTGATTGTGAACGGCGACAGATAGTACGCGCTTAGCGTGGTGCTGGCCGATGACATAGTCATCCAACGTATCGCAAATTTCCTGAGGCGTCGGGACACCCTCTTGCGCCTTATTGATTGAGCCTTTGCCCTCTTCTTTGATGATGTCCATGCAAAGTTCGACACATTCATCACAGATGAAAACAGTCGGGCCAGCAATCAGCTTACGCACCTCGTGCTGACTTTTGCCACAAAATGAGCAATAAAGCGTATTCTTGCTGTCGCTGCCTGTTGTTTTGCTCATAATTTTATTCCGTTTATGCCCATTACTGACAATTCACTCTGCAAGGATAATGCCGCAATATCAGAGCCAATTTGCCCCTAATTACGACAGTTTTATTAATCACGCCTTACGCTTTCCCACTAAGGAACACTTTTCTTTAAATGCTGGCAAGCGAAAACCACCTACCAGCGTTAACAATTGCGGGATTGCTACCTATTTGTCCTCACCGCGTTTCTCATACACATGATCAACAATACCAAAGTCTTGTGCCTCTTTAGCCGTCATAAAGTGGTCGCGATCAAGCGTTTTCTCAATCACAGCATATTTTTTACCCGTGTGATGTACATAGATTTCATTCAGGCGCTTTTTCATCGCCAAAATGTCATTGGCATGGCGTTGAATATCAGAGGCCTGACCACGGAAGCCACCAGAAGGTTGGTGAACCATTACGCGGGCATTCGGAAGTGCAATACGCTGCCCGGCCTCGCCAGCTGCCAAGAGAAGAGAACCCATGGAGCAAGCCTGCCCCATACAGACCGTCGAAACTGGAGACTTGATATATTGCATCGTGTCATAAATCGCCATACCTGCTGTTACCACGCCGCCGGGCGAGTTAATATACATGGAGATTTCCTTTTTCGGGTTTTCGCTCTCGAGAAATAGTAGCTGAGCCGTAATGGACGCAGCCATGCCATCCTCGACAACTCCAGAAAGGAAGATAATACGGTCCCGCAAAAGACGCGAATAAATATCAAAGGCCCGTTCACCGCGGCTGGATTGCTCCACCACCGTTGGAATGAGGTAATTTGTTAAAACATCTTGTGGGTCTTGCATCATTTTTTTGTCCTTATGGGCCGCAAACCGGGAATCATTAGTGACCCAGCATCGTTGGAAAGTATTACGGATATATTGATACGCCTGAGATTACAATCAAGGGGCCAGGCATTACAATACGCACAAAAAAGCCCGCTACACGAGCGGGCCTTCAAATTCTTGTCTCGTATTCGAAACTAAATCATCTCATCTTCTTCAAAAAGGACATCTTTAGTCACTTTCTTGTCTGTGACCTTGGCCTTTTCAATGATCAGATCAACGACCTTCTCTTCATAGATAGGCGCACGAAGCTGAGCGATGGCCTGCGGGTTCTTCTGATAGAACTCGATGACTTGCTGCTCTTGTCCCGGATATTGGCGCGCTTCAGCGATCATGGCTTGCTGTAGCTCTTCATTCGAAATTTGAATTTCTTGCTTTTGGCCCATTTCAGCAAGAACGAGACCCAAGCGTACGCGGCGCTCAGCAATCTTGCGATAGTCTTTTTCAAGCTGCTTCTCAGTTTTCTTCGCGTCATCTTCATCAAGCTGACCGGCTTCTTTCTCAGACTGAACCTGCGTCCAGATATTTGAAAACTCGGCTTCTACCATTTGCGGCGGAAGTTCGAACTTATGCTTCTTGTCGAGCTCGTCCAAAATCGCGCGCTTAAGCTTCATGCGAGACTGCATTTCAAGCTGTGACTTATACTGGTCAGAAACTGCCGCTTTAAGCGCCTCAAGATCAGCAAGGCCGAATTTTTGAGCAAACTCATCATCGATAACCGCATCTTTTTCGCCCTGAACTTCGATAACTTTCGTCGCAAAGACAGCATCTTTACCCGCCAAATCAGCAGCTTGGTATGGATCTGGGAACGTCACTTTAACGTCAAGCTCATCACCCGCCTTGGCGCCAATTAGCTGATCTTCAAATCCAGGGATAAATGTGCCCGAACCTAACACGAGTTGATGCCCCTCCATGGCGCCGCCGTCAAAGGCTTCGCCGTCAACAGTACCCACAAAATCAATGAGAACAGCGTCACCCTTTTTGGCTTTGGCTGTTTTAGCTTTCTTTTTGTAGGACTTTTGTCCTTCAGCAAGCTTGGCTACTTCAGCTTCGAGTTCTTTATCATCGGCCTCATGAGTTAGGCGCGTAAATTTGAGCTTCTCAGGGTCGACGGGTTCGAATTCAGGAATTGACTCGACAGTCAACTGATACTCAAGGTCCGCATTGCCCTTAGTTACATCTTCGCCATTTGCACGAAGGTCTACTTGCGGCTGACCTGCTGGACGAATTTTATTGTCATTAATGGCCTTTTGAGTGGTTTCATTCACAGTCTCTTCGACAACATCTTTCATGATGCTTTGACCAAACATTTTACGAATGTGGCCCACGGGCACTTTTCCTGGGCGGAAACCTTTGAGAGAGACTTGCGGCTGCATCTCTTTGATTTTCGCTTCCAACTTCGTGGCCAAATCTTCTTTGGGCACTGTAATCGCGTATGTATGGCTTAAGCCTTCGGCTTTGAGTTCTTTAATCTGCATGACGTTCGTCCATCGTCTTAAACAGGAAAGGTGCCAACGTGTCTCGCTTAAGCACCCATGTCTGTCAGTGAAATTTCGCGCCTTATGTCATGGACATAATTAGAGTGCAACGCCTGTTGCGGCCTGTTTTAAGCAAAAATTCAGTGATTACTTGCCAATGATGCCTCAAAATGCCCATTAGGGACAAAATCAAGTGTAAATTGGGAAAAGGCACTGACGAAATTATGGATTTTTTCACGGATTCGCCTCTCCTTCCCTATCTAAGTGTCTTTTTTGGTCCTTTTTTACAAGAAGATGCGGCCGTATTACTAGCCGCCAGCCTATCCGCCAATAATCCCCATTATTTCCCAACCATGTTTTTTGTTATTTTGGCGGGTCTATTCCTATCGGACATTTGGAAATATTGGATAGGATGGGCCGCATTGAAAAATCCCCGCGCTAAAGCCTTTGCAGAAAAGAAGCACGTCGCGGATCTTCAAGACAAAGTTCAACGCTACACATTAATCACGCTTTTCGGGGCGCGTTTTCTGCCCCTGGCCCGTATCCCCGCTTATGTTGCTTGCGGCTTCTTCCGTGTCCCCTATTGGAAGTTCTGCCTGATGATAGCCCTGACTGCGACGGTCTATACGATTGTCATATTCACCATTTGCCACCTCCTTGGAGAGATCATGGGCGAGCGGTTTGAGTGGTTATTGCCAATTATCGGCGTCACTGTCGCCCTGCTCTTCGTAGGGTTTCAAATTTATAAAAGCCGCAAATCCGAAAAGACTTAAACTTTATTGCGAATTTCAGGCATCTCTAACCAATCGGCAATCGCATTCAACGCCTGCTGGTTGGCGCCGTCCATCGCTTCAACAATTTTTGAAACACGAACGTCTGTTGATCTCACCGTCTTTTTGACGTCGTAAGTGCTCAAAAGATTACGATTGGACGCATTCGATAGCGTGACAGCATAATGGACAACAGCCAGGGGGGCTGCCCCTTCACCATTATCAAAGCGCGCCTCAAAACTCTTAATCGTAAGATGCACACGGGTGTCAGTGCGCGCTCCAGAAGAAGGGATAACACCCACTAATCCCGATCGCTCCGCTAACACGTCTACAAAACTGTTTTGCACCATATCAGGAATTGCTTCGGCCCATTTCGCTTGGGCGGCCGTTGCCAGGCGTCGCCCGTCAGGCGAGACCACAACATCTTGACCCTGAAAAACACTGGCCGCGCGCGGGCGGTCTATTCGAACGACTTTGGCTGTCGGACTTTGCGCAACGCCCTCATTTGATGCACTTAACCGATAAACCACGTCTGCGGGCGCCGGGTCCGGCAATAAAGAGACACAGCCTGTTAACGCGATAGTCGCGCCGAGTAAAAATATTCTGGTCAGCCTCATTGTGGCAACTCCACAGTTTCTTTTTGCGTTCCTGCGATAAACGCCGTCGGGTTTTGCTCAAGACTATCTGCTACGCGCGCGAGCGATTCGACCACTCGGCGAATACCATCAATCGTTTCTTCCATATCAGTCAGCCCCGAATTGGACAGGCGATTAATCGCATCTCGCCCATCGGTGATAAGATCAGACGTTCCGTCCGCGGCAGATCCAATTGAACCGAGAGCCTTATCAAGCTCCCCCATTGATAGCTCTGCACGCGCAAGCGCCGATTTTACGTCATTTTGCACCAAGGCATCGAAATCCTTGGCCGCAACATCTACGGCTAACGCCGCAATAGAAACATCCTTTGCCGCTTGTTCAATAGCAATGAGCGTCTTATTTACCAGTTCAGGATCCACATCGAAATCTTTAAAGTTGCTTGTAATCCGGTTCACATT
Organism: Hellea sp.; assembly: GCA_020629875.1. GTDB lineage: Bacteria > Pseudomonadota > Alphaproteobacteria > Caulobacterales > Maricaulaceae > Hellea. The sequence goes on from JAHDCL010000033.1 coordinate 9,291, forward strand.
GGAGAGAATATCGTGGAAATCCGCGATGCCGTCTTCTGACATTACCGTATTTACGCGCGCAAGCGCGGACTGCGCTTCCTCAATCACGCTGCCTCCGCCGCCCAGTAGAACGTCAATACGGCTAGCCTCACCTACCAGACGATATGGCCCTCTGCCCGGCAACTCTTTAATGAGAGGGAACCCCTCTCCGCCCGGAACGATTTGTATGTAGTTTAACCCGGTGAGGCCCAAAGGCTCCATTCGCCCAATACTCTTCGTATCAATCGGTGTGTCGGCCTCGACCTGAATATCGACAAGCACCGCATTTGTGTCATTGGGGTCAATTCTCAAACGGGTGACATCTCCGACCTTAAGCCCATTGAACCGGACTTCTGTTCCTTGTGACATACCTTGTACCCCACCCTGAAACGAGACCTCATATTCATCATATTGCTGATCAAATTGGGCATTGGACAGCCAAGCGACGAACGCTATGACCGCTACAAGAGCAATCAACACAAAGGTACCTATCAGCGCGTAATGTGCTTTATTTTCCATCGCCTAACCCGACTATGTCTTTCCTGCTGTGAGAGCAGCCCGTGAACGCGGCCCCCCAAAATATTCCTGCACCCAAGGGTGCTCATATGCCTGCACTTTAGGCAGACTATCTGCGATAGCAATGTGTTTATCGACAAGAACCGCGACCCTGTCACATGTTGTATATAGCGTATCCAAATCATGGGTGATTAGCAGAACGGTTAAATTCATGGCATCGCGCAAACCCAATATAAGTTCATCAAAAGCATTTGCGCCGACCGGGTCCAAACCTGCTGTCGGCTCATCGAGGAAAAGAATTTCAGGGTCCAATGCTAGAGACCGCGCTAAGCCAGCACGCTTTTTCATGCCGCCTGATAAATCTGAGGGGTAAAGCGTCGCTGCCTTTGCAGGCAGGCCCACCATGTGGATTTTCATATCCGCCAGCTCACGCATTAGCTTATCCGGCAAATCCGAATGCTCCCTAAGGGGGACCATGATATTTTCCCTGACCGTCATTGAGGAAAAGAGAGCCCCGCCCTGAAACAGCACGCCAATTTCATTATTCACCTCGGACCTCTGCTCTGGACTCAATTCACGCCGATTATGTCCAAAGTACCGAATGACGCCCCCTTCAGGCTCTTTAAGCCCCAATAAGGTATTCATCAAAACCGATTTCCCTGACCCAGAGCCGCCAACAAGCCCCACAATTTCCCCGCTCTCAATCCTGAAATTGAGGTTCTCATGGACAACATGTGCCCCAAACTGCGTGAGAATCCCGCGCGCCTCCATTGGGGGCTGGGTTTTATCGATCTTAAAATCCACCCTAAATCCCCATTTGATAAAAGAGAATTGCAAATACAGCATCTACGGCGATGACCGCAAAAATGGCCTGTACCACACTGGTTGTTGTGCGCGAACCAAGAGACTCAACACTACCCGTGACGGCTAGCCCTTGGCGGCATCCAATGAGCGCCACAATGATTGCAAAGAAAGGTGTTTTGACAAGACCTACCCAAAAATGTTTGACATCCACGACCTCGTTTAAGCGTGCAAAAAAGAGAATAGGTGAAATCCCTAAGCCGCCCAACCATGCAATGAGCATGCCCGCAAAAATTCCGCTCAGCATGCCTAAAAATGTCAGGATGGGGACAGACACAAGGCAGGCCAGCGCGCGCGGCACAACAAGCACCTCAAAAGTATCGAGACCAATGACGGTCATGGCGTCAATCTCTTGACGCATCTTCATGGCTCCGATTTGGGCCGTGAATGCCGAGTCTGAACGTCCCGCGATAAGAATGGCCGTAATGATAGGAGCTAGCTCCCTGAGAACGGAGACCCCAACGAGGTCGACCATAAATACGGAAGCGCCAAAGGTGGAGAGCAAATTGGCTCCCAGATAAGCGATGACAGCCCCAATGAAGAAACTCAGCGTCATCACAATGGGCGCTGCATTCAGACCGATTTCCTCGATCAAGGCGACAACAGACTTCCAGCGAATTGTTGATGGACGCAAGAGCATCTTGAAAAGCACGACGAAGAATTTTCCGACGAAGGCGACAGTTTCAATCAGCTCGATAAAAAAGCGTTCAGTGGCTGTTCCAATCCGGGTCAGCGAGTCATACCATTGACGTGTCTCAATTGGGGGCTCCCCCCAAACGGCATCAGCGGCAGCCTGCATAAGGGTACGCTGCCCTTTATCGCCTTTTAAAACCTTCCATTTATGACGATCGCCTGGTCCTTTGCGAACGGCTCTGGCAAACATGAAGGCGCCGGCCGTATCCAGCTCTCCAACGTTAGCAAGGTCATATTGAACATTGTCGTAATCAAGTGCGTCTAATTCACGTGTCAGAACGGGGTCTATTTCTCCCACGTTTTTTAACGTCCAATCGCCCGAGGCCCGAAATGTAACGGTCCGGCCTGATTGAGACAGCTCAAAATGGGCTGGGGTTATGTTGCGATTTGACGACATCTCTGTAACGTGGAAAACCCCGAGGCTAAGGTCAAGACAGGATTAGCTTTGCGGCACTTAAAAATAAAAACAGAAACATGGCCTATTGCTGGATCCTTTAGGATTTCTCGGAGTTCCTTGACTGAAATTTCGGTCGTCACGGTCACAATTTCTCAAAACGACAAAGTTGGCCACGGAGAATGCCGTCCATATTCGCGCTACAACGAATCTCCTGATAGCGTAATCAGGCAAATCGAAGACATTCGACAAAGCATTGAACAAGGCATCACCACGCAAGACTTGCAACAGCTCCTACCAGCCGGAGCGGCGAGGAATGCCGTAGATTGTGCGCTTTGGGACCTGACCGCGAAGCTCAACGGGAAGCCTGTCTCGACGATATTAGGCATGCTAAATGCTAAGCCGAGACAAACGGCATACACATTGTCTATCGATTCCCCTCAGAAGATGCGCAAGGCAGCGTTGGAGGCGCATCGCTATCCTCTGCTCAAAGTAAAAATCGGAGGTCCGGATGGCCTCTCTGCCTGCCTAGCCATTATGGATGCCCGGCCAGATGCGGAATTGATCATTGATGCAAATGAAGCCCTCGGCGCAGATGCGTTAAGGGAGTTTCAACAGGCCCTAAAAGATATGCCTGTTGTGATGATAGAGCAACCTCTACCACAGGCCCAAGATGAGCAAATACCTCATCATCCAAACTCATTGCCGATCTTTTGCGCGGACGAGTCTTTGCACACAAGTCAGGATCTCGATCGGCTTTGGCGAGCGGGCTACCGGGCGGTCAACGTAAAGCTGGATAAATGTGGCGGCTTCACCGCTGGTATAGCGCTAATGCAGGCCGCTAAGGCTAAGGGCTTCATCATCATGGCGGGCTGCATGGTTGGAACGTCTTTGGCCATGGCCCCCATCATGATATTAGAAGGGCTTGCAGACTATATTGATTTGGACGGACCACTATTGCTCGCCAAAGACAGGAGGAACGGCCTTCGCTATGACGGCCCCATTGTTCATCCCCCCTCTACCGAGCTTTGGGGTTAGTTAAATTGGGCAACTCGCGTCATTTGAGATTCGCGAACGCGATCACCAAAAGCATTTGTGACGTCGCGTAATTCGTTCACCGACTGTCTGTAGGACGAAAAGTCCATCGCTTTTGCCTCGCCGGATGTTTTAATCAATGCCTCTTCAAAAACGACAGAGGCTTCCCTTGAAGCGATCAAAGCCTTTTCAAGGCTTGTTAGCTCTTTGCGCAATGATTTTTCGCCGGGCGCCATGGCCAAATAAACTTCAGCCGCCTTTGTTGTTTGCTCAACATGCGAGGACGCAATGCGGATATCAGAAAGGACGAGAACCGGATCGGTCGCCAATGATGCATACGAAGATGTGTCTGACGATGCACTTTTGTCTTCTAGGCCTTTTAACAGAACACGCGCGGCTGACCGCATTTTCTTACGGCTGTCTTTTGCGACAAATCCGCGATTTGTGAACGCGGCGTACAGCTTGGACGCGGCGCGTTGCACCACATTAACGTCAGCAACCTTCGCCGAAGCCTCAGCTCTGGGCGCTGTGACTTCTGTCAAATCAACAGTGGCACACGCATTTAACGACAAAGCTGCGGTGAGTATTAGGGTAAGCCTTAGGCCCATATTTAAATCCCGTTTAGCGTCCTTCTCAAAACAATATTCGAGAACGACAATGCTCACCCACATATAAGCACCCATGTTGAATATTTGCTGAACAATCAGCGTTAACAATTGCTTACGGCAGCAAAATTGCAGCCGCAAGAGATGAATGTCAGCTTACAGAATTGTAATGCAGTTGCTGACTGATTACCCCGCAAAGAGCGGCGCAATCCATTTTGAATATGTCCCTAGGACAAGAACTATGCCCATAAACACAGGGGCGACAAACCTCACAAAGAACATCACTAATCGCCCAAGTTTTTCGCCGTCGCCAGCTAACTCTTGATCCAAAACAGATTTTTTGAGACGCCATCCTGTGAACAATACGATCAATAGCGCAGATAGGGGTGCCAAAATTGGTCCCGCTAAGCCAGTATCAATGAAGTCAAAGAAGGCGGGGGAGAATAATGAAACCAAGCCTAACGCCGTAATAGCACCGCCTGTAATCCAAGCAGCTTTCTTCTTAGTCCAATTAAATTTCTCCGCCACATAGGCCACTGAAGGCTCCAGTAGCGAGACCGAGGATGTAATCGCCGCAAAGAACGCCAAGAAGAAGAAGGCTGCACCGATATACCAATATTCCGCGAGAGCCGTTGGGAGTGTCTGGAAGAAAATTCCTGCACCCGCACTGAAATCAAGGTTGTTCGCGAAGACAATTGGGAAAATCGCGAGGCCAGCGGTTATCGCCACTAACGTATCCACGATACTGATCCCCACTGCTGCCTTGGGAATACTGACATTTCGGGGCAAATAGGACCCATAGGTAATCATAATCGCATTTCCGATACCTATCGAGAAACAGGCCTGACCCAGGGCCGATACAGCGACGTCGGCTGTAATCTTCGAAAAGTCAGGGGTGAACATGAACCCTACAGCCTGTTTGGTACCACCTGAAGGCATGCCACTAACGATAGAATAAAGTGCAAGTCCAACGAGAAGTAGGAAAAACAGAGGCATCAACATCTTGGCAGCCGCTTCAATTCCGGCATTCACACCTCTCGCAACTAACCATGTCGTGAGGCCTGCAAAGAGGAAAAAATATGGCCAGACCGCTCTGAAGGGGTTTCCGCCTCCCATCGGGTCCTCAAGCATCGCTGGGAATTGCGCGGCGATTTCCGTAGCGGGCAAACCCGCAAATGAATTCCCAAGAAAGCGCACCAAATAATTCAACACCCAAGCTGCTACCACGCAATAGAAACTTACAATCAAGAAGGACGCGATCATGCCGAGCCATGCACCGGCACTCCAACCGCTGGAAACTCCACTGCGGGTGGCAAGATCATTCTGTGAGCCCACTGCACTAGACGCCTGCCCGGCCCGGCCGATCATAAATTCGCTCATGAGAACCGGTATGCCGACAAAAAAGATACAAGCGACATAAACGATGAGAAAAGCCGCTCCCCCATTTGTCCCTAATTCAGCGGAGAACCGCCATAAATTTCCGAGCCCAACTGATGAACCCACCGCAGCCATAATGAATGCGAATTTAGATGACCATTGCGCAGTGCCTGGTGCAGCCATGAGAACCCCCCTTTAAAGGTTATTTTATAGTTGCCGCACGTTAAGACTTTCGCGCTTGTGGTCAAGATATACTGTTGATAACTCACTGATGCTCCACGAGTAATAAAATTTTAAGGTGTGTTTATTAGCTTCACTAAAGCTTTGGGAAGCATCGCTGATTTGAAAGACAGCGTTAGTGCAAATTTTACTTGCAGAAGACAATGAAGCCAATCGTATTTTAGTCCGTTCCCTATTGGAACGTGAAGGCCATAAATTAGATTTCGCCGAGAACGGCGCAATCGCGTTAAGCCGCTGCGAGCATAAAAAATATGATCTAATTTTGATGGACATCCTTATGCCCATCATGGACGGTGTAAAAACGCTCCGGCAGTTGAGGCGTTCAGATGGCTTGAACGCACAAACGCCAATTTTTGCTCTGACAGGCTATAGTTCTCCGACCGACAAACGTCGATATCAACAAGTGGGTTTTGACATTGTTCTGACAAAGCCACTCAGGCCGAATGACTTATCTTACGCGTGGAACAGCTATTTGAAAGGCGATGCCAGCATTGCACCGGTGGCCTCAATTTCATCCTCAAACGACTTTGATAACATCGCACTCATCGATGATGAACTCATCGGTCAGCTTCTTATTTCAGGAACGCAAAATGAAATTAAATTGATTGCTGAGGGTTTTTGGGTTTCTACACGAGACTTCATTGCCTTGATCCAGGAAAATTTGAACCTGGCGATGCGAGGCCAAAACGACGCTCTTACAGCGCTAAGACGCGCCGCCCACGCGCTAAAAGGATCTGCGGCGACCATTGGACTGTTGCGCATGTCCCGCATATCAGCGACTTTACAAAATGCCCCCGCCGACCGGATTGGGCCTCTTGTTCTCAAGTTAATCGAAACGATCACGCCTTCTGCTGAGGCCCTTCAAGAAAAGATAATTGGCGGAGACAAGCTCGTTAAAAGTGACTCCTCGGGAGCTCATTTTGACGATGTAAATGTGCGGAGAGCACCAAGCCAAACCCTGTCATAACTGTCAAAATCACCGTTCCGCCATAGGAAATGAGAGGAAGAGGCACACCAACAACAGGTGCAAGCCCCATAACCATTCCAAGATTGATGAATATGTACAGCGTAAAAGTGGTTGTCAGCCCCAGTATGAGTAAGCGCGAAAAAATATGTTTGCATTGCATGGATAACCATACGCAAAGTCCAATTACAGAAATATAAAGTCCCATTGTAAGCAAGCTGCCAATGAGCCCAAATTCTTCGCCAATCACGGTGAAGATAAAGTCCGTTCGGTTTTCAGGAACATATTCCAGTTGGCGCTGGGTTCCATTCATGAAGCCCTTTCCTGTGACGCCACCGCTACCTAACGCTATTTTAGACTGTGTGATATGATAACTCGCGCCCGTCGGGTCGCGGGACGGATCTAAAAAAGTGAGGATGCGAGATCTCTGATACTCTTTAAGACCAAACCGAAAGAATAAAGGAATAGCGATCGTACCGGCCAAGGCTGCTCCGCCGATGACACGCCAATTAACCCCCGCCAAAAATACTAAGGCCACTCCTGTCGCCGCCACTAAGAGGGTTGTTCCCAAATCAGGTTGCCGCAAAATAAGCGCCATTGGGAAGAGTATTATTAGAGCTGCCCCCGCTAAGCCCGAAATTCGCGAGGTAAAGTACTTCGGAAGGTCGTGATAGTACCGGGCTAGCGCCAAGACTATAGCCAGTTTCATAACTTCGGATGGCTGAAAGCGAATGAGTTTCAAATCGAGCCACCGCTGCGAGCCATTCACGCTCACCCCCATAACATCGACTCCAATCAGCATGATTAGAGCGACGGCGTAGATAGGGTAAGCTAAAGTGTACCAAACCTTGATATCTGTCATGGCAACGGCAAGCATGATGCCGCCAGCAAAAACTAATCTAATTAAATGCTGCTGCGCACCTCGCGACCATACACCATCTGTCGCAGCAAAAATCATGGTCACACCGACCATCCCCACTAAAGCGACTAAGGCAATGAGAAGCCAGTTAACCTCGTATAATTTTGCGGTCAATCCAGCGCGAGATGAGAGCGGGTTCATCATAGCGAAGCACCATCGGGCGGAAGCTCGGTTTTTGGCCCTAGCCCATCCCGCTCCAAGGCTCTTTGCAAGACCCCTCGCACAATGTCGGCGGCACGCTTGGAGCCTGAACCACCATGCTCGACGACACAACCCACAGCGAAGCGCGGGGCGTCATAAGGTGCATATCCTGTGAAGATAGAATGATCTCTTAACTTCCATGGGAGTTCTTCATTTTTCCGCAGACGGGAGCGCCTTTCTGAAGCGGAAATCCCTCGCACCTGCCCCGTTCCTGTCTTGCCAGCCATATCCAGGCCTTTAATTCCCAAGCCATTCTCCCGATAGGCTGTTCCCCCGGGTTCCTCGCAAACGGACCACATCGCGTCTTGAACAAAGGCAAGATGAGAAGGATCGATACCCAAATCCGCCATTTCGGGGAGGTCTTGTCCGATAAGCAAATTAGGCGTTAGCGCTTTGCGGCCATTGGCGATACGCCCAGCCATCACGGCGAGCTGAAGAGGCGTGGCCAAAACAAAACCCTGGCCGATAGAAGCGTTGAGGGTATCCCCCATTCGCCAGCCATTCCCCAATCGGGCCTGTTTCCACGCCGGATCAGGCATAATTCCGGACTTGACGCCCGCTATTCCGATATTATGGGCCTGACCAAATCCAAGTTTGCGTCCCATTTCCGCAATCTTATCCATACCAATCTGTTGACTGATTTCGTAAAAATATATGTCGCAAGAATTTTTAAGGGCATCGCGCATGTCCATCGGGCCGTGCCCACCGCGTTTCCAACAATGAAATGTACGGTTTCCTAGACGTAGTTTTTGCGTACAAAAAACCTTACTCGTTGGGTCTATTAAACCGCTCTCAAGAGCAGCAAGCATAACGGCCATTTTGAATGTTGATGCCGGCGGGTACCCGCCGCTCAAAACTTTATTGTATTGCGGGCGTTTCTCATCATTATTCAGCTTGTCCATATCGTCCTGGGTCAGTCCAGAAACAAACATATTGCCGTCAAATGTGGGCATCGACAAAAGCGTTCGAAGTTCTCCTGTCACAACGTCAATGACAGCGAGCCCTCCGCTATCTTCCTCAAAAAGCTCCGCGGCATGGCGCTGTAGCTCCGCATCAATCGTAAGCCAAACATCCTTGCCGTCAATGGCTTGATCCTTTGGATCGGGCCATTCCCGGACAATACGGCCAACAGCATTTACCTCTACCTTTAATCGCCCTGCCGTGCCGCGCAGTGTCTTATCAGCCGCAGCTTCAACACCGGTTTTCCCAATGCGGAAGGTCGGTTGTCGTAACAATGGATCTTTATCTTTCTCAACGTCCTTCACGTCCGCCCGGCCAACATAGCCGAGGGTATGGGCAAATATCCCATTATCAGGGTAGGATCTCCCCTCACCGACTTCAGGAATCACCCCTGGCAAATCAGGCGTATTAAGATTGAGGGCAGAGAAGGTCTCCCAATCCAAATGATCATCAATGAGGATGGGCACAAAGCGAGCATGTTCATTTATGTCTTTGCGTATCCGCTTAAGCGTTGTCTCTCGCAGGGGTAAGATTTCAGAGACACGTTTCAGCGTAGCGTCAATGTCTTTGACCCGCTCGGGAATCATTACCACTCGGTAGTCTTGACTATTGATAGCAAGGCTTTCGCCATGTCGGTCCAAAATACGCCCGCGCGATGGCATTGTTATATTAAAGTTAAAGCGGTTATCGTCTGATAATACGCGATAATCCTCTGCCTTTGTAACTTGCAGATAATATAGTCGGCTCGCAAGCACGCCAAAGACACCCAAACCGCCCGCCCCTAGAATAGCGGTTCGGCGCGTGATGATCCCCTCATCTACCCCTGTGCCGCGGTCTGCCATCTATGCGCGCCCTTTTTCAGCGTCGGACAAAAGGCTTCTGGCAAACTGGCGCAATCCGAAAATAAATGGAAACGCCACTATCGCGGCAGCTGCTTGATAGAGAAGCGATGGAATATCAGGGCGGCGGCCAATCGCGAACCACCCCAAGAGATAAGCCGCCACCAAGGCGAACACTAATACCACGAGCCAAAGCCGGAAGGCTGGAAAAAATGTTTGGGGTTTAAGGCGCCTATGCTGACCGAATATCAAGAACACACTCAAAAATATTAATGACCACACCCCCAAAGGCCCAGCCGAGAGGATATCCAGCAATAAGCCGAACAGTAAAATAGAAACAATCGACGCCACAGTATTTTCCATGCGGGGCCAGAGGAAGATCGCCGTGAGGGGTAAAAATATAAAGCTTACCTTCCGCCCCAAAATGTCCATGCTAAGAACCGACAAGACCGTGAGGATAAGAAGGAGGAGAACTCCCTTCCAAGTTCCCCCCTTTGAAACAGATTGTCCTGATGAACGCATGACCATCATGGCGTTCCTGCTTGAGCCGATGCCGTCTGCGCCTCACCTTGACCTTCTGTTCCGACCTCATCTTCCCCCTCATCCGTCTTATCTGGCTTTTCTGTCAAAGCGTAAGGGTATACCCATACCCAATCCGTAGGTTTTCCTGTGGTGGCCAATTCGACAACCAGATGGCCGGAATCATGCGTCTTCACAACGCCTATCGGCAAGCCTTGCGGTAAAACGCCCCCATCTCCCGAGGTGAGCACCTTATCACCTTCGCGCCAATCTGCGCGATCTTCGATGAAGGCCAGAAGGGGTAAATCACTATTATCCCCCGCCAATATTGCGCGCGCCTGTGAGCGAGCAGACATGACAGATATGCGGCTGTTCAAATCGCCTAACTTTAAAACTCGAGCGGAATGCGGCCCTGCGCGTAAAACATGTCCAAAGAGGCCATGTACCGTCATAACCGGATGTCCCTTCTCGATGCCCTTCCTTGAGCCTGCATTTATCAAAGCCGACCGTACGAAGGGGCCGTTGATTTCGCTAACAGCGCGAGCGGCAATTTTTTTTGTCGGAATGTCGATCCCGGGATTAGCCCCCAGAATTTCTTCAAAGCGAGCGAGCTTCATTTCCATGAGTTGTGCCCGCTGCCTCTCTTCCCGTAATGTATAAAGTTCGTCTCTCAAGGCTTTGTTCTCTTCCACCGCCCGGGAGCGGTCCTGGAAGCCAGTGAAAACACCTTCTAAAGTTCGCAGTGGCCTAGAGAGCAAAGCGAGCGCGGGAGCGATACCTGTCTCAGCCCCAGTTGCTGTTTGAGATAGCAGACGTTCGCTTCCACGGTCAGAAATCAGGAATACGCCGGCAATGATGAAAGCCATAATCATCGTAATGGTGGATGCGCGAGTGCTATCTGTATCCTGTCCCATCATATGATAAAGCTAGCATTCCTTTGCTTAAAATCAGACCCCGCTTGAGAGAACACTTTTCCACTTTTTCAGGTTTTCAACGACTGTCCCTGAACCACGAACAACGCATGAAAGCGGGTCATCGGCTATTGAAACGGGCAAGCCTGTTCGGTTGCGCAGCTCTGTATCTAAATTACGTAGCAAAGCACCACCGCCTGTCAGCATAATGCCCTTATCTACAATATCAGCGGCGAGTTCTGGAGGGGTCGCCTCCAAGGCCATTTTTACGGCTTCGACTATTTGTTCGACCGGCTCCGCCAAACTCTCTGCAATCATAGCTTCTGTCACGCGAATTTCACGAGGGACACCATTCATGAGATCACGGCCCTTAATTTGGACTGTCATGCCCTCATTGTCAGCAGGCATAGTAGCTGATCCTATTTCTTTCTTCACGCGCTCTGCGGACATCTCACCCAATAAGAGGTTTGTGGTTCGACGGACATACTGAATAATTGCATCATCCATTTTGTCACCACCAACACGAACAGATCGGGAGTAAACAATGCCGTCAAGTGACAGCACGGCCACTTCAGTTGTCCCGCCGCCAATGTCCACCACCATTGAGCCAGCTGGCTCATGAATAGGCAAACCGGCCCCGAGGGCCGCGGCCATAGGCTCTTCGATTAGGTAAACCCTTTTAGCACCTGCTTGCTCAGCCGATTGGTGAATAGCACGGCGCTCAACAGCCGTGGCGCCAGACGGGACACAAATCACGACATGCGGCTTCCGCTTGATGAGACCAGACTTACTCACTTTCTTGATGAAACTCGCTATCATAGCTTCGGCGACTTCGAAGTCGGCAATAACGCCGTCTTTCATCGGGCGAATGGCTTCGATGTGTCCGGGCGTACGGCCCAGCATGCTTCGCGCTTCTATACCGACAGCATGCACAACTTTGCGCCCATTGCGGTGTGAGTAAGCGACAACAGAGGGCTCATTAAGCACCACATCTCGGCCCTTAGCATAGACCAGCGTATTCGCTGTTCCGAGGTCAATCGCAATATCGGATGAGAAGGCGCTAAGAAGTGCTGATAACATGGTAGCCCAATTTAATTTTTATTCGTAAGACCAACACTCTGACGCTCTGGGAGCTGTTAAGTCATAGATGTAGGAAAAACGGGATTCGCTTTAATTAGAGTTAATGCTTTTTAAACGACAAAAAAGCAAGCGCCGCATGTACCTAAATAGGGCTAATCACTGTCTTTTTTCGCCTCAAGGGCGACTTCGGGCTGTAATCTTTTACGCGCCAAAAACATTAGCGCTATAAGCAACACAGCCAGCCCGATGAAAACAGTCATCGCAACTTTGCCTTCTGCGCCTGAAATCAAGCCCTGAGCGACGAGCGAAACTATCGCGATTTTTGGAATAATGCCCAGTGCCGTACCTGAAAAAAACGAAACAAACTTCATCCGCGATACCCCGGCTGCCATATTGACAATAACAAAAGGTCCTGTGGGAACAAAGCGGACAGCGAAACTGGTTACAAAGCCATTCTTTCTCACTATCCGGATAATCCGGTTCACAAGCTCTCCACCATAACTTTTTAGGCGCTCCGCGCCTATCCATCGCCCAAGCCAGAAATTTAGAGATGCCGAACACATCGTCGCGATCCAAGAATAAAGGCCACCCGCACTCGGCCCAAAGGCCAAAACCACACCTGCAATAAGGGCCCATTGAGGCGCCCCCAAAAATGCCGCCAAAATAAAGGTTAGAATCGTCAATGGAAGGCCAAAGCCTGACTCTCTGAGAGCATCAAAAAATCGATGAAAGTCGCTCTCAGGGAGACTCAACATCTCGCGGCCCACCAATAGAATAATAACAACAACACCAAACATACCAAGCAGCACAGCCAAAGCCCGCATGGCTTGCTTGTCCATTTGCGTAAAAAAAGCCCAAAGCGATTTCATGCGATGGCCTTACAGAGATTGCCCGCGATTTGAAAATGAAATTGATACAATCTTCATTACAAAAAAAAGGGTGTCCGGTTCGAAGGCAGACACCCCACCAAAAATGGTTAAGTTTGCGCATGACTGCTCCAATAAGGAGCAATATTAGTAATATTTTCCTTTTTTATAGGAGTCAAAACATTTTAACGGGAATTTTTGCCTCAAACTGACTTTTTTGCGCATTATTCGTAATATGATCCCAGTCTTGGGCCTGCCCGCGGAACCATGTGAACTGCCGCTTTGCAAAACGGCGGGTATCACGCTTGGCGAGCTCAACAGATTCGGCCAGCTCCACCTCAGCGCGAAAATACGGAAAGAACTGCTGCAAACCGATCGCCTTCATCATAGGTAGGCCAGACTCATAACCTTTATCAAAAATCGCTTTCGCTTCCGCCAACCCGCCATTTTCGACCATGGCTTCAAATCGACTATTGATACGACTATAGAGCCCTTGACGTTCAGGCAGCAATACAGCTCGACAACAAAACTTCTTAGGGATGACAGGCCGCGTATTAGCTTGCCATTCACTTAGTGCTTTCCCAGTTTCATAAAATACACTGACAATACGTAGGAGACGCTGCGGATCATTGCCTAATACCCTTGCCGCAGCGATAGGGTCGACGCCCTCCGCCTCATCCCTCAAAATCTTAATACCTTTATTATCCAGTATTGCCTGCGCCTTAGACATGGCTATCGGTGAAACTGGCGGCACAATTGCTATGCCTTCCGTCAGAGCTTTGAAGTACAGTCCCGTCCCGCCGGTTAGTATGGGTACTACGTTTCTCGCCAAGCAATCCAAGATGATAGGCTGCACTTCCCGAAGCCATTGTCCGGTAGAATACCGGACATTCCCCGCGACATGTCCAAAAAGGTGGTGGGGAATGTTTCCCATCTCATCTTTGCCAGGGCGCGCAGACAGGATTTGCAAATCCGAATAGACTTGCAGGGCATCGGCATTAATAACTTCGCCGCCCACAGTTTTTGCAATCTCAAGCGCCCATGCGCTCTTGCCGCTAGCCGTGGGGCCTGCGATAAAGATGATTGGTTTCATTACGCGAGTCTTTCCATGTCTTCCACTCTAACCCGCACCGCTACAATCGTGCTAGCTAAAAGAGATGCATCACAATTTGACAAGGCCCTTGGAATTTTGCCTTGCACAAATAGCCATACATTGCTCGCGGCGAATAAGGCATATGAATGCGAGCTTCCAGAAAACGTGATCGCTGATGATATTATTGAAGCTCTACAAGAAGCTGACATTCAAGCAGATATCTGCGTTCAAGCTAGCGGAGGCCGCAAAAAGAAACTCCTCATTTGTGATATGGACAGCACCCTTATTGGGCAAGAATGCATTGATGAGCTCGCCGATTTTGCGGGCGTAAAAGATCGTGTTTCGGCCATAACCGAGCGCGCGATGCGCGGCGAAATAGGCTTTGAGGGTGCGCTAACAGAACGCGTTAACCTGCTGAAAAACTTAGATATATCAGTTCTTGAAAAATGCTTTGAAGAACGCATCACTTTAAACGAAGGCGCAAGAGTCCTCTGCCAGACGATGAAAGCTAACGGCGCGAAGACCGTAATCGTCTCAGGTGGTTTCACCTTCTTCACAGGCCGCGTTGCACAGGCTTGTGGCTTTGATGCCCACCAAGCCAACACCCTCATAGAGGCAGATGGAAAACTTACCGGAACAGTTGGGATGCCTATTTTAGGACGCGAAGCGAAGCTTGAGGCGATGAACGCCCACAGCTTGGAACTGGGCGGATCCTCGCAAGCCATTGCCATTGGAGACGGAGCAAATGATTTAGCGATGGTGACAGCAGCGGGATTAGGCATTGCATTCTACGCCAAGCCTTTGGTCGCCGCGCAAGCGCATTGTGCAATCAACCACACGGACTTGACCACAGCCCTATATTTTCAAGGTTATTCCGAAGATGAATTTGTGAATTAGGATCGACATGATTGAAAGACTTCATACCAGCAATCGCATGAGCAAAATCGTCAAGCATAACGGTACGGTTTATCTCTGTGGTCAAGTCGGCGCTGGCGACACCGTCACCCAACAAACACAGGACTGCCTGTCCCGCATTGATAAGCTCTTGGCAGAGGCTGGCTCCGATAAAGCGCACATACTACAAGCCATTGTCTGGCTATCCGACATGAAGGACTTTGCGGAGATGAATGCCGTTTGGGATGCATGGGTCCCAGAGGGTCACGCCCCTGCCCGCGCTTGCGGCGAAGCAAAACTTGCGAGAGATGAATTGAAAGTCGAGATAATCATTACCGCTGCCCTAGCGGATTAGATTTGACGGCACTCAGCTTAGACGTTGAGTGCGTAAAAAATAAAGTTTCCGCTGCGATTAATCAGCAATGTAACGGGCGCATCGAAATCTTTCGCTGCCTCCATCGCTTCTTCAAACTCCTTGGGCGATGTTACGGCCTCAAAACCAACTTCTTCGATGATGTCGCCTGACAAAATCTTGCCACTAGCTTCAGCGCGCTTTTCGACCTTCACAACGCGCACGCCTTTCACCTCTTCGGCGACGCGGTACTTTTTGCGAACCTCCTCCGTTAAGGCTTCTACAGCGATACCGGACGCAACGCGGTCCGCATCGGCTTCGGCTTGTTCACGGCGCTCTTTTTCTTCTTCTGTAACCTGCTCTTTCAGACGCTCAATCACGACCTTCGCAGTCTTTTGTTTACGCTTGCGAATGTAGGTCACATCTAAAACTTCGTCGATTTTCGACTCAGCAATCTTGCGCGAAAGCAATCTGGAGCTCTCAAGCTTATCATCACCCAGATGGGTGATAAGGTCACCTTTTCGCAATCCCGCTTTGTCAGCCGGGCTATCGGCGACAACAGTGGTGATTAAAGCGCCATAAGGCTCATCAAGGCCGTAGGATTTCGCGATAGCGTTACTGACCTTTTGCGGACGCACGCCAAGATAGCCGCGCCGCGTCTCGCCAAATTCACGGAGCTGGTCCACCACAGAGCTCGCCAATTCTGCCGGAACCGAGAAACTGATACCCACGCTATACCCGGTAGGGGAGAGAATAGCGGTATTTACGCCAATAACGTCGCCATCCATGTTAAAGAGCGGACCACCAGAGTTACCTTTGTTAATGGCCACATCGGTCTGGATGAAGTCATCATAAGAGCCGTGGGAGATATCGCGATTCCTCGCAGAGATGATACCCGCCGCGACTGAGCCAGAATAGCCAAAAGGGTTACCAATCGCCATCACCCATTCCCCAACCTCAGCTTTGTCAGAATCGCCAAATTTCACAAAGGGCATGGGTTTGCCGGCATCGATTTTCAATAGCGCAATATCCGTTGCTGGATCTCGGCCCAGCAATTCAGCTTCATAAGTATCCCCATTAGGGAATGTGACCTCAATGAGATCAGCGCCTTCAATAACATGATTATTAGTGACAATGTAACCATCCGCATCAACGACGAAACCGGACCCCAAAGATTTAGAGACACGGCCATTTTGCGAACCGCCCCCGCCGAAAAAGTCATTGAAGCGCTCTAATGGAGAACCCTTTGGAAAAGCAGGTGTGTCTTCCGTATTCACTTCTACGGTTTGCGCGGTGGAAATATTGACAACAGCCGGGGATAGAATTCTCGCTAGTTCTGTTAATTCGGGTAAATCACTACGACGCTTAGCGGCGTCGGAGTTTTCCGCTTTGACCTTATCAAGAAGCTCGCTAATCGAATTTTCTTGTGCCTGCGCGCTCAGAGGCACGGCTGATGCGAGAAGAAGAGAAAGCGAAAATCCAATTTGTTTTATCATGCGCCCACCCTAGCGTTTTGTGATGCTTTGCCAAGTCGCACAATCAGCCCATCGGATGAAATTTCCGTCATCCAGCCAGTTTCACCGCTGTTCCGATGATAAGCACACCTATTAGCACAGAGATGAGGCCGCCCAAATGCAGTGATTTATCATCCATCTGGGACATAGCTTCTTGATACATACGGCGAGTCTGAGAGGGGAAAATCGCCCAGATCATACCCTCAAAGGCTAGCACGCCGCCGATGGCGACGGCTATAATAGTTCCAAATCCCATTAACGGCGACCGGGACCGCCTTGATCGGAGAGATAACCTAAGAAGTCACTATCCGGTGACAGAACATAGGTCGTCCCTTTACCAAGCCCAGTTTTATAGGCCTCCATAGAGCGGTAAAAAGCGAAGAACTCAGGATCTTGATTATAGGCGGCAGCATAAATGGCATTCCGCTCCTTATCGCCTTGACCGCGAATAATCTCGGCCTGTTGCTGAGCTTCGGCGCGAATGATGGTCGCGTCTTTGTCAGCCGTCGACGTAATCTCAAGCGCTTCTTCGCGGCCCTCTGAGCGGATAAGGTCAGCAATTTGTTTACGCTCTGTCACCATCCGGTTAAGCACTTGCTCAGTGTTAGCAGACGGTAAGTCAGCACGCTTAATCCGCACGTCGATGATTTCAATCCCAAAATCTTTGTCTTTAACAACGTTATTAGACACGTCTTGGATTTCTGCCATCAATTCAGCACGTTTCCCAGCGATAATATTCGGGCGGTCAACACGTCCCAAAACGTCCCGCAAGGTCGAATCCATAATAGATTGAAGCTGTAATTGTGCGCCGCGTTCAGTCTGCAAAGCCTGATAGAATTTCACGCCGTCGACAATGCGGTAGCGAATAAAGGCATCAACAATGAGGCGTTCTTGGTCAGACGCCACAAGTTCGACAGAGTCTAAATCAACTTCGAGGTTACGACGGTCGAGTGTGACAACCTTTTCATAGGGCAGTTTGAATTTCAGCCCTGCTTCAGGCGCAGCGCCCCAAGGATTCTCCACGCGTTTAGCTTGACCAAATTCGAGAATAAGGGCCTGCTCCCACTCTTTGACCGTATGGGTACAAAGTAAGACGATGACGGCAATAAGGCCTGCTATGACAACAAGTATAGGTGT
This sequence comes from Hellea sp., assembly GCA_020629875.1. Lineage (GTDB taxonomy): Bacteria > Pseudomonadota > Alphaproteobacteria > Caulobacterales > Maricaulaceae > Hellea. The sequence goes on from JAHDCL010000033.1 coordinate 27,279, forward strand.
GCGGTTCATTAGTTCGCTCCTCTATTTTTGTTCAGTTCATTCAGCGGGAGGTAAGGCACAACGCCAGAACCTGCATCGCTATCGAGCAGCATTTTATCTGCATCTTTATAGACCTCTTCGATAGTCTCAAGATACATACGCTGACGCGTCACGCGCGGAGCCGCTTTGTATTCACCTAGGACAAGCGTAAAGCGTTCAGCCTCACCTTTGGCTTCAGCGACGACTTGACCTTTATAACCTTCGGCGTCTTGGATGATTTTCGCGGCAGCACCACGAGCCTGCGGAACCACCGTGTTTTGATAGGCCGTCGCTTCGTTAATCAACGTTTCTTTTTCCTGTGTCGCGTCAACAACATCGCGGAAGGCATCAACCACCTTGCCGTCCGGCGCGTCAGCTTTTTGAAGCTGCACCTCAACGACTTCGATACCGGCGCCATATTCATCTAATGTCGCCTGCATCAAATCGCGTACGGCAATTGTTGTATTTAAACGCTCAGTCGTGATGATGTTCTCAAGTTCGCTGCGGCCGACGATTTCACGCATCGCGCTTTCGGCAACGGCTTTTAAGGCCACGGCAGGCTCATCGACTTCGAAAATGTAGTTTTTCAAATCATTAATTCGCCAAAGAACGGTAAAATCAATATCAACGATATTTTCATCCCCCGTTAGCATGAGGGAACTTCTATCATTGCCGCCCACTGTCGTCTTTTGAACAACACGTGTCTTCCTTTTTTCTACTGACTCTAAAGGGGATGGCAGCTTGAAATTCAATCCGGGTGGAACCGTACGCTGATACTTACCGAAACGAAGCACGACAGCTTCTTCTTGTTGGTCAACGGTGTACACCATCGAGGCCAATAGGAAGAAGAGACCGACGAGAGCAGCAATACCTAAGGGGCCAAATTTCTGGAGCGGGCTATTCGGATTACCTCCGCCGCGGCGCGGGCCACCTCCGCCTGCACGAAGCTTTTTAAATCCTTGGATAACGTTATCCAAATCAGGTGAACCTTCACCAGGTCTCGGACGAGTACGATCTGGTTTTCCTTGGCTTCCCCAAGGGTTCTGACCGGGCTTTTTACCCCCGCCACCTTTATTGCCCCATGGACTGTTATTATCCGGCATGTTGTCTCCGTTAAAATCGTAGCCACTATGTGGCGGTAAAGCCGCGCATTATCAAGGTTTATAGCTGATAATTTCTATCGGCGATTATATAGCCGCACAGTGAAAGAAAAGTCATCCTTTTCCCCTTGCGGGTGTGGGGTTTCGGACGCTAACGCCCATTCATCTGCGCGGATGGCGGGAAAATGCGCGTCACCCTCAATCATGGCGTCGACTTCGGTGATATACATGCGGTCGCAATATTTCATGAGCGAGGCATAAAGCTTGGCCCCGCCAATCAGCATAATTTCATCTGCGCCTGTTAATCCAGCAAGTTCATAACCCCGCCCAATCATGTCGTGGACATCGGTGAAGACTTCGGCCTTTGGGGCTTTGTAATCAGGATTACGGGTGAGGACGAGGTTAGGCCTGCCCGGCAATGGGAATGGCAAGCTCTCCCATGTCACCCGCCCCATTAAGACAGGCTTTCCCAGAGTTGTCGCCTTGAAGAACTTAAGATCGGATGAGAGCCGCCACGGTAAATCCCCATCCACACCAATCACCCCATTACGGGACTTGGCAACGATTAGAGAGAGTTTAGGATTCGTCGTCATAG
>JAHDCL010000034.1 GCA_020629875.1 Hellea sp.
CTTCAAGCCATCAGCGCACAAGATTAGACATGCGTACTTGCCTATTGAGCTCTAAGCAGCCCCATCGACATAGCTTTGAAGCACCTTGGCTAGCCGATTAGTGATTGCAGGCGCCTGATTCACTTCCAGCGCACTGACACCAATGACGCTTCGTAACAATGCAAAGCCCAATAAGTGTGAGATAATAAGCGCCGCTCTCTGTTGAGAGTCTTTTCCGCCCAGCCATGCGGCGAGCCTTTCAATGATCTGGATTTCAAGCCCATCCTTTAGTTGCCTATGGACCTTTGCACTCCCGACTGAACGTATGAAGGCAATATTTGGCGCCACCCCTTCGGAGTAAATCGTTTTCTCAATGGCTTCTTTTGCGATTCGCATACCGAAATCATGCTTCTCTCCATTTAAAAGCTCATCGATATTAAAATAAGGCATCACAGTTTGATCGAACAGTGATTCTTTTGAACCGAAATACCGATTTATCAATGCCACGTTGACCCCAGCCGCGGCAGCAATGTCACGAACGCCTGCCCCATCAAAGCCCTTTTGCGCGAACTGTTCTTGCGCAGCTTCGACAATTTTTTGGCGCGTCTTCAGCGAATCTCTTTTTTGAACCATTTCTCTACTTATGCGTTTCTTATATGATAAGTAAACGTTTGTTGACATAAAAACTGAACTATGTATACAAGTGTTTACATGCGTATTAAGGCGCGTGTCACAGAACTCAACGTACTAGTATTAGGAACAAGACAAAGAGAGTTTGAAAGCCCCAAAAATAGCTCTCCCTGCAACAGAAGCGTTTTTAGGTAATTACAGAGAAAATACGATGAAAATAAAACAGGCCTTCTGGGCACATTCGCTACTGTTGGTTTTGGCGCTCACAGCTTGCTCGGCGACGGAACAAAACACCTATGAACCGCCCGTCAGAGCCACAAAATTTTATAAAGTCCAAGGCGCGAATGATCGGTTTGATATGAGCTTTCCCGCGGTCATGAAAGCTCAGCAGACCTCAGCTCTGGCATTTACTGCATCGGGGTTCGTTCAAGACATTTCAGTGATCCGCGGGCAAGATGTACGAAAGGGTCAGGTCTTGGCCCGACTCGACAATCGTGACTTCCAAAGCAACCTTGCCTCCGCACGAGCACAATTCGAGGAGTCCGAAACCGAGTATCAGCGTGCCAAGAACCTGCTCTCTCAAAATGCAATCGCCAAAATGACGGTGGATCAGAGGAAAGCTGCTCGTGACGTCGCGAAAGCGACATTGGACCGTATGCAGAAAGCTCTGGGCGACACCACCATAAAGGCACCCTTCTCGGGCCAAATCTCCGCCATCCACGTTGAGAAATTTGAAAACATCCAAGCATTCCAACCGATACTCACCCTTCAGAACAATGACAGTATCGTGGCCACCGTGGATATTCCCGCCTCCGTGCTTCTGCATATGAAGCAATTGGAGCCTGAAAACATACGCGTTGCTTTGGAAGACCTACCCGGCGCGGGCTTCCCAGCCGAGTTTCTAGAAGCCTCAAGCGTACCAAATGAGGGAAGCCAATCCTATGAAGCGAGGTTCAAGTTTACAGCGTCTGACAATTTTTTGGTACTCCCGGGAATGACAGGCTCGGTTCAGGCGACCTTCATTGCGGCCGAGGGGAATAGGTTCTCAGCCGGAGTAGAAGTCCCGATAAGCGCTGTTCATAAAGAAAATGGATCTACCTTTGTTTGGTTGGTTAACACGACAAACCTAACGGTAAGTAAGCGCCACATAACAATCGAAGACGGCGTAAGCGACAAAGTTCGGGTGCTCTCTGGCCTTTCTATCGGCGACACTATTGCTGCAGCAGGTGTGTCCTACATGTATGACGGCATGACGGTGCGAGAGCTTCAGGACTAAAAGATATGAACCCCGCAGAATTTACCATAAAGAATCGTTTCCTTAGCGTCATCATTATTGTGTTGATTAGCATTGGGGGGTTGCTCGCATATCAAAATATGCCACGATTTGAAGATCCCGAATTCACGATACGCACAGCTCAGATTGTGACCCAATATCCGGGGGCGACCCCCTCACAGGTTATGGATGAAGTTACGGAAAAATTGGAATCGACAATACAGCAAATGCAAGAAGTCGAAGAGATCCGCTCGACGTCGAGCGATGGACTATCGATTATAGAAGTCGATATTGAATATGCGTTCTCAACTAATAAATCAGACTTACAGCTAATTTGGACGAAACTAAGAAATAAAGTTAGCGACACCATTTCCGATTTGCCAAGCGGGGCAACCACACCCGTTGTGAATGATGACTTTGGGGACGTGTACGGCTTGTATTACTTGCTGACGGGAGATGGTTACTCAGAGAAAGAAATCTACGACTACGCTAAACGATTACGTAAAGATTTGCTGGCTGTAGAGGGCGTGGGTAAGGTCAATATTGTTGGCAATCAAACTGAAGTTATCTATCTTGAAATAGCTCGTGAACGCGCCGCCAGCCTCGGTGTTTCTCTGCAGCAACTCTACGCAACATTAGCCGCGCAAAACACGGTACAATATTCTGGTTCGATTACGCTAGATGGTCGCCGTGTAGTTTTCCAACCCTCAGGTACGATTGATAGCGTTGATGCAATTAAAAACCTAAAAATCGCTCTTAACGGTACGGCAGACTTCACAACTATTGGAGAAATAGCAAATGTGCGCAGGGATTATTTGGACCCCCCCAATTTCCTAATTCGCTATGACGGTCACCCTGCTCTGGCATTAGGAATTTCTAACGTCAGCGGTGTCAATGTCGTGGAAATGGGAAACAAAGTAGATGCAAAACTCCGAGAGGTAGAAAGTGAAAGACCCCTCGGCATAGAACTCCACGAAAATTACCATCAAGGAAAGGCAGTACAAAGAGCCGTTTCAGATTTTGCGTCTAACGTGTTCGCCGCATTGGTTATCGTTCTCATTACCTTGTTGATTTTCATGGGGTTCCGTTCCGCACTTATAATCGGGGCAGTTCTCATTCTCACAATATTGGCAACGCTAGCGACGATGAATATATTAAATATTCCAATGCATCGAATCTCACTCGGAGCGTTAATCATTGCCTTGGGTATGTTAGTCGACAACGCCATCGTCGTGACTGAAGGCATTTTAGTTGGTACACAGCAAGGTGGAAAACGATTAGAGACAGCAAAGAAAATAGTTAGTCAAACCAAATGGCCACTGCTGGGCGGAACGATAGTCGGTATCCTTGCCTTTGCACCCATAGGATTTGCTGCTGGGGCAACTGCCGAATATACCGGCGACCTATTTTGGGTGATCATGATATCCCTAGGGTTTAGCTGGATATTTGCCCTGACATTAGCACCCTTATTCGCATACTGGTTATTCCGAGAAAATAAGAACCTGGGTTCTCCTACTCCGTCCCGCTTTCGAAAAACATATGGTAACTTCATGGATAAAGTATTGCGGGCCCGTTGGCTCGTCATGAGTATCGCTCTAATAGCCTTCGGGTCCTCAATATGGGGATTTCGATATGTAAAATCGGGTTTTTTCCCCGCTTCAACTACCTCGCAACTCGTTATAGACTTTTGGCTCCCACAAGGAACAGACATCAAGGTTACCCAGGAGCAACTTCTGCAACTTGAAGACTATGTTGCAAGCCTAGAGGGAGTGGAAAACGTGCAGACCCTCATTGGCGGAGGCACCTTGCGATATATGCTAATTTACCAATTTGAAAATCAAAATTCTGCCTATGGGCAAATCCTAATAAAAACGGAAAATTACGAAGCTGTCGCGCCTCTACTACCAAAAATCCAGTCCTATGTTGATCAAAGTTTTATTGACGCTCAAGCTAAGGTTTGGCGATTTTCTATGGGCCCTGGAGGAGGATCAAAAGTGGAAGCTGAATTTAGTGGTCCAGACCCAGCCATACTCCGCGACTTGGCAAGCCAGGCCAAGAACATCATGATGCAAGATCCAAATGCCATTTTTATAAAAGATAATTGGCGTCAACCTATCCCTGTCGTTGTACCAATCTTCGCAGAAGAAAAAGCGCGACGGGTGAGCGTGACCCGTGAGGATTTATCCAACAGCCTTTCAACAAACTTTGATGGTCGCGTTATAGGGGTGTATCGCGAAGAAGACACAAACCTCTACATCATCGAAAGGGCCCCTGAGGAAGAAAGAGCAGAAAGTCTCGATATTTTGTCGATGATGGTAAAAAGTTCCAGCTCAGGACAAAGCATTCCTATCACAGAGGTTATATCAGGATTTCAAACCATCTGGCGTGATAGCCAGATTAAGCGAACGAATCGTGTTCCAACGATACGTGCGCAAGCAGATCCGGCAGTCGGTGTGATTGTCAGTGATTTACAGGCGAAGCTGCAGGCAAAAATAGAGAAAATTGAATTACCCGCAGAGTATAGTCTAAGGTGGGAAGGAGAGCTAGGCAACTCAACAGAAGCACAATCCTCTCTCGCAGCGACCATCCCGATCGGTCTGCTGGCCATGATTTTAACTGTTATATTTCTCTTCAATGCGTTCAGGCAGCCCCTGATTATTTGGCTAGTCGTTCCAATGGCTTTAATTGGTGTGGTCATTGGCCTGCTCGTAACAGGTGCTTCGATGGAATTTATGGCGATTTTAGGAGTTTTATCATTATCGGGACTTCTTATCAAAAATGCTATCGTTCTTGTTGACCAGATGGATGTAAATATCGCTTCAGGCCAACCTAGATACACGGCGGTGATAGACGGCGCAGCAAGTCGTGTTCGACCTGTTATGATGGGGGCTCTTACGACCATATTAGGTCTGGTTCCCTTACTAATGGATGCCTTTTTCAAGGCAATGGCCGTAGTCCTGATATTTGGGTTGACGTTCGCGACGTTGATTACGTTAGTCCTCGTGCCAACGCTTTACGCAATTCTTTTCCGGATTAGCAGCGATGAGGTTTATCAGGGCCCAAACAGCATCAGCCCCAAAAATGACGGGTCTGAAGGGATAACTCTATGAAACATTCACACCTAACAGTTATCCTTCTGTCTTATGTACTTTCGGCATGCGCCCACTTGCCTGGTTTTGATGCTCAACAAACCCAAGCCGATATAGCAACGCAAACCGCGGGCGAAGTTCAAGATTTGCCTACCTTCTGGGCTGCAATTGGAAGACAGTCCGCTTATAATCAGATTCAATGGGCAAACGATTTTCATGACCCAATATTAGAATCCTATATCAACAAAGCACTTCAAGAAAACAGAAATTTAATCATAGCAGAAGCGAGAATTCGCCAAGCAGCAGCATTGACTACTCAAGCAAAAGCCGGACGATTGCCTTATGTCGGCTATGGACTTTCGGCTACTCGCGGTGGGTTAATAAAAAACTCCTCTCTTGATTCTGCAACTATTCAACCAGGATCAAGTGGATCTTGGAGTCCCGACATCTGGGGCCGGATTAAATCTAGCGAGTATGCGGCACAAGCTTCTACTGAAGCAGCAATCGCGGACTATAAAGCCGCGCAAAATGCCATTGCTCATTCGGTCGCTGATATTTACTTCCAAATCATTGGCACCGAGGTCCAGGCACAAATAGCACGAGACACAGTCACTGCACTCTCTGAGAACATGCGGATCGTCAATGCTCAATATGGAGATGGGGTTGTATCGGGCCAAGAACCCGCCCTCACTGAATCCGACTTAGCTACGGCCCGACAATCAGTCCTCGTTGCAGAGAACGCCAAAGATCAACTGAAACTTGCGCTGGAAATACTACTAAATAAGTACCCTGAAAATGCATTAAAAACGCCCTCCAACTTCTCTGCAATCCCGACACCCCCGGAGGTCGGCATTCCCGCTAGTCTTTTAGAGACACGTCCTGACATCGTTGCTGCGGAACGGCAAATCGCCGCCGCCTTTTATAGCCTGGAACAGGCAAAAGTCGCGCATCTCCCGGAGATTAGCCTGACAGGAACATTGGGCACATCATCAAATGGCTTATTGGATGCGCTTGATCCAACGAACATTGCGTGGAGTGCCGCAACAAGCATACTTGGGCCTCTCTACGATGCCGGTGTTCTCAAGGCGAATGTCGAAATTGCCAAGGCCTCTCAAAAGCAAGCTCTAGCAAATTATAGACTCGTAGCCCTTGGAGCCTTTAACGATGTGGAAGTCGCCCTTCTAAATATTCAGTCCCTTCTAGCGCAAGAGGCAGAACTCAAATTAGCAAATGACCGCGCCAAAGAAGCCCTACACATCGCGAACATCCGTTACGAAGCTGGCGAAATCAGCTTGGTAGATGTGCTAACAATACAGCAAAGAACATTCGGAACAGGTAGTAATTTAGCTTTGGTGAGACAAGATATCTTCACAACCTATGTAGATTTGAACCTTGCCGTAGGAGGGAGTTGGCAAAAGTGATGTTGCATCAAATCATCGTCGGACTTCTAATTATTGTGCTCTCAATTGTCATCCAAGCGATATTTATGGAGATTGCGTCACGACAATTTTACTCAAAACACGGATCTTATCATCCTTCAAAAACGAGCTTCAAAAGATACGTCCTCACCGTCTCAAGTGTTACCTTGTGGCTGTCCATCGGGTTGCTATGCATTGTGTTAATGTGGACAGCTCTTTTTATTAAATTGGCCGTTTTTTCCGAATGGGAGCATAGCTTCTACTTTTCCCTTGTGGCATTCACGACCTTAGGGTTTGGGGACGTTATTCTACCTGAGAAGTGGAGAATTCTATCTGGGTTTATCGCTATGGACGGTTTTTTACTCTTTGGCCTGAATACTGCTGTATTGCTAGAAGTGATGATCCGTCTTCGGGGCGACACCGAACATGTTTGACTGCATATAAACAGATTTACGTATCACTTCTACCAGAATCAAAGCTCTAACGGCTCTATACTGCCGCCCTAGGCGCTATCCTCGCTTCAAGCAGACCGCAGTGGCTTCGCCGCCGCCGATACAAAGACTAGCAACACCCGTCTTGGCATCGCGCTTCTCCATCGCCGCAATTAGCGTTGCCATAATCCGCGCGCCTGAGGCGCCGATAGGGTGCCCTAAAACGCAACCACCGCCATTGACGTTAACTTTCTCATGATCAAGGCCGAGCTCCTGCATGGCGATCATCGGGACAACGGCAAAAGCTTCATTGATTTCCCAAAGATCAACATCCGACGCATCCCAGTCTGCTTTTTTCAGTGCTTTTTTCATCGCGTGAACGGGGGCTGTGGTAAAATAGGCCGGCGCGTGAGCATGCGCGGCGTGGGAAACGATTTCTGCGAGAATTTTATGCCCCCCTTTTTCCGCCTCTGACTTACGCATCAACACCATGGCCGCAGCGCCGTCATTGATTGAACTCGCATTAGCGGCTGTCACGGTGCCATCTTTGGTGAACACCGCACGTAAGCTCGGGATTTTCTCAGGACGCGCGTTTTTCGGTCCTTCATCCTCAGTGACAATCGTATCTCCCTTGCGGCCTTTGACCGTCACAGGCGTAAGCTCACGATCAAAGTCGCCCGCATCTTGCGCCGCTTTTGCGCGGCGCACAGATTCGATGGCGTAAGCATCCTGCTGCTCGCGCGTGAATTGGTATTCTTTGGCAATCATATCGGCGAAAACGCCCATTGCTCCGCCTTCATAGGCGTCAGTCAAGCCATCAAACATCATGCTATCAATCATCTTAGCATCGCCCATACGTGCGCCGCTACGCGCGCTAGGCATGAGATATGGCGCGCGCGTCATATTTTCCATCCCGCCTGCGACCGCAATATCGATAGAGCCAGCCTTAATCGCGTCATGCGCCATAATCGCAGCCTGCATTCCCGAGCCGCACATCTTATTGACAGTGGTTGATTCAGCATGCTCACCCAAACCCGCATAGATAGCAGCTTGGCGGGCAGGCGCTTGCCCCTGCCCCGCAGGCAGCACGCACCCCATAATCGTCTGCTCGACTTTTTCCGCTGCAACACCCGCCTCTTCCATAGCCGCTTTTATCGCGGCGGCACCGAGGTGCGGGGCCGAGACTGAGCTAAAAGCACCTTGAAAAGCGCCCATCGGTGTGCGGGCCATACCCACAATAACAACTGGATCAGACATTTATATTTCCTTATTCGTAGATTACGTCAGCTTCGGTTTTAGCTTTAACTTCGTCGAGGGTCACGCCTGGGGCGAGCTCTCTTAGGCGGAAGCGATTTTGGCCACTTGCTCGGTCAAATACACCAAGATCGGTGATAACCATGTGAATACAGCTTTTCCCCGTGAGCGGCAATGTGCACGCCTTCAAAAATTTACTCTCGCCGCGCTTATTCGTGTGATCAAATAGAGCGATACAGCGTTTTACGCCGGCGACAAGGTCCATCGCGCCGCCCATACCTTTGACCATTTTGCCCGGTATCATCCAATTGGCGATATCGCCATTCTCGGCGACTTCCATCGCGCCCAAAATAGAGAGATCAATATGGCCGCCGCGGATCATTGCAAAGCTGGTCGCGCTGTCAAAGAAACTAGATTTCGGGAGCGTCGTAATCGTTTGCTTACCCGCATTAATCAAGTCTGCATCTTCTTCGCCTGCATAAGGGAAAGGCCCCATGCCGAGCATACCGTTCTCGCTCTGCAGTGTCACATCCATCCCGTCAGGAATATGGTTAGCAACCAAGGTTGGGATACCAATCCCAAGATTAACGTAGAAACCATCTTCGAGTTCCTGGGCGGCTCGCGCCGCCATTTCATCGCGAGTCCATCCTGTTTTGAGGTCAGCCATTATGCACGCTCCCTTACAGTCAACTGTTCAATGCGTTTTTCACATTTGGCTTCAACAATACGCTGCACGAAAATACCTGGCGTATGAATGAAGTTCGGATCGAGCGTTCCTGTGGGAACAATTTCATCAACTTCCGCCACAGTGACTTTACCCGCCATGGCCATCATAGGAGAGAAATTGCGAGCGGTGGCTTTGAAGATAAGATTGCCCTCCGCATCGCCTTTCCAGGCTTTGATGATAGAGAGGTCGGCCTTCAGGCCTGTTTCCATAATGTAAGTTTCACCGTCAAAATCTTTATGTTCTTTGCCCTCAGCAATCAGCGTCCCGACGCCTGTCTTAGTATAAAAACCCGGAATGCCCGCCCCGCCCGCGCGGATACGTTCTGCCAGCGTGCCTTGCGGATTAAATTCGAGCTCTAATTCCCCGCCCAGATATTGGCGTTCAAATTCTTTATTCTCGCCGACATAGGACGAGACCATCTTTTTGATTTGCCGTGTTTCCAGAAGCTGCCCCAGGCCAAATCCGTCCACACCCGCATTATTGGAGATAACGGTAAGGTTTTTCGCACCGCTATCCCGCAGGGCCGCAATCAAATTCTCCGCAATGCCGCAGAGACCAAAGCCGCCGCTCATAACGGTCATGCCGTCATGATATAAGCCATTCAAGGCCTGCGCAGCCGATCCGTAAACTTTACCCATGCCTAGCTCCTAATACCTGCACGCATCTGTACCGCGAAATGCGCGGCAATATCTTCCCCTTTTAGGCGCCCTGACGCATCATACCATGCGTTAAGCCAGTTCAGCGCCCCCATAAAAAAGAAGACATGTAATCGGGCATCACCGCTTCTGATGGAACCGTCTTTTTGGCCCTCTTTCACAAGGCGAATAATCTTACGCTCAATCTTGCCGCGGCGCGCAAGTACGTCCAATTTATTCTCCGGCCCCAAACTATTCACATCTGTTAATAAAGATACGCCTGACGCCGTGAGCATGTTCACGAAATCCACATAGAGCGCTTCGAGCCTATCCAGAGCCGTTGCGCCATCATATTTAGTACGCAAAATCTCGTCCATCGCTTCATAAGCCATGAGGTGGCATTCATAGAGCACCTCTTCTTTGTTTCGGACGTAATAGTAAAGCGCCGCCTTGGTCAGGCCGAGCGTTTTCGCAATCTCTGTCATGGAGGCATTATGATAACCGCGCCGCCGAAAAGCCTGCCCCGCCGCAAGAATAACCGCTTGCCGCTTAGTGGCAAATTGCTTTTCTCGATCAAAAGGTTCTTTGAGCGCAGCTTCCATATTGTCTTAAGCATAGCACCTCAATAAATTTGACTCAAGAGTCAAATTTATGTACCAATAGTCAAAAATTACGAGAGCACGTAGTCATGCCAAAACTTATCAGCAAGATAAATCCTGACAGTCCCGAGTTTCGTGCCAATGCAAAGGCCATGGACGCGCTTGTCTCAGACCTACGCGAAAAAGTTGGTAAAATTGCGCTTGGCGGCTCTGAACGCTCACGCGAGCGTCATATTGGGCGCGGCAAACTCTTGCCAAGAGAACGCGTCGAGCGCTTACTTGATCCGGGCACGCCGTTCCTAGAACTGTCCCAAATGGCGGCTTACGGCATGTATGACGATGAGGTCCCCAGTGCGGGCCTGATTACGGGCATAGGACGCGTGGCAGGCCGCGAAGTTATGATTATCTGCAATGACGCAACGGTCAAAGGCGGGACATATTATCCCATAACGTGTAAAAAACAGGCCCGGGCGCAGGAAATCGCGCGGCTCAATAAACTCCCCTGCATATATTTGGTCGATAGCGGCGGCGGCAACCTCCCTAATCAAGCTGAAATATTCCCGGGCAAAGATGATTTTGGAGCCTGCTTTTATAACCAAGCGAATATGAGCGCCGAAGGCATTGCCCAAATCGCAGTCGTGATGGGCAGCTGCACGGCGGGCGGAGCCTATGTGCCAGCCATGGCCGACGAGAGTATCATCGTTGCCAATCAAGGCACCATCTTCCTCGCTGGGCCGCCCCTCGTAAAAGCGGCCACAGGCGAAGAAATAGATGCAGAGAGCCTAGGCGGCGGGGCGCTCCATGCGAAAACGTCAGGCGTAGTCGATCATCTGGCCAGTAATGACGCCCACGCCCTGCAAATGGCGCGCGATAGCGTGAAAACGCTTGGCAGGGCCAATTGTGCCTATCTCCCCGAAGACGCCGAGCCGCCCGCCTATGACGAGGACGAGCTCAATGGCATTGTGCCGAAAGATGCGCGCCAACCCTATGATTGCCGCGAGATTATTGCACGCATCACCGATGGCTCTCACTTCACCGAGTTTAAAAAAGATTATGGCACGACATTGATCTGTGGGTTCGCGACCATCCACGGTTACCGCGTCGGTATCCTTGGTAATAATGGCGTGCTGTTTTCGGAATCCGCCCTTAAAGGCGCGCATTTTGTTGAACTCTGCGCCCAGCGCAACATACCCCTTGTCTTTTTGCAAAATATCACAGGCTTTATGGTCGGTTCCAAAGCCGAAGCGGGCGGCATTGCCAAGAACGGGGCGAAGATGGTGCATGCTGTCGCCTGCGCGAAGGTGCCGAAATTCACCATCATTGTCGGCGGCTCATACGGGGCAGGAAATTATGGCATGTGCGGACGGGCCTATAATCCGCGCCTGATGTTTATGTGGCCCAATGCCCGCATTTCAATCATGGGCGGTGAACAAGCGGCGGATGTTTTGGCTACCGTCAACCGCAATGCCAAGACGTGGACCGATGAAGAGCGCGAGGCCTTTAAGAAGCCGATTATTGAGCGTTTTGAAAAAGAAGGTCATCCCTACTTCGCCAGCGCCCGCATTTGGGATGACGGTATTATCGCGCCAACAGATACGCGGCGTGTTTTAGGGTTGGGCCTAGCCATGGCTGCGAATGCGCCCATAGAGGAGACACGCTTTGGCGTGTTCCGCATGTAATGACCAAGATCACTAAAATCCTCATCGCCAATCGCGGCGAGATTGCTTGCCGCGTTATCAAGACAGCGCGTAAAATGGGCATCGCAACTGTCGCTGTTTACTCCGACGCCGACCGTAAAGCCCTGCATGTACGCATGGCAGATGAAGCCGTACATATCGGCCCGTCACCTGCGATTGAGAGCTATCTCGTTATCGACAAGATCATTGCCGCCGCAAAAGAGACCGGCGCAGACTCTATCCATCCCGGATATGGGTTCCTCTCAGAGAACCCTGATTTTGTGCGCGCTTGTGAAAAGGCGGATATCACATTTATCGGACCAGCCGCAGAGTCCATGGAAGCGATGGGCCTGAAAGACGCCGCTAAGAAACTGATGGACGCGGCGGGCGTGCCGATTACCCCTGGTTATCACGGCGAAGATCAAAGCCCGAAATTGCTCAAAGCCAAAGCCGGCATGATTGGCTATCCCGTCCTTATCAAAGCCGTTGCCGGCGGCGGCGGAAAAGGTATGCGCAAGGTCGAAGCGGAAGCAGATTTCGAAGCCGCTCTTGCCTCCTGCCAGCGCGAAGCCAAATCGAGCTTTGGCAATGACGATGTGTTGATTGAAAAATACATCCAAAGCCCGCGACATATCGAGGTGCAGGTCTTTGGCGATACGCACGGCAATGTCGTGCATATGTTTGAACGTGATTGCTCGCTACAGCGCCGCCACCAAAAAGTCATAGAAGAAGCCCCTGCCCCCGGCATGACAGACGACGTGCGAAAAGCCATGACCGACGCCGCTGTCCAAGCCGCCAAAGCCGTGAACTATGTCGGCGCAGGCACAGTCGAATTCATCGTCGACGGCTCAGGGAAACTCCGCACAGACGGCTTCTGGTTCATGGAAATGAATACGAGGCTGCAAGTCGAGCACCCCGTCACGGAGATGATTACAGGGCTGGATTTGGTGGAGCTACAGATACGCGTCGCGCAAGGTGAGAAGTTACCGAAACAGGTCGAGATTAAAATGGAAGGCCATGCAGTCGAGGCGAGGCTTTATGCGGAGGATCCAGCCAATGACTTTTTACCGAGTATTGGGCGGATAAAGAACTACGATTTGTCGGATGGCGGTCGCCATACTCGCGTGGACAGCGGAGTAGAGGCTGGAAGTGACGTATCAGTTCACTATGATCCGATGATTGCTAAAGTTATTGTTCGTAAATCGACAAGACGGGAAGCCCTCGCACAGTTGGCGAATGAATTGTATTATGAGTCTGTGGAACCGCTAACGACGAACCGAGAGTTTTTGTATGCTCTTTTAACTCATCACAAATTTAAAGGTGGGCACGTTTCAACACACTACATTTCAGAAAATTTTAGTGACCTTATACCTGAAAACTTTGCGCTTCGCGACGAGGCATTAGCTATGGCGGCCGCAAAGTTATTGCTGCCTGAGCAATTTGATGAAGTTTCTAATCATCCTTTTGCAAAAGGTTATGGATGGAAACTCAACCTACCTGAGCAAACAACTTTCCACTTTATGAGAGAAGGTGAGATCGTTGCAGTTCACCTAACGGAAATTAACACAACAGGAATCACTGCGAAGGTTAAAGACAACACATTTAAGATTCAGATGGATAGAGTTACGAACACCAAGGCCTCTCATGTGGAAGCCCTAGAGTCCTTTAATGAATGGTCAGGGTCCATATACCCAGACAGAGTGGAATTAGTACGACGAACACATCGCATAATTGTTTCACGTTATGTACCGAGCGGCGATTCAATTCTGAGTTCAGGTAACGCCCTCACCGCGCTTATGCCCGGTAAAATTATCGCTGTGAATGCCAAAGCGGGCGACACTGTCAAAGCGGGCGACCCGCTCATCATTATGGAAGCGATGAAAATGGAAATGACGCTCGAAGCCCCGCGCGATGGTGTGGTGGCGGAGGTTACGGCCATCACAGACGCTCTCGTCTCAGACGGGGAAATGCTGCTCTCTTTAGAGGAAGAAAAATAATGACCACAACATACCCAACACTCCAATTCGGGCATTCCGAAGAGACCCAAATGATCCGCGAGAGCGTCCACGGATTTGCGCAGGAACACATCGCGCCGATTGCCGCTGAGATTGACTCGAGCAATCAATTCCCGCGTCACCTCTGGCCGATGATGGGCGAGCTGGGCTTGCACGGCATTACTGTCCCCGAGGAAGATGGCGGCACGGGACTTGGCTATCTTGAGCATACCATTGCAATCGAGGAAGTCAGCCGCGCGAGTGCCTCTGTCGGCCTGTCTTATGGCGCGCATTCTAATCTCTGCATCAATCAGCTGCGCCGCTGGGGCAATGCTGAACAAAAGGCGAAATACCTGCCTAAACTCATGAGCGGTGAGCATGTTGGCTCCCTCGCCATGAGCGAACCCGGCGCGGGCTCTGATGTGGTCTCCATGAAGCTTCGCGCGGATGCGGCGCAGGGCGGATATTTGCTCAATGGCAATAAGATGTGGATTACCAATGCGCCCGAAGCGAACACGCTTTTAGTCTATGCTAAGACCGACCCGAGCGGCGGTTCCAAAGGCATTACCGCCTTTATCATCACCCCCGATATGGAAGGGTTCTCGACAGCGCAAAAACTCGACAAGCTCGGCATGCGCGGCTCTGATACCTGTGAGCTTGTCTTTGAAGACTGTTTCGTCTCGGATGAAAATGTTGTCGGCGAAATTGGGCAAGGCGCGGAAATCCTGATGAGCGGTTTGGACTATGAACGCGTTGTCCTCTCCGGTATTTCCGTTGGCATCATGCAAGCCTGTCTTGATGTCGTCCTGCCTTATATTCATGAGCGCAAACAATTTGGCAAACCCATTGGCACGTTCCAGCTTATGCAAGGTAAGCTCGCCGATATGTATGTCACGCTCTCTACCGCGCGCTCTTATGTTTACGCCGTAGCCGCCGCCTGTGATCGGGGCGAGACAACACGCAAAGACGCCGCGGGCTGTATTCTTTATGCCGCAGAGAAAGCGACCTTGATGGCCTCTGATGCCATCCAAATGCTCGGCGGGAATGGTTACATTAATGACTATCCGACAGGCCGCTTATGGCGCGATGCCAAGCTGATGGAAATTGGTGCGGGCACGAGTGAAATTCGCCGCTGGCTTATTGGCCGTGAATTATTTGGGGAGACGAAATAATGGCGGGTAAGTGGTTTGATGAATTAGAGGTCGGGCAAGTGTTCCAACATGCCCTGCGCCGCACATTGACGGAGACAGACAATCTGCTCTTCACAACCCTAACCCATAATCCGGCGCAGCTTCATCTGGACGCGGAATATTGCAAAAATGAAACCGAATTTGGCGGCGTGCTCATCAATTCCATGTTCACCATGGGCCTCGTCGTTGGCATTTCCGTGGGTGATACAACGCTGGGCACAGCGGTGGCGAACCTCTCCATTGATGAAGCGATTTTCCCCAAGCCGCTCTTCCCCGGCGATACGATACGCGTAGAGACAGAAATCATCGCCCTGCGCGAGAGCAAATCCCGACCCACCCAAGGTATTATCACCTTTGAACATCGCGCCTTTAATCAGAAAGATGAATTGGTGTGTAAGATACAGCGCAAAGGTCTACAGCATAAAACGCCAGCTAAGACTTAACCCGCTGGACAAGCCTGACAAGCGCATCAGCGATTAAGCGAAAAGCCCGGCGCTGGTCTTTTTGGGTCAGGCAAAGCACCGGCATACAGGTCTTATTGACATCGACCACATAGATGCGGCCATCATGTTTATCGCGCATCACATCCACCGCGCCAAAATCAAGCCCCATCGCCTCACAAAATTCTATCAGCTTTTCCTGCTCATTTTTTGAAAAGGCCTGATCCGCAGACCAAACATCAACATGGTCATAATCCGTCCCAAAGCGTTTTTCGATGAGTTTATATTTGTGAAAGACAACAGGGATTTCACCGCCAACATAAGCCATGCGTAAATCTTCACTACGCGGGCCATCATGCGTGCTATCGATAAGTTTTTGGTAGACGCTATCAGTTTTGATTGCTTCCGCAGAGAGAGGACAGTCAACCACCTGCCCGTCATGCGTCGCGTTGATATCTGATTTCTGAACCGCCTTCCCGTGATGAGTCAGTGGGTCGATCTCCACACCGTAACCAAAGACGCGCTCAAAGGTCTTTGCAACATGCGTTTTGGAAATATCGTCAATTGCATGATTAATCGCCTTAGCCTTCAAGGTTGGTTCAAGTGTCTCCCCCGCTTTGGACGCCGTTTTATCATCAAAAACAAAAATCACATCTGATGTTTTGGGCTCTTTAACAATCTCTATTCCGGCCATCCGCGCCGCAAGCCAAGCATTATACCAAGGCCCTGAGGGTTGAGGATAAAATGCAAGGCTAGCCAGAGCAGGCTGCCCCACCAGAAAATGTCTAACCCTTTGCCGCAGAAGAAAAACGTTTAACCTTACCACAGGGATAGCGTCTTTAAAAAAACGTCCGTTCAGCGGAATTTCAACGCCCGTATGTGGGAAATGGGCAATGCCCCGCCGCACACGCACTCCCCTAAAATGACCCAATATTCCCATATGAACGGGTCTAAATTTTTGCACACAAAGCGCAAGTGAGATTTATGTGATAGCGCCGCGAGCTATCTTAAGAGTTTTGAAACTATGAACCAGAAGACTTACGCAAAATGGGCACCATCCTCGCCAAGACATTATCCTTGTTGACGAAATGATGCTTAAGCGCCGCTCCAACATGTAGCAAAATAAGCGCTATTGTCGCTTTCCCAATCCATTGGTGCAGGTTTTTGAAAATGTCAGAGAGTGCTTTATCACGCGGCAGTCCGGGCATGTCTGGCCAAGGGATCGTGTTGAATATTTTCGTAGGAATAGCGAGCTCTGTCGAAGACACCATCGCCCAACCTAAAAGTGGCATTCCAATCATAATCACATAAAAAGCAATATGCGTGAATTTGGCAGCCGCAATTTCCCATCCTTTCATGCCTTCCGGCAAGGACGGGGGCTTATGCCCCAAGCGCCAAAGCAATCGCAAAATAGAGAGGATCAGCACGCATATCCCAAAGCTCTTATGTAATTGATAAAGCGCGAAACGGTTTGGCGTTTCAGGGTTTGTCATCAATATACCAAAAATAATTAAGCCAATAATCATCAGAGCGATAAGCCAGTGAAAGCCTATCGCAACTTTGGAATATCTATCAATGCGCGTTGGCATTAATCGACCTTTTGGAATTCAACCTCAATCATCAGCTTCACATCATCCGCCATAGGAGCATATTTATCTACGCCATATTCGGAGCGCTTCAAATTCCCTGTTGCTGAAATACCAAACATGTCTTTTCCGTTTCGGAAATGTTTGCCGACCTTGTTCAGTTTAACATCCAAAGTAATCGGCTTCGTCACGCCTTTGATTGTCAAATCGCCGGTCACCTTACCGGTCCCCGTATAGAGCTGTTTCATCTCTGTGGATCTAAACGTAATCACAGGGTGACTAGCAGCGTCAAAGAAATCCGCACTCACTAAATGCTCGTCAAAACTTGGAACTCCGCTATCAATCGCGTCAGAAGGAATCGTTACCATCAGAGATGAGTTCTCAGGGTTAGCGCTATCGAGCTCTAATTTTCCATCAAACTTTTTCCAACGCAAAATTGGATTGGAGTAACCCTGATGAGAATAGGAAAATGCAATATAGGCGTGGGTAGATTCGGCGATATAGCTTCCCGAAGGTGCCGCCGAAATATCTACGCCAGGCGCGGAAGGTTTTGTCGCCGCAACAGCGCTTTTGGCCTTTTCAGTGGCTTGGCTAGTTGCCGCTTTGGTCGTCTCGGCTGCTTTCTCAACAGCGCTTTCCGCCTGACCGCAACCAATCAATAGACCGGCTGCGAGAATAGATGTGGTTAGGTGCAATAGTTTCATGATGTCCTCCGTTAGAATCTTTATACGCATCCTAGCCCGCAGATACGACTCATTTATTTGTGAACTTGAGATCGTCCAAAAGTTGCAAGCTTTGCCTCAAAGGCTGACCAGTCATCATGCTCATCAATCGGTTTCCAAAGCGCGCCTATTTCATCATAAAGCAGGCTTACGGGGCTTTCGGTGTCTGCGGGGCCTCCGGCGGGTTCAAATTTTTTAAATGCGGCCAACCACTCCGCAAAGCTCTCGCCTGTATATTTCTCCGAATTTGGTGATGTTTTCGCCTTGGCTAATTGTCCGGCCCCGCCTTGCCAATCGTGCCAAAATTGAGGCCATGAACATTGGCTATTTTCGAGATAGCGGAAAGTCTGCATGATAAACGAAATGTCGGCTTCCTGATCCTGAGGCGCAATCGCGAAACGGCGAAACATATGTTTTCGCAGTCCATCTCGATATGCAGGGGCATAATCTTCAAGAGCTGATAAGAGTTTATCATCCTCGCAAATCAAGGAGAGGCTTTGCGCGAGCTGGCCCAAATTCCAATACATAATTTCAGGCTGTTTCGCGAAAGCATATAACTTATTATAGTCGAAGTAAGCCGCGGTATAGTCTGACCGCAAAGTCGGAAGAAAGCGATAAGGACCGTAGTCAAAACTCTCTCCCGTAATATTCATATTATCCGTGTTCATCACCCCATGCACGAAGCCGCCCGCCATCCATGAGGCGACCATCTCGGCAGAATTAATTGCGGCGGCGCGGAGCAAGCCTTCCGGCCCCTCTGCCTCTTTGTGATAATGGCGCAAACAATAATCCGTGAGTTTTTCCAAATTATCCGTATGATTGAAGAAAGCCTGGCGCTGGAAACTTCCAAATCGAATGTGAGAATGACTTAACCGGACCATGACCGCCGACCGGGTGGGCGACGGCTCATCATTGCGCTGCAGCGCTTCGCCCGTTTCGATAAGCGAAAAGGTCTTTGAAGTATTCACCCCAAGGTGTTCAAGATAACGCGTCGCCAAGACTTCGCGTACGCCGCCAAGCAATGTTAGGCGCCCATCACCCGCACGAGACCAAGGCGTTTGACCTGATCCCTTTGTGCCCAGATCCATAAGGCGTCCGCCGGCTTCCCGCATTTGCGCAAACAAAAACCCACGGCCATCGCCAAGATCAGGATTGTAATTTTGAAATTGATGCCCGTGATACCGTAACGCCAAGGGCGCGGTGAGATTATCCTTTAGCGGGGCAAATCGTCCAAAATGGGATATCCATTCATCGCGAGTTAAATCCAAACCAATCGACTTTGCCGCTGCATCGTCGTGGTAGCGTAAAATTGTTTCTGGAAAATCAGCCGCTTGGACAGGATCATAAAAATCCTCTCCAAGCTCATAAATTTTGGGATCGGGCGTGTAGTTCATTACATCCCAAGTTCCGCACCGTAATGGCTGTGAACATTAGTGTAAAAGGTTTCGCCGCGGCGGTCTGCAAGCCATCTTGTTAAGGCCGGATATTCCGAAATATCTATTTTAGATATGTCAATTGGCTCAAGCGCTGCCACCAAAGCAATATCGGCCAAAGTCATTACATCGCCGCAAAGATAAGGCTGTTGTGACAGACAGTCTTCAATTGCAGGAAAGTTATTCGCGAGAAACCGAAGACCGTCTGATAAAGATTTTTCATCCACTTCCGCTCCAAACATCGGCGCTAAGGAACGATTAAAATGCACCTTCCCAATATTGGTCCGAATATGGTGATGAATATAATCCATCCATTGATCGACCTTCGCTTGGGCGTGAATTCCTTCAGGGTAAAGCTCCGATTGGTTTTTACGCGCCATATAACGCATAATCGAAGCGCTCTCCGCCAGAGCGAAGTCTTCATCTTTTAATGCTGGCACTTTGCCAAATGGATTGACCGCCAGATACTCCGCTGAAGACTGCTCTCCTTTGGATAAATCTACCAGCTTTGTGGCATATTCAATACCAGCGGCCTCTGCCGTAAAAACAGGAGCAAGAGATGGAAATGAGAGCGGATGATAATAAATTTCAATCAAGGTGGTCTCCTTTAAGGTTCCATATATTTACGTAGAAAGTCAGCTGCATCGAGGGGAATCTTTCGGCCCTTTGGAAACATTTTCGCAAAGTTCAAAAATCCGTGAGGCATCATCTTTTCATGCCAATATTGCACCGCAACGCCTTGGGCGCTTAATTTATCTGCGTATAATTTCCCTTCATCTCTGAGGGGATCGAGGCCGCAGGTTAAAACATAAGCCGGCGGCACGTCTTTCAAATTTTCCTCAAACAGAGGCGAGAGACGAGTCTCGCTAGGATCGTACCCATTGACATAATGTTCATCAATGAATTTCAAGGCCATAAATCCGAGTTGCAGCCAATCTTGTGGACCTGGCTTAGGCGGTTTGAAATCAACTAACTGCATAAGCGGATAAAAGAGAATTTGCGCCTTTAATTTGTCTCGATATTTCTGCGCTAAATAAGCCGTCATATTCCCGCCCGCGCTATCACCACCGAGTGATAAATTGTGACGGTCAATGCCCCACTCATCTTGTCCATACCCGTCGATGGCCCAATTTAAAACAATCTCGCAATCGTCAGGCCCCGCAGGATAAGAAAATTGCGGGGCAAGACGGTAATCCACAGAAAGCACTCTATAGCCCGTGCCGGATGCCACGCGTCGCGTTATACCCTCATGGCTCTCAACTGAGCCTGTCACAAAGCCCCCACCATGGAGGTAGATAAAACAGGGTCCTGGTTCCTCACTAGCATTATGCGGGACGTATAAACGAACCGGCACTGGGTAATCCTCATGGGGAACATTAAAGTCATGAATTTTGCGCATTTCCGGCCCAGGCGTATCAAACTGGTTCGTCATGCGGCGCAGATTGTTATGAATATCAGCCACCTGCGTCGGTTCGAACCGAAATTTTTCAAGTTGCGCCTTCATCTTCGCGCTAATTTCATCCGCAAATTCACGCGTATATTTCTGAGATTTTCTCATAACTCTCTAAACCTTGGTTTGAAATAAAGTGTGGGAATTGTCTGCCGCGCCGTCAACCTCTTCAGATGTCAAGGGGAGTATCCCCCGCTTTGCAGAAAAGCAGTCTCTTCCGCCGTACTCTCTCTTCCCAATATTTCGTTGCGGTGCGGAAAGCGACCGAAGCGTTCTATGACTTTTCGGTGTTCCTTAGCATGATGCAGCGTATTACTATCATCCAAACGGCTATCCACGAAACGCACGCATTTATTTTGCGCGAAAATATCCTCCGCATGCATGAAAGGCATATAAACGAAAGCACGGCGCGATTGATCAATTTTCAAGTCCCATCCTTTATCAGTCATTCGCTGCGCATGGGCTAACGCTGTGTCATCAAAGGCAAATGCGGCCTTGGTGCCCCTGTAAATATTTCTCGGGAATTGGTCGAGCGCGATAAGAAGCGCCAGAGTATCTTCAGGGGTTTCGCTCCAGCCCTTCGCATGAGTCGCGAGAGCCAAAACGGTGTTCTCAAAACGAAACCTCACCTCTGCATCAAAGGCGTCAGATTGTTGAAACCAGCGTTTGGAGCCGGCTTCCTCAAACCAAAAAACCAAAATGTCATTGGGCGTGACTATAACCGTACCTCACCTGAGCAAATTTTCTTGAATATTGATGGTGTAACTTTTTCATAATTACCCGAAGCAGGATTCGCAAAGTAAATGGGTTCAGAAATATTGGCCGGATCAAATCCCGCTTTAACAAGATTGGTTTTCTTAAACTTGAACGTACTTGTCGTATCTGATTCCTTTGAAAGACGTAGAAATACAGGACGCGCATAATGCGGCAGACTCACTTCGAGATGCGTCTTTAGCGCTTTCATATCCGGGGTTTCTTCCGCCACGATCGCGCCCATACCTGCCCGGCCATCATAGCCCGGCACTTCTACGCCGTAGACGTTAGCTTGAGTAATGCCTTCAAACTTAGACAGTGCGGCCGCGACCTCACCTGTGGCAACATTTTCGGCCTTCCACCTATATGTATCGCCAACGCGGTCTACAAAGTAATAATATCCAAGATTATCGCGCTTGAGCAAATCACCCGTGCGGAACCAAGCATCGTCCTTTTTGAAAACATTTCGAAGAATTTTCTTTTGTGTGGCTTCCTTGGTTTCATAACCTTCAAAACGAAAACGCGGATCATCTTCGCGAATTTCGCCAATAAGTTCGCCAACTTCTTCATCATCCGTACGAATACAATAACCATCCGAGCCCCGCAGATTAGTATTGGTCTCCACGTCATATTTGATGATGTCGCAATTAAACTTGAATTTTAGATAATTAGGCACGCGCCCTACCGCTCCGACAGGACCGTCTATATTGATAAGGCTAACATTTCCTTCAGTTGCTCCGTAAAACTCAATGACGTGCGGAATGTTAAAGCGCCCAACAAAACCAGGCCACACTTCTGGGCGCAGGCCATTGCCAATCATCCAGCGAATATTATGGGCTTGTTCTTTCGGATGTGATGGCGTTGACAACAAGAACCGGCAAAGTTCGCCAACATACATGAATACCGTCGCTTTATATTTAACCGCCTCATCCCAAAAATTTGAGGCTGAGAATTTAGGCCTAACAATCACCGCTCCGCCGGTCGATAATGCCGCTCCCACACCGCAGAGCCCCCCTGTTGCATGATACATTGGAAGCACTAAGAGGACTCGGTCTTTTGGCCCCGTATTTGCCCCCGCAGCAAAACCGCGCATATAATTTTGCGCGCGCACATGGGTGACTTTAGCGGCCTTGGGCATACCTGTGGTCCCGGAGGTGAACATTTTCATGCACTGTTCACTCGCCTTAATATTCGCTCGAATAGATTTATCGGGCCTATTGGGAACCTGATTAGAAATCGCCAAATCAAAACTGGGATAGTCCTCCACTTCCCCAAAAGCCGCAAAGACTTTCAGCTTTGCTTTCACTTCATCTTTGGCTGCGGCCCATTGATCGGCCATTTCATGATCAAGAATTAACGCTTTGGCGTCAGATATATTCAAGCAATGCGCGAGTGCGGGCCCAGCCAATTGATAATTCAGCAACGCAGGAATAACGCCAACTTTGGAGAGCCCAAACCAGATCGGCACATATTCAGCACGATTTCGCACGAAGACCGCAACTGTATCCCCGACCTTACAACCTTCGGCTTGTGCCCAAGCCGCAACGCGATTGGCATAAATCTCCATATCATCATATGTGAGTTCTTTTTCATTTTCGATAAAGGCGAGATTATCGCCATATTTATCCACGCGCATTTCAAGCTCGTCCGCTATGCCGAACCCACTTTCCGCGTCTACGGATTTAACAGCTTTCAACATACGCAGCACTGCGGCCAAATATTTGGATTCACGTTTTACCGCGGTGAAAATGCCCATCTTTTGCAATCCCTTTTATTGTAATTTTTGCGGACAATAACGGCGCGCCTATCAGCGTCAAGGCATGGCTGCCAATGGCAATAAAAAACCTCGCCCTGTTTAAGGGGCGAGGCTTTTTGACTAACAAAGAAAAGGTCCTCAGTGGGAGCATTGAACCTCTACGTGGGAACGAGGAGGCCGGGAGTCAGTGGCCTCAAGCATTCGAACTAACTGTTGCAGGAGCCGTGCCAAGTTTTTTGCTCTCCTATGAAGCGAAATCGAAGACATAATTCCCGTTTAGCACCAAATTGAGACGCAGACGTATCAATTTGGAACAATTGGGCTAACGCACGGGATATCCTCCATAAGTCGATGTCCCGCCTTGTAGACATGTGCCGTCACTTTGCTTGGTTGTTCCAGCCGGACAAGGCGCTTCCTCTATCCCATAAGACCGGGGCTCCTGATAAATCGGCTCACGCGTCACCGGCGCAGAAGATCTGTAAGGCTCTGTATAAGATCCCGCAGGGTTCACTTGCCCGCTAGATGCCTGGCGGAAACCTTCAATATAGTTAGGGGGAACGAAGACAGGAATTTCTTGACCTGTTCGATCCAAGACCAAGACCGTCAGCCCATCGAAGCGAGCCGCATCCAAACGGGCCTGCGGAATGTGTACAGTCAGCATTTCCTCGCGAGCGCACTGGACATCGACGTTACGCACCACATTGCGTGACCACGCAGACGCCATGGGCAAGAAGCCCATCATTCTGAGTTTTGCATTGCCTTTACGGCCATCGCTACGGCGCGGGGCATTGCGAGATTTAATCTCACGCGCGCGGTTTACAGCACGTTCAGCACGAGCAGGCCTTGAGCGTTCTGCACGCTCACGGCGCGGGGCCGGCGCGGCGCGTTCCGCACGAGGCGCAGGAGCTGCACGCACAGCACGGGGTGCTGGCGCCGCTGCAGGGCGTGCCGGAGCCGACCGCGGCGTTGCAGCGCGCGGCGCAGCTCGTCTTGCGGCGGCTCCAGCGACATTATTATTGCGAGCCCGCGGAGCGCGCTCCGCTCTTGGCGCTCTTTCGGTGCGCGTAGCACGGTCCGGACGCGGCGTTGCTGTACGAGTTGTTGCCCGTCTTTCGGAGCGCCGCTCGGCGCGGTTAGCACGGCGCGGTTCAGCATTTTCTAATCTGCGCGGACCTCCGATAAACCCATCACGTGCGCCGCGGCGCGTTTCGGTACGCTCACGGGTACGAGTCCGATCAGCACCGCGATCTGTGCGTGTTCCTCGGCGAGCCGAAGGCGTACGGTCCATCATGCGGCCCCTAGCAGCACGCTCTTCGCGCTGCGTAGCGCTGCGGCGCGCCTCGTCTACGGCGCGGTCCACGATACGATTGGTCGTACTCCGGCGGTCGCGGCTGCGGCGACGGTCTGAATCATGCGCGCGGCGATAAGATCGGCTTCCGCGCGTTCCGGTATAACCCCGATAGCCGCGATGTCCGCGATAGCTGCGGCCATAATCATAACCATAGGCGCGGCCAAAGCCATAATGGCCGCGATAATGACGATAAGGACGGAAAAGGTTCACATAAAGCGATGGGCGGTAATAATCTTCGTGGTAATAAACAACATCCTGAACTTGTTCATTACATTCCAAGATACGGTTATCCCGGCGCGTTACCGGCGCATATTCACCAGAGAGGTAAACGGCGTCTTCATAGCCGCGTGTGTCATAGGGGTCATTACTGGCGGAGTTATAATAAAAGGTCATATCCAGCAAAGCCCCGCCGCGAACACTTTGTCCATCAATCGTGAGCGCATTTGAAACTGAACGCAGGCTGGCCGTACCCGCCATTGTGCGATCTTCTTCAAAGGGATCGAAACTTGGCGCAACATATTCACGGGCCCCAGTCTCGGGATTTAGCCGAACTTCCACATCACTCGCAATTTGGCGCGGCGATATCTCGGGCAAGGTGTCAGCCAAAGCTGGGCTCGCAAGAGCGGTTGTGAGTAACAGGGCCGAAGCTATCAAGCCTGCGCGAATGTGAGAAAAATATGTCATGATGTCTTATACCCTAGCAAAACTGAGGCCAGACTGAAAGCGGCGTTAACATACGGTTCACATTTGTGGACGGAGAGTCATGTAATAGCCATGCAGCCAGGGGCATATGTTGACCCGCCAGTGTTGGGCGGCTCCGCACGAGGTCATTTTGAAAAACGACGTCAGAATAAGTCACGATAAGCCTTCGGAGAGAGCACGGCTTTAAGCGGGAGCGGTTGGAGCGCTTTGTAAGACGGACGTTGATGACGTGTATCTTCGTCTTGTAATTCATAACTCTCAGCTTTGTCATTCCGCACGGTTTGGATTTCGCTTGGCGAAATACAATGAGATGCGGAAGGTCGAACGTTTGAGGACGAAGGTAGCTCAGGCTCTCTAAAGCTCGACCTTCCGAGTTCTCGATGCGCCCTGGAATGACCGGGTAAGTCTATCTCATCCTCTCGCTCGCCCAAAATCCTCGCCTCAATGGCTATCGCCGCGTAAAATTCCACAGGCCAAACTGAGGCAGGACCAAAGCCATCCTTCTTGGCGAAGGGCACTGGGTTATAGTCATAATCGACAATGCTCTCTTGCGTGTAGACTTTCATCTGCCGCGCGGCCCGCTCGCCCCTCGGCAAAGGCGCGAGGCGAAACTCACCGGCAAAATCCATCTTATAGTGATCGCGCATGATCAACGGATGATGCCCCGCCCGTGCACATTTACGCGCCCGAGCCTTTAGCTGCTCAGACTCCGCCATGCGCTCTGCCGTATAAAGCCAAGCGGGCTCTTGAGGTTTGGGCGCTTGTTTCGGCGCAGCGGCCCTCCTAAGGCTCCGCGCATAAGCCGCCTCCCATAATTTCAACTTCCGCAATCCGCCGAGCTCACGCAAAACACAATCCCGCCACGGCTTATGGCTAAGCATATCCATCTTACGCTTAAGCTGCGCATTATGCGCCTCAAGCTTTGTCAGGGTGCGAATAAGGCGCAAAATTTTGCGCGAGGTTCGAAGCGCATGTCCCAACCGTCCCGCTGTCACAAAAGCGAGAACCGCTTTGGCGAGCACGTCATAACGCGCCGCCAAAGGCGCTGTGTCAATGAAGCCGTGAGTGGGGAATGTGAGAGACGTTGTTTTCATTCTCGGAACTTAACCCAGATGGGATGAACCAGCAGACATCTTTTGAGAATGGAAGAATAGCGGGGATTAAGAGCTTTATTTATGAGGATTAATGTCTCGACAATCCCCAAAGCGCACCTTAGCTGAGCGTCTTATTTGGGGCGATTTTAGGTTAAGGGCAGATTTCGCGTATTCGCAGGTTATCTTAGTAGACTGAATAGTGTGTCTTCAATCGTTTTCACCAATACTGTATTCTTTTGAAGGTTCAACGCATCTGCATGGGGCTGCGCAAATTGACTGCTGTCATTATCAAAATATTTCCCCGAAGCCTCCGAAAAATCATCGCTCAAGGCAGCCCTCACCAGAATATTAGCACCTATGCCAATATCTTTGCCTTCCATTCCATAAGCCTCTTTCACCATCTTACTTCCCAATAATGACGCGGGGTTTACGGCCACAATGACGGGCCCGTTACGGCCAACTGACTTCGCCAAATCAAACGACCACATAGTAATAGCTAGCTTGCTTTGGGCATAGGCTGCGCTGTCACTTAATTGCGCGGCACCTTTCAAAGCTCGCAAGTCGACGCTCGCCTGTGCCGCCGATGAGAGATTTATTATGCGCCCGGTTCTAGGGACGAGTGGCAAAAGCAATTTTGTCAGCAAGTAAGGGGCGATTGTATTGACGAGAAACCGGACATCATGGCCGCCCTCAGTACGATTGTTTTTTGTTTTAAAGATGCCGGCATTATTGATGATGACATCAAGCTGATTATATTTTTCAGCAATCGATGTAGCGAGCGATCTCACGTCGGACATACTTACGAAATCAGCGCAATACCCAACTACGCTGCCGTCTCCATTCAAGGCCTCCAGTGCTGCTCGCGTCGTTGCAATCTTCGCGGGGTTGCGGCCATGAATTAGTAGGTCGTGACCTTTAGCCGCCAAGAGCTTGGCAGTGGCCAAACCGATGCCATCTGTTGCACCGGTTATCAATATTGTCTTGCGCATCATATCCTCCGTAGCCCCATCAGGGCCGAATTTAGTTATACTTCGGTCAGGATATAATCCATTGGCAATCGGGATTTTGGCAAGGCCGCGTTATAATCCTCAATCGGGTCGTGATAACCAAGCGGCACAACAACCACGCCTGTATAGCCTTTTTCACGAAGTCCAAACTCTGCGTCCAGTACCTCAATGTCTATGCCCTCCATAGGGGTTGCATCAATGCCAAGTGCCGCAGCGCCTAAGAGGAACTGACCGACATTCAGATAGGTTTGCTTGTCGGTCCAATGTGGCAAGTCTTTGTAATGCTGTTTGTGCAGGTCGATAAACATTCTGCGTCCGCCGTTCATACCTGCCTTACGCTCGGCCTTTTCTTGCGGCGTATCAGCGTCAAAACGTCCGTCCTCGTCCTCTTGCTGTAATACAGCATCGAGATGAGCATCAGTCATCTCGAGGCGGCTTGCAAACACGACGACATGGGACGCGTTACGAATTGACGGTGAGTTGAAAGCGTATTTTTTATCCGTTGCCTTTGCGATACGGTCTTTGCCTTCTGTTGTGGACGCTATGATGAAATGCCAGGGCTGGGCATTTGTGCTAGACGGGCTGTAGCGCAGAAGTTCTTTTAGTTTAGCGACTGTTTCCTCAGGGATTATGCGGTCAGGCAAATAAGCTTTTGTGGTGTGACGGTTTTTTGCGTAATGAAGAATATCATGTTTCATGTGTGGCTCCTGTAAAGCACCGGTGTTTCGAAATGCGGCACAGCGCATTGACAAACTTGAGATAAACATCAATGATAAAAGCGCAAGTACGCACTCCAATGTGCCATACCCACAAAAAGAATACTATGAAACGTCACGAAAATTATACCTGCGTTGAAGGCTGCCCTGTTGAGGCAGCACTCGAAGTGATTGGCGGGAAATGGAAAGGCGTCACTCTTTTTCATTTACTACAGGGCACAAAACGTTTCAGTGAACTGCAGCGCGAAATCGGCTCTGTAACGCAGCGAATGCTCACGAAACAACTGCGCGAATTGGAGGACTCCGGCTTAGTGCACAGAGAGGTGTATCCCGTCGTCCCGCCAAAGGTTGAATACAGCCTAACACAAAAGGGCCAAACGCTGGGGCCGATACTCAACGCGCTGAAAAATTGGGGTGAAGAGCACGTTCTGGAGCTTAGCTGACAGAAAGCTATCTCTGATTGTAGAGCGGAGAGCGGATTTCTTTGGGCGACTTTAGCTTCTGTGAAAACGTAGCAATATCTCCATAGCGGACATGCCAACTTGGAGAAACTGAACCCTTTTTTAGAGTTCAATCTTTCCGAAAGTCCGAGCGACTTCAACACCTAGATATTTCACTGTGCTATCGATTTTCTCATACCGAGAAGGAATTGTACCGCTCTTAGGTTTCCAGTTTTTCGAGAAATGAGAGTTGCTTTAGTTCTTCTCAATGAATGTGTCGCACATGAAGCAGCCAATACTAATTTGATCTTTTCTCTAGATATTAACCAAAAGGCATATTCTCCC
>JAHDCL010000122.1 GCA_020629875.1 Hellea sp.
TGGTGCCCTGGAGAAGACTCGAACTTCCACGTCCATAAGGACACTAGCACCTGAAGCTAGCGCGTCTACCAATTCCGCCACCAGGGCATTTCTCTGGTGAGCGAGGGATTTAGGGGAGGGGGTGCTTGGGGTCAACTCAAGATCATGGGATAACTCGCCTCGACACGGTAAAGATTTCCGCCGCGCGCTTTGCGGTGGCTAGAGAAGAGAAACATTTCATCGACGAGGAAAGGTGCACAGTTAAAGCGCGAGAGACGTTTTTCGAAAGCGACAACGCGCTCGAGCGGGGTTGTAGCTTTCAGATAGGCCAAGGTGACATGGGGGAGGTAGTTTCGTTTTTCTACCGTGATGCCGGCTCGGCGCGCCGCATGTTTGCAGTGCTGATGCAATTGGGTGAGGGCGGGGCTGTCTTTAACCCCCAGCCAGATGGCGTGGGGTTCCATATGGCCAAAGTGCCCAGCCCCTTCGAGCTGGAGTGTGAAGCTAGGCAGGGGATGGCGGGCGAGTTCAAAATCCAGGCTTTCCGCGTGGTCATCATCAACCTCGCCGTAATAGGCGGTGGTGATGTGGAGCTTTTCCGGCGGCGACCAGCGCGCGCCCGAGACGCCGCGCTGTACATCCGTAATTTGCTGCGTCAGTCGCGGCGGCAGTTTTAAAGCTGTGAAGAGCTTCATCGTGTGGGCCGCGTCTAGCGGCCCGCTGGACAGCGATAGGTTTTATGGAGGCGATGCGCCTGCTTTTCCATATCTTCTGTCCAGGCTATATTATGGGCGTCTATATTCTCGATGAGTTGATCTATGGTCGTGGCGCCAATGATATTGGACGTCACAAATTCACGGCTCTCAACGAATTTTTGCGCAAATTGCGTGGGTGTTAGGCCTAGGGCTTTGGCCGTTCGGTTGCAATCTTTCCAAGCCTCATCTGCGGCCCAATAACCGCCCATGAAGCTTTCGAACAACGCGCCGCGCGAACCTTCGGGTTTGGTATCCCCATCATATTTTCCTGTCAGCGTTCCCATGGCGAGCGGTGAATAAGCGAGTAATCCAACTTGCTCCCGCATCGCGATTTCTGCCAGGCTGTAATCAAAGCGCCGTGCGATGAGGTTATAAACACATTGATTGGACACCATACGTGGCCAGCCATTTTTCTCCGCGAGGTCCAGAAATTTCATCGTCCCCCAAGCGGTTTCATTTGAAATCCCCAGATGGCGAATATTGCCTTTTTCAACATGGCGGTTCAGGGCGCCCAAAATGTCTTCGAGGGGAACCATCTCATCGGCATCATAGTCATGATAGCTATGAGCGCCAAAAGCCGGAATATTACGGTCAGGCCAATGAAGCTGGTAAAGGTCGATGTAATCGGTTTGCAGGCGACGCAGAGATTTTTCCACGGCCTCATCAATCTGAGCCGGCGTATGACGCGTTACATCCTCATTATCGCGGGCCCAATAAATATTGGCGCGGCCCGTAACCTTGGTTGCAAGGATATATTTATCGCGGTTTTTACGCTCCGCGATCCAGGATCCAATATAGCTTTCGGTGCGGCCCTGTGTTTTGGGATTGCCCGGAACAGGGTACATCTCAGCGGTGTCGATAAAGTTTATTCCGCGGTCCAGCGCATAGTCGAGCTGCTCATGCGCTTGAGTTTCCGTATTTTGTTCACCCCATGTCATCGTGCCAAGGCAAATTGATGACACTTTGATGTCCGTGCGTCCGAGCTGTCTGAATTCCATGATGTATAGCCTGTTTTAATCTGAAGTAGATTGTCTTGGTATTTTGCCTAAAATGCACTATATAAGGGATAAGAACCTCGCAAGAGGGCAAATTATTATGGAGCGTTTTAATGAACGAACAATATAACCGCACGGTTGGCGTATCGGCAGAAACCGATCTCGGCCTTAAGAGCTTTATGCTCGGAACCTATCGCTATATGGCTTTGGCCATGGCTGTTACAGCAGGTGTTGCGTATTTTGGCGCGCCTTATTTCGCGCAAATGCCACTTTTGCGTAGCCCATTTGCGTTGCTCGGCTTTGTTATTGCTATTCCAGTTCTTTTCGGCACAGTTGGCGCGAAGCTTCCGACTATGTCCAAAGGCGGCATGATGGCATTCCTCTTTGGCTTTGCCGCATTCCTTGGTGTCTTTATGTCAAGCGTAGCTGCTTTCGTTCCGGGGATGGTCGTCGCGAAAATCTTCTTTATGACGGTCGCTATGTTTGCCGCGCTTAGTCTTTTTGGGTATTCAACAAGCCGTAACCTTAGCACATTTGTCAAATACGCCTTTGCGGCTTTCTTAGGCTATGTTGCGATTAGTGTGCTTGGGATGTTTTTTCCTGCGATGCGCCCGACAGGTCCTTTAGATATTATCATTAATCTCATCGCCCTTGGCGCAATTGCCATGATTACAGCTTGGGAAACTCAAATGCTTAAGCGCACTTATTATGGCGCGGCGGGTAATCCTGCTATGATGGATAAGCTCTCAGCTTACGGCGCGGCGTCATTGCTGCTCTCATTCGTCAATATGTTCCAAATTTTGATGAGCTTGTTTGGCCGCGAATAAGTCAAATATGTGAGTTATAAATATTGCGCCCGTCTGCATTGCAGGCGGGTTTTTTCATGCCTGAATATAGGGGCGCTGCCTTGGGCTATTTTACTTTGAAGCGTTGCTTATCGAAAACCCGTAAGACCGTTTTAAGGTCATTGCCGCGTTTCAAAATAAGGCCGCCCGGCGCAATAACACTATACTGGCCTTGCTTGCTGCGAAGGGCAGGAGTCTTTTCAATGCGGTAGAGTGGATGCTCCGTAGCTCTGCGATATACCGCGAAGACGGCGCGGTCTTTCAGAAATGACATGCCGTAATCTTTCCAATCGCCATTGGAGACCATCTGTCCATAGACATTTAAGATAAGAGACAATTCTTGCCTCTGAAAGGCAACCTGAGACGGTGTGCCCCGCTGCCCGGGTGTGGTTGAGCCCGGTAATTTGACGATATTAGATGTCATTTCAACAGTTTAGCTGCATTGAGTATTTGCGCAAGAAAATAGACGTGGTTAATATCGCTTAAGACTCCTATACGCTTTGTAATTAGCTGCCTTATTTTTGCCTTATTTGCGTCTTGTTTCGAACACGCCCTGCTATCATCAAGAAGATGTTGATTAGCGGGAGACAGGACACGGTTTTCTTACAGCCCCCCCAGCCCCCGCGTTTTGAACATCGCTAATCAACATTCCCACGATCCCTAGTGGTCGTTTTAAATGACCACAAGAAGGCTTTGTTGCTAATCAGCCCAGCAGCAAAGCCTTTTTGTTT
>JAHDCL010000123.1 GCA_020629875.1 Hellea sp.
TTAAGGGCGCTTATCGCGCTTGGGCTGTTACTGCGGCTTTTGGCGATAACTTCCCCGTGCTGGCTAGAGCTAAAGCTGAAGGATACGACCTACCCCTTGATGAGCTTGCTCGCCTCGGAATGCTTGTCAATTATAATGGTTATGGCGGCTCTGTTGAGGATCTGCTCTATCATCCCGCCGATTTATATCGTGAGCTTTCAAATTTCGACACGCCGATGCTATTCCTAAATGAAAACAAGGGGGTATTTGACGCTCTTGAGGCGGGGTATGAGGAAGATTTGCTTAAAGCGACCCACGCGGATGTGATTGATGCGACGGAAAATGGCTACATCATTACGCTGCCTGACTCCGCTGGCTCTCGCCGTATTTCAGGCGTCTATGGCAACCAACTTGCGCAAGATAATCCTGCCCGCGCTCATGCCATTTTAACGGCGCAAAAGGGCGGCTATCTTGTCTCTATCCGCGCACCGATAAAGAATCGCAGCGGAGCCGATACACTCGCCCTACAATTCGAAACAGGCGGCGGCCGCTCTGCCGCGGCAGGTATCAACCATTTGCCAAACTCAGAACTCGACCGCTTTATCAAAGCCTTTCGCGCGGCCTTCTAAAGCTCTATAGTCTCCAAAAGGGGACATTATGCGATATTTCATTCTTCTTGTTTTGGCTTTGACTTTTGCGGGGTGTCAGCCTGCGTCAGATGCAGTGGCACCTGAACCTCTGCATCCCTTCGTCGGATGTTGGGAAAATGATAATGGCTTAGAACGCGAGGGCTGGACAATTGACCCGTCGGGTTGGCTCATAGGTTATGCGGTCTCACGCGACGCAGACGGCAACGTTACATTCTTTGAGCATATGCGTGTTGAACGTGGCGGCGACACAGAAGTCTTGGTCGTGATGGGGCAGGACAATAGCGAAACGCGTTTTACCCGCCGCAATAGCGATAACGCCGATGAATACCGCTATGAAAACCCGACCCATGATTATCCGCAAGTCATCGTCTATCAGCGTGAGGGTGATGCCCTAAAGGCCTATATTGATTTGATGGCGGGCGGCAAACGGGTCAGTTTCGATAAAGCTATATGCGGTTAATATTAATGATACCATTTCGCGGTTTAAGCACATGAAGTTTTTTCTGGTAGTTACCGAAATAGCCATGTTGCTGTATTGGGGTTTAATTAGCCTCGTATCCCTAGGTGCTTTATCTATTCCGCCCGAATGGATGTATTCAGACCACACCAACCCGCTTGTCGTTGCGTGGAATTGGTCTTTCCTCCCGATTGATGTTTTACTTTCAGTGACAGGCTTACTGGCAATTTATGGAAACTTCTCCGTGAAAAAGAAGCAAAGCCTGATGATTATATCTCTGACATTAATGTTTTGTGCTGGAATAATGGCAATTTCCTTTTGGGCGATACGCGGGGAATTTGATTTATTCTGGTGGGGGATGAACATTTGGCTGATGATATTACCACTACTTATGTGGTGGAAGAAACCTGAACTAACCCGACAGGGGGACTGATATGACGATGAATGAACATATGATGGCGTCACCGACTTGGGTGGTGATTTGGATGGGGATTATGGGGCTTCTCCATATCATCGCTATACCGCTCGCCTTTAAAGATTGGCGGCCGCGTATTATGGTCATTGTCATGCTCATCAATATGGTTTTCATGAGCGGGCTGTTTCACCGCTATGGCTATACACGCATTCTCGGTCTTTCCCATGTTATCTTCTGGACACCGCTTCTGGCCTATCTCTGGAAGACGCGGAACAAACATCCCGAGCGCAAAATCACAGGCATTTTCGTTAAATGCGCGATTGCGATTATCTTCATCTCTCTGCTCTTTGATTATGCGGACGTTATCCGCTACGTTCTCGGTGATCGCGCCGTGATGAGTGGATAATTATGCCCAGTGAAAAAGTAGACTTTAAAGGCGCCTTTGGCGATAGGCTCTCGGCGAAGATTGATTGGCCGGATGAAGGTGAGCTTAAGAGCTGGGTGCTCTTTGCCCATGGATTTTCAATTGGCAAAGACCTCAAACCCATTCGCACCATTTCCAAATCTCTGGTCGATGATGGTTATGGGATGCTGCGCTTTGATTTCACCGGATTGGGGGAGAGTGAAGGCAATTTTTCCGATACGAACTTTACGTCTAATTGCGAAGATATCCGCATGGCCGCGAATTTCCTGCGGGAAAATCACAAAGCGCCTTGCGTGATGATTGGCCATAGTTTTGGCGGTACGGCGACGCTTAAGGTCGCGGATGAAATCCCGGAGTGCAAAGCTGTCGCGACCATCGGCTCGCCTTGCGACACCACCCATATCGTCCATCAATTTGCCGATCAGCTTGAAGAGATTGAGGAGGAGGGCGAGGCGAAAGTCCTGCTCGGCGGGCGGCCCTTTATCATCAAAGAGCAATTCTTGGAGGATATCGGCAATCAAGACATCGCAAAAGAAATCGCCGATCTCGACCGCGCCCTAATGATTTTCCATTCGCCCCAAGACAGGGTGGTTAGCATCGAGAACGCAGCCCATATTTACGGCGAGGCCCGCCATCCCAAAAGCTTTGTCAGCCTCGACGGCGCCGATCACCTACTCCTGAAAAACCCGGCGGATGCGGAATATGTGGCGCATGTATTGGCCGCTTGGGCGCATCGGTATATTTAGGTTGCTCTTGATGGATCGAAAATTATGAAAACAACCAAAATAACTGAAATTGAAGCATCGTCTTCACTTGTTTTTGACACACTGATGGATACCAGCCTTGCGACAGATTGGGTTCCTTCTCTTATATCTTATGAACTTATCAGCGAGACATCAAATATAGTGGGTGCTATTTACAAAAGTAAGCTCCAATACAACGATGTTGTTTATGAACAAATTAGTGAGATAAAAGTCCTAGTCGAAAACGAATACATTCAATGGTCGGCAACCAGTCCTTTTTGTGAGTCTAACGTCGAATATTTTCTGTCACCAATTTCAAATATGCGAACAGAGTTTAAGCATGTTTCTGAATGCAACTATAAAGGTTTCGCAAAAATTTGGGCATGGTTGGCAAAATCAAAACTTAAAAGAGAGACCGACACAATGTTAAATGAAGCCCATGCCAGTTTTAAGGCACTTGTGGAGATGAATCATCAATCAAAAGACTTGGTATGTATTAGAGGTAAACTTTGATCAGTCGTCAAAGGCAAATAATTACGCCTTGACCTCCCCACC
>JAHDCL010000124.1 GCA_020629875.1 Hellea sp.
GTGGTTTGCGGTTATGGTGATGTGGGTAAAGGTTCCGCTGCCTCGCTTCGCGGTGCCGGCGCGCGCGTGAAGGTTACTGAAATTGACCCCATTTGCGCGCTGCAAGCGGCGATGGACGGTTTTGAAGTTACGACGCTCGAAGACACAGTCGCGGACGCGGATATCTTCATCACGACGACAGGCAATA
Source organism: Hellea sp. (assembly GCA_020629875.1). Lineage (GTDB taxonomy): Bacteria > Pseudomonadota > Alphaproteobacteria > Caulobacterales > Maricaulaceae > Hellea. Next base: position 188 of record JAHDCL010000124.1, read on the forward strand.
AAGACGTTATCCGTATCGAGCATATGCGCGAGATGAAGGATATGGCGATTGTCGGCAATATTGGTCACTTTGATAATGAAATCCAAGTTGCCGCCCTTAAGAACCACAAATGGACGAATATTAAAGACCAAGTCGATATGGTCACATTCCCAAGCGGAAACCGCATGATCCTTCTCTCGCAAGGACGCTTGCTTAACCTCGGTAACGCAACGGGTCACCCAAGCTTTGTGATGTCAGCGTCATTCACCAACCAAGTGCTTGCGCAAATCGAGCTTTGGGTACGCGGTGATCAATATGAAAATAAAGTCTATATGCTGCCTAAGCATTTGGATGAAAAAGTCGCACGCCTTCACCTTGAAAAAATTGGCGTGAAACTGACCGAGCTATCTCAAGAGCAAGCCGATTATATTGGCGTGACAACTGAAGGGCCGTTCAAGCCAGAGCATTATCGTTATTAATAAAATTGGCGGCGTCATTCTGCGCCGCCTTCATATCCAAGACTCTTAATAATAATAAAAAGCGAAGAGCCTTAAAATCACTTGGAGAATATTATGTCCCGCAAAAATTACGATTTCACGTCTGAATCTGTTTCAGAAGGCCACCCGGACAAAGTTTCTGACCGTATTAGCGATGAAATTGTTGATCTGTATTTCCGCAAATCCGTTGCAGCAGGCATGTCGCCTTGGGACGTACGTGTTGCGGCTGAAACACTGACGACCACCAACAAAGTCGTTATTGCGGGCGAGACGCGCGGTAAGGACGTTTCCAAAGACGAGATCGAAGCGGTGGCTCGCGCCGCGATTAAAGATATCGGCTATGAGCAATCTGGCTTTCACCATGCTCATGCTGACATAGATGTTTTACTACATGCGCAATCTGTTGATATCGCTCAAGGCGTCGACCTTGGCGATGGCCTTCATAAAGAAGAGGGCGCAGGCGATCAGGGCATAATGTTTGGTTATGCTTGCTCCGATACCGCAGACCTCATGCCGGCCCCTGTCTATTACAGCCATAAAATTCTCGAGCGCCTCGCCCATGCCCGCAAACATGAAGGCGCGAGCCAGCTTGGCCCTGATAGTAAATCACAAGTCACAGTCAGCTATGAAGATGGGAAGCCCGTACGGGCCAAAGCGATTGTCCTGTCGACACAGCACCTGGATGCCAGCATGGATAGCGCCGATGTGGCTACGCTCGTAAAGCCTTACATCCACGAAGTCCTGCCGGAAGGCTGGATCACAGATGACACGATCTGGCACATCAATCCGACAGGTAAGTTCGTTATTGGCGGACCTGACGGAGATGCGGGCCTAACGGGGCGTAAAATCATTGTCGATACATATGGCGGCATGGCCCCACATGGCGGCGGCGCGTTCTCAGGTAAAGACCCAACAAAGGTTGACCGCAGCGCGGCCTATGCCACGCGTTACTTGGCGAAAAATATTGTCGCTGCTGGCCTTGCGCCTTGGGTTGATATTCAAGTCTCCTACGCGATTGGCGTGGCCAACCCGACGTCAATTTACGTTAATGTTGATGACAATAATGATGTTTCCGGCGATCAGATTGAGGCCATTATTCGCAAAGTCATGGATTTATCCCCGCGCGGCATTCGCAAGCACCTGGGCCTCAACAACCCCATCTATGCCCGTACAGCTGCTTATGGTCACTTTGGCCGTAAACCTGATGAAGAAGGCGGCTTTAGCTGGGAGAAGACAGACTTAGTGGACGCAATCAAAGCTGCACTTTAATCCCGCCTCGCATTAGCGATTTTTAAAAAGCGTCCTATCGGGACGCTTTTTCTTTGCGCAATGCGTCTACCTCGGCGCGTAAGTCAGTTAATTCTTTTTGCAGGTCTTCTAGCTTGGGTGCCTTAGCGGCTTTTGGGGTAGGACTTTTAGCTGTCTTAGTTACTTCCGGCGCGTGCTTTTCCATAGCGGCGGCGAGCCCCATCATAGTGTCTAGCATGCCGCCCATGGCCTCCTCATCCGAAAAGGCTTCGAGCATCACACCAAAAGCGTTGTTGAAATCAGGCATGCTGCCCGCGCCGGCTTCGAGGGCGCCAGAGCGCTCTAATCGGTCCCCAAAGGCGCGTGCAGAGCTTTCCATGTTACTGCGAAAGCGTTCATCTTTCATCATGCCCATCATATCGCCCATAATCGCATTCATATCGGGCATTTGCTTGATAGCCTCTTGGATTTCGGATTTTGAGGGTAGCTGCGGCCGCTCCATTTTTGCTATGGATTTAGACGTCTCATTTTCGGGTTCAGGATGGGCCAGCGCCGCGGTAGAAAACGCCGAAAGCGCAAGGGTGAGGGTAAGAACGCGAAACATAATAAGTCCTATAAAGCCTTAAACTGTGGGCTACTTACCAAATTTAAGATGAATGAGAGCCGAATGGCAAAGTGGCGGTGATGGCGGCGACAATGCCTGCGGGGCACTGCATTCACTATCACCGCCTAGATGAGTAGCCCCAAAAAATGACGACTATACATCCCATTGCGCCCCAAGTTCAGATATTGAAGGCCGCGAGGCCTGAAATCTGTGACTTTAATCACACTCGCAGTTTAATTTAGCCATGACAGGGGAAGAATTAGCGATTAATGCCACGAGAATGAGTACATCTGAACTGATATGTGTGGCCGCAATTGCGGGCGCCTTTGGCGTTAAGGGTGAAGTGAAACTTAAATCCTTTACCGATCTGCCCGAAAGCTGCGTTTCTTACGGCCCGTTACTGTCCCAGCAGGGCAAGGTCATTCTAACGCCAGAAACTCACCGCTTGGTGAAAGGGGCGGTCGCCGTGACATGCCCCGAAGTCAAAACGCGCGAAGAGGCGGAAGGCTTAAAATCAACCAAGCTCTATGTCCCGCGTGCAAATTTTCCCGCCCCCGAAGAAGATGAGTTTTACGCCGCTGACCTGGTTGGGCTTGAAGTAAAGTCCACCGACGGAAAACGCATCGGAAAAATCATCGCCGTAGAGGACTTTGGCGCCGGAGACCT
>JAHDCL010000035.1 GCA_020629875.1 Hellea sp.
CCAAAGAGGTATGGGAGCATACCGCCGATGAACAGGCCAACAATCACATATGGATCTGTCAGGCTGAATGTAAGAGAGCCGAGGCCATCAAAGAAAGAACCTGGTTTCGCATTTGCCGCGAAATACTCAACGTCTTTGTAATAAGCTGCAAAGAGCACAAGTGCGCCGAGGCCCGCAGAGGCAATAGCGTAACCTTTAGTCACAGCCTTTGTCGTATTACCGACAGCATCTAGCGTATCGGTTGTATCGCGAACTTCTGATGGCAACTCAGCCATTTCCGCAATGCCGCCCGCATTATCAGTCACAGGACCAAATGCGTCGAGCGCGACAATCATACCAGCAACACCGAGCATGGCTGTCACAGCAATGGCAATGCCGTAAAGGCCGGCAAGACTAAATGTTGCAATGATACCGAAAACGATGATCAGGACAGGAATGGCTGTGGCTTCCATAGAGACCGCCAGGCCTTGGATAACATTTGTACCGTGACCGGATTCAGAGGCGGCAGCCACTGATTTCACAGGGCGGTAATTTACGCCTGTGTAATATTCAGTGATAACGACAATCGCGCCTGTAATGATAAGGCCTATGAGCGCACACCAGAACAAGTTCATGCCTGTTAGACCGCTTGTTCCAGCAATTTCACCAAATCCGATAGTGTGCTTAGTTACAGCTGCAATTGCTGCGGCAGATAAAATACCTGTTGCGATGAGGCCTTTATATAAAGCCCCCATGACATTTGTAGAGCCTTTGCCCAAGCGGACAAAGTAAGTGCCAATGATGGATGTGATAATACACACTGCTGCAATCGCCATTGGATAGAGTGCGAGTGATCCGACGGCACCAAATAAGATTGATCCAAGAACCATTGTGGCCGCGATGGTTACAACATATGTCTCAAACAAGTCAGCCGCCATACCCGCACAGTCACCTACATTGTCACCAACGTTATCCGCAATAGTCGCAGGGTTACGTGGATCATCCTCTGGGATGCCGGCTTCAACTTTACCAACCAAGTCACCGCCAACGTCAGCACCTTTAGTAAAGATACCGCCGCCAAGACGGGCAAAGACTGAAATCAATGAAGCACCGAGAGATAGGGATACAAGTCCGTCAATCACGCCGCGCGCATCAGCTTTCATTGGGCCCGTTAGGATCATGTAGTAGACAGCCAAGCCGAGCAGGGCGAGGCCAGCCACAAGCATGCCTGTAATCGCGCCAGCTTTAAAAGCGACGTTGAGACCTTTTCCAAGGCTCTCGCGTGAGGCTTCTGTTGTCCGTACATTGGCTTGAACAGAAACAAGCATGCCGACATAGCCCGCAATACCTGAGAGCACGGCGCCGATAACAAAACCTACAGGCGCAATCATATTGCGGAACAATACGAAGAGTAGGATTGTGACAACGACACCAACAATAGCGATCGTTTTATATTGTTTATTTAGATAAGCTTTCGCACCTTCTTGAATCGCGCCCGCGATTTCGTTCATGCGTTCATTGCCTGTTGATTCTTTCATCAGGCTGGCACGGGTGATAACCCCGTAGAGCACGGCGATTAAGCCTGCTGCTATGATTAGATAAAGAGTCATGATGTGTCTCTCCCCATAATTAGCCCCGTTTATCTACGGGGTCGATGTTATGAAGTTGGCCGCACTTCCAGATTATGAGTGCGCTTCCCCTCGCTAAAGTGAAGTTGGCCGTGTGATCCTCCCAGAACGCACGCTTCCCCTCGCGGTTAATCCGTCCAGAGTAGGGGATTTAAAACTTTAATCAAGGGGGCGAATAAATGGGCATAAAAAAACCGTCTGGTGAAACACCAGACGGATAATTTTGGAGAACGTGATAGAGCTAGGTTTTACCCTGCCGCATTGATACCCTTGGTAATCAATTCGGCTGCTTTTTCGCGTGTGTCCCACCCTAATATTTTTACCCATTTATCCGGTTCGAGGTCCTTGTAATGTGCGAAAAAGTGCGGAATGCGGTCTTGGAGGACTTGCGGTAAGTCCGTGTAATGCTGGATTTGATCGTAATACAGCGTCAGTTTTTCGTGTGGAACAGCAACGATTTTCTCATCAATTCCGGCTTCATCTTCCATCATCAAGACGCCGACGGGCCGGGCGCGAATGACAGACCCTGGCATTAGTGCCCGATTGCCTACAACTAGAACATCGGTTGGGTCACCGTCATCAGAGAGGGTGTGCGGGATGAACCCATAATTGCACGGATAGCGCATAGCAGTATAGAGGTAGCGATCGACAAACATCGCACCTGATTCTTTGTCCATTTCATATTTTATGGGTTCCCCGCCAAGAGGCACTTCGATGATGACATTGATGTCGAATGGCGGGTTCTGTCCGGCCGGAATTTTGGAAATATCCATTAGCTTTCTCGCTCTGATTCTTACGAGGCCTGATACCTCGGATGTTTTCTATTTCAAGCCCAAATACCACTTGTGGACAATATGGCCCATAATCCTGAAGCGATCATGACAACGCCGATAAAAATATTGAATAACCTGGCTTGGCGTTGATCCTTTAGCCACCTTCGAATTTTCTGCGCGCCATAGGCATAGGCGCCCAAGCCTAGTAACTCAGTCGTCGTCACCGTTGCGAACATTATGAAAACCTGTTGAGGGATAGAGTAGGTTGGATCAAAGTAATTTGGCAGTAATAGCCCAAAATATACAAGCGGCATGGGACTAGAGAGCTGCAGAGCAAGACCACGGGAAAAAAGCTTGCCGCGCGGCGGGGCGTCTGCGGCGCGAGCATCCGGGTCGGGTAGGGGCCCAAACATGGCTGAAAGAGCTAAATACAGGATAACTAAAACGCCGGCAATTTTAAGGGCGAGAAAGGCCTTCGGGAAACTTGTTGCGAGGGCCGCGGCCCCAGAAGCTGCGAGGAGAAGCCAAATGACATTGGCAGTAGCAATTCCAAGTGCAGGGAGCATTGCAGGCTTAAATCCATATCGAAAAGATGACGCCATGACGAGCATCACCGCCGGTCCGGGCGTGAGACCTCCAATGCCAAAAAGTGCGACCAGCGCCAGCCAAAGTTCCAAAGACATGATGCCCCTTAAAAAGAGCAGTCTCGATGTGCAATCCTTTTGTGGATTTAGTTGAAAATTATGCTATCGGCGAGCCATGAATGCCTACCAATCTTCTGATAAGCCGCTTGAAGGCATCTTGAAACGCGCCCGCGAAGCCGCGGGCGGCGAACAGGTGGACTTGAAAGATTTGGTTCAAGCCTTTGGAGATCGTGCATTCGGTCCTGTTATGATACTCTGTAGTTTGTTTCTTATGACGCCGATCGGAATTATTCCGGGATTGCCCGCAGCATTTGGTTTGATTGTGATTATCTTTGCAGTGCAGCTTTTGTGCCGCCGTAAACATCCGTGGATGCCGGAAATATTGCGAAAAGTTGAAATATCTGACGCGGCATTGGAGAAAACACAGAATAAAGTCTCACCAATATTACGAAAAATTGATAACGTTATTCACCCTCGTTTGCCCTGGGTCACAAGCGGCCCTATGCAAATATTAACTGCGCTTCTTGCTATCCTTTTATCTATCACGTTGGTGCCCCTTGGAGTTGTGCCTTTTGGCGTTGTTGCTCCTGCTTTTATTATTGGCCTTTTGGGGCTTGGGATTACCGCGCGTGATGGAGTTTTGATTATAGCAGGATTTGTATTGAGTTTGGGGGTGGCCTACGGCGTGACAAATCTAATTTTGACGCAATTCTAACTGTTCGAGACTATGGGCCGCGCGTTCATTGTAAACCGGGCTAACTTCAATTGCTTTCTCTAATAGCATGCGTGCGAGACTGAATTCTCGCCGTTGCATTGCGATATAACCGGCATCGCTCAGCAGGGTCGCGGCTTGGGCTTCGCTAACATTTTCCAGCGCCGCTTGATACTGCCCTGCCAAGAGGAGGGCAAAACGGTAATTGTTGTGAAATTGAGAAGAGTCTGGTTCCATTGCCAAGGCATATTTGAAATGGGAAATAGCGCCTGAATATTTTTTTTGGGCTATTAAGGACATACCTAAGTTATTATGATAGCCAGACTTTGAAAAACCAAAATTTGTTGCTTTCCTGTAGGCGGCCCAGCTTTCAGACCAACGTTTTTGAGCATCATATTCTTGGCCTAAGGCGTTCCATAGTCTGAAGTTTTGTGGGGCGAGTTTCAGAGCTGCCTTCAATCGCTTTTCTGGATTTTCTGATGTTCCCTCAGAAATTTCTGCGAGCACTAAGCCCTTAAACTGAGCGATGGCTTGCTCGGAGTTCAGATTTAGTTTGGCAAGCCGCATATAGGCTTTCTCCGCGACTTCGCCATTGCCTATGGCGAGAGCTGACTCCGCCAATCCAAAGAGCGCCTCAATGTTGTCAGGGTCATGCAAGACGACTGTTAGGTAGTCTTTATAACTCTCTGAAAAGTCTCCATTCTCAAATTCTGTTCTTGCTCTAATCAGTGGGCCTAGCGCCTCAAATACTCCGCTTGAGCTTCGGGTAACAGGCAATACGCCTGAAGTTTGGCTATCTGGAATCTCCATTCCGTGAGCCATGATTGGGCATACACAAATTACCAAAGCGATGAGGGTTGACCGCAACATACTAACTCAAGGCTTCAGCGAGGCGAATACCCGCTGGTAAAAGAAGCATAATCATCAGGGTAGGGAATATGAATAAGATAAGTGGAACCGTTAGTTTGGCTGACAGGGCCATGGCTTTCTCTTCGGCCAGTAACATTCGCTTGTTACGCATGTCATCTGAGAACGTGCGTAGGGCGATGCCAATGGAAGACCCCATCTCTTCCGCTTGCTTGAGCATGACTGCAAGCGCCTTTGCTTCATCCAATCCGATACGATCGGCAAAGTTCATCATGGCCTGATGACGTTCGCGGCCCGCTCGCAGTTCCAAGTTCATGATCTCCAAATTGACTTTCAACGCCGGATAACGCCCTCCAAGCTCATGGCTGACGCGAATTAGGGCGGCGTCAAGTCCTAGGCCGGCTTCGATACAAGCGACCATTAAATCCATCATATCCGGAAAACCCTCTCTACATCTCAGGGTTCTGCGTTTCTGTTTCCATCGGATATAGATGTTTGGGCCTACCAAGCCAAGAATGGCTAGGGCGGCTGATAAAAAGATCGTGCCTCGTGGCCCAAACTTCGCCCAAAGCAGACCCCAGCACAGCAAAAGAACGAGCTGGGGGCCGAAGAGCGATACTACGCGTATCGCGTAAAAGCTTTTAACGGCTGTTTCATCATAGAAACCTGCCTTTGCGAGTTCGGCGCGAATGCGAGAGATCTCATCTGCATCGGGCAAAGTAAGGTGATCCCCCATGTGGGTAAATATGTTCTTCTTGCGCTTCGCGCTGACGTCTCTAATTTCGCTCCCATCGCCGCTGACAAGCCTTCGTGTTATTTGGCGGTTATGATTAAATGCATTGCGAGAGGCGATGAACATTAACCCAAGGGAGATGGCTAGAAACGCTAGGGCGACAATGATTGTCAGCGCATTTATGAAGGTCGAACTCATTGCGCTAAATCCTGAAGTTGATCATTTTGCGCATCACCAAATTCCCTGTCACCATCCAAATAACGATGCCGATAAAAGCGGGTTTTATCAACGGGCTGTCAGAGACATCTCCGTAAAAATCTGGCGATATAAACCTGATAAGGAGGAACAGCGCTATCGGTGCAACATTCAGAATATAGGCGGACATCCTGCCTTCGGCGGAACAGGCCTTGATACGCAGGCGCATTTTTTGGCGTTCACGAATGGTTTTGGCATTAGCCCGTAAGAGCTCGGCGAGATTGCCTCCGGTGCGCTCCTGGAGGCGTATCATCGCTGAAAAGAGTTCAAAATCATCATGTCCGATGCGGTCGGCCAAACGCTGAATGGCGGTACTAATGTTTGAACCGAAGGATACCTCGTCACTTGCGATGCCAAATTCAGATCCTATCGGGTCAGACATCTCCCTGGCCACCAATCCCATCGCGACGGGAACAGGGTGTCCAGCCGAGAGTGATCGCACGATTACATCTAATGCTTCGGGTAATTGAACAACCGCCTTATTACGGCGGCGCTTCACCATGAATTTTAGTGTAAAGACGGGTAGAGCCAACCCTATGAGCGCCCCAATACCTCCCCATAAAGCAGTACCCTTTAGCAAAAAGAGCATCAGGCCCAAACTTATCGAGGTTCCGGGCAATACGAAGTAAATCCCTTTTGGCCCCAGTGGTAGTCCGGATTGCATCACGAGTTCATTGAGCCAAAGGATAGCCCCTTCTAAGTCACCTGACTCACTGAGGCTGCGTGATTTTCTAATTTTTGAGATAACCTCGGTCTGCGGCATATCGCTTTGCATACGGCGTAGGCGATCATTCGCCATTTTGACCTTCACAGCGGCTTGTCGTCCTGCGCCCAAGAAGGCTTGCAACGCTAAAAATCCTCCGCAAAACACGAGCAGGTATATTAGCCATGTGGGATTGAGCTCCACAGTTACCCAACGCGCTCTTTGATTGTCTTATCGGTAATTTTCCCAACAGGTAAAACTTTGGGCTCGAATAGGCCTTCAGGCAGGGGAATGTTTCGGGTCGTGATTTCGTCTAAGCAGCGAGGGCGTATACCTGTCGATCGAAATTCTCCGATGACTTCGTGTTTTGGTCCGGTGCCTGTTCGCGTGTAATTGAATATTTCTTGCATCTGAATGATAGGACCCTCCATACCGGTCACTTCTGAGACTGACGTGATTTTACGCTGGCCATCTGAGAGACGAACAGCTTGAACGATGATGCCGATAGCTGATGCAATTTGGCCTGCGACCGCTTCGGGCGTAATTTTCATATCTCCCATCGCTACCATTTGTTCCAGACGGGTTATGGCATCTCGCGGCGTGTTTGCATGAAGAGTCGCCATGGAACCTTCATGGCCTGTATTCATCGCCTGCAGCATGTCAAAGGCTTCTTCGCCCCGAACTTCGCCAAGAATGACTCTATCTGGGCGCATCCGTAGCGCATTTTTGACTAAGCCGCGTTGACGAATTTCGCCTTTGCCTTCGATGTTCGGGGGACGCGTTTCCATCCGCGCGACGTGGGGTTGCTGGAGCTGTAGCTCAGCTGCATCTTCAATGGTAATTAAGCGCTCTTTGTGAGAAATGGATTGGGAAAGAGCATTTAGCAGGGTAGTTTTACCCGAGCCGGTACCACCGGAGATAAGTATGGTGACTCGTGCTTTACAGGCCGCCCATAAAAACTGCGCTACAACATCTGGTATCGCGCCAAACTCCACCAGCTTGTCGAGTGTAAACGGCGTTTTTGAGAACTTTCTGATGGAAACAAGCGGGCCATCCACTGCGATGGGGGCGATAGCCACGTTTACACGAGATCCATCCAGTAGTCGGGCATCACAGAGAGGTTGGCTCTCATCTACGCGGCGGCCCACCGTTGATACAATTCGATTAATTATTCTGAGAAGATGAGCTTCATTGGCAAATCGGACATTAGAGAGCTCAAGTTCACCGCGGCGCTCAATATACACTTGCTCATGGGTGTTAATGAGAATGTCCGAAATTGATTCATCTTGTAAGATGGGTTCAAGCGGGCCGAGGCCCGTCATCTCGTCATATATTCCTGAGGAGAGGTCTTTGATTTCCGCTGCGTTTAATTTCAGGCGTTCTTCGTGAACCATTTCTTTGACAATGTCATGAACGCGGGCTTGAAGGGCAGGGGTTTCCATGCCGTCTAACGCCGCCAAATCAATTTCATCAATCAAGCGGCTATGCATTTTAATTTTGGTGTTAAGCCAATCATCCTCATCTGAAGTTTTTGGTATTTCGACGGCCTCTGACGGGGCTCGTAATTCCGTTTTGTCGGCGAGTTCGATGAGGTCCTGAGGCGTTCCCGCTTGTGGTAATTTTTCCTGCGTGGCCAACGCGTCTATTGGTGGATCCAATGTGTCTAATAATTTCGAAAAACGTCCCATGTTAGGGGCTTAACAATGTGCTCCTAAAGGCAGGTTTAAAAATAGTGTTAAGAGAAGGTTTATGCCGCCGCTTGGTTCTTGCTTTCTGGTTGTTTTATCAGGATTTTTTGTAGCCGCCTTACATCCTTAACATAACGGCTTTCAGGCCGCACCGCCCCAGTAGGCTCTCCGCAATTAATCGCTTCACGCAAGGTATCGACGTCGATGCAAATTGTTGCGTTAACACTGCGCTGTAAAGCCGTTTCGGCGTCCTTTTGACGAAGCGCGTTTCTGAAAGATCTGCGCTCATACTTATTCAAAATTATTTCTGCTCGTAATTGATGGCCTATTTTTTCTTCAATCGCACCCATACGTGTGCGCGCCAGTTGAAGCGAAGGGATTGTGAGGTCCGTCACAATAGCGAATTTATCCGAGCCGCCAATCGCCGCCATGTTCCAGGGTCTCCAATATCGCGGAACATCAATGATGACGTGATCGTAAATTTGACAAATATTATCCAGCAGAGCGACGACCGCCAATGGGTTGGCCATGTCATTTCCACCCAGCGTATTGGGTGCGGCCAAAAGGTCTATTCCCGATGAATGTGTGGAGACAAGAGAAGAGGTGAAGGCGCGGTCTATACGGTCTGCCGATTGCATCAAATCAGACATTGAGAGATTAGGAATTAAGTCCAGATGATGGGCGCAAGAACCACCTTCAAAGTCGAGATCTATCACGCAAACTCTGGGTTCTTTCACACGTGCTGTTCTCTGTATTTTACTCTGAGATTGGATTGCGAGGTCATATGCTAATTGAACACAAAGACTAGTGACACCCACGCCTCCCGAGGCGCCCATTAGGGCAATACAATGAGCGCCCGGATTTGAACGAGTCTCGCCAGTTGCTACTTCTGGGGCGGCCTCGTTTTCTAAAGTTAGAGCACTCCCTTCGTAGCGCGGTATAGCGAGGTCATCATCCTGCTGGAGGTCAATTTCTCGAATGAGGTCTGTTGGTGATAGAGGGTTGGTGTTCATCTTCCACTCTTTAAATCTTCGGCCATGAGGCTCACGCTCACATCCGGCATTGTTGAAAAACTATCTGGGGTGAATAAATCTAGAAAAACAAAGTCAAACTTTAGCTCTGTAACCTTAACAGTTACAAGCGGAGACAAACTTGCGGGGTATCCCGCGGTGCCTAGGCCGGAGCTCATATAAGTAATTTCAACATTCTCCTTAGACACGTCATCGAAAACATCGCACATGCCTCGGCGTGCTTTTTCAGTGGCAGCGCAGCTATTGTCGTTATCAGGCCCAAAAACAATTTTGTTCATAGCGGCGCTATCATAACCACCTTGATTACAGCGCGATGTTTTACCCGCGCAACTGACGGCATAATCAGGCATGGGATCACCAGCCTCTACCCCATTGCCGATGCCTGTCATGGAGGAGAGTAACTGCGAAACCGGATCTGATGTCGCGGCTAATCTTGCGCCGTGACGAGCCGCTTGTTGCGCTCCGTTCCATTGGAAATATGCGTATCCCGCCTCAACTGTAGCGCCGGTGAATGCGACCATAATCATCAGGATGAGGGAGGCTTCAACAGAAACGCCGCCATCTTGGTTTATTGCTAATTTGCGCAATCTCATGATTGATCGGCAATAAGCCGTTCTTCATATCGGGCTTCAATCGTGACTGCGCCGCCGGAGATAGATTTTAAGAAGCCAATACCGCTGAAGGGTATGTTGGTTGAGAGTTGAACGACCTGAATGGAGTCATTGCCCCTATAGGCATGCCCAGATCCACCATCTGCATTCGCAAAAGCCTTATAGGAGATGACGATATCGCTTTCGGACCAATTGCTTATTTGCCGGGTACCGCCATTTCGAACCTGCCCTGTCGTGGCTAACCGTTTAGCATTTCCTTCTAGGTTCTTGGGAGAGGTTGATCTCGCTAAGTAACCGCCTGCGGATATTAGCCCTGTTTCAGCTTTATGATTTTGCATCATTAGCAGCGAGCCATCAACTGCGCCAAAACCGATTAAAATAAGAAATGGTAAGGCGAAAACCGCTTCTATCGCGACCGCTCCCGAGTCGGAATTTCGATATGAGCGTAAAAGACTCATTAGCGTGCAATTGCTACTTTGTCTCTTGAAGGCGCATCAGTGCCTTGAATGACGGGCCCGATTATTTCACCCCAAATGATGTTGTCCTGTCCTTTTCCCATGGGTTCGGTGAGGAAGACCTTAACAAAGGTTTCGACAGGCAATGCGTCTGTTCGCCCATTCATGCTCGTTCCACTGTCCTCAATCATTCCGCAATTTAGAACAGCTGCGTGAATGACTCTTCGGTCGTCGACAGTTGTTGATGGTCCGTGACTGTGACATTGAGGTATTCCCTCTTCAGGCGTATTAGAGTTGCCATACGTCAATTTTCCCGGAATTGAGTTCGTATCAATTTCCCAGCGATATACCTCATAACGCGACGGAGGCGTTGCGGGCGTTAATGTATGCTTATTGTAATTAATGCGGTAACTTGTTTCGCCAATAGTAATGCTGCGCACAGCGTTATGATTGATTTTCAAGTATTCCACAAAATCCCAGTCCCCGTTGCCAATGCGGCCATCGGATTCAGTGCAAGTTCCATTCTCGAAGCATTTATCTCGCGGTAATCCTAAGGCGCGAGTATCGGCGGAAGTTGAACAGGCCTTCTTACCTGCATAACCTTTAACAACATTAGCGGCTGGTGCGTAATCAGGGTCGTTACTTTTACTTTTAAAAGACCCCTCATAAATATCAAAGCGGGTGTTAAACCCATGCGCGGCAGAGCTGATGTTTCCAGTACGCAGGGCTACTCCGTCACTTTTCGAGAGACAAAAATTGGTTATATCCTTGCCAAGAGCCTCGCGCATATCAGCGGCCCCAGCTTTGCCTCCTGTGGGGTCGAGATATCCAAAATTGCCTGGGCCGTATCGTGATTTGCCGCCACCTGTAACTTTAAACTGAATGAGTTTCCTTTGGAAGCTTTTGTCTTCCATAGCAGCGTAGATGTTTTGGGCTTTGCCTTCTTGTGGATTGCAGATGAATATAGGGGCGCTGCCACAAACGCCTTGGCCTAAACCCGCTATCGATTTCGCACCTAAGGTCGTGTCGGAGATTTTTTTAAGAAGCGAATTCGGAAAGAGAGTGGCCACATCTTCCGATTTCACTTTGATTTCAATATATCTTGCCTCTGTTGGATCGTAAGTCACGTCGCTGGGCTGCACATTGTCATAATCATTATCTGGAATGGATTTTAAGAACCGAATTGTATCAACTTCAACATTTCCTTTGCCATCTTTGGAAAATTTTTGATCATTGCTGACAAGGTTTTGTACTGCGCGCTTGGCGCGCTCTAGCGAGTCAGAACGTTGGTCGAGTTCAGCGGCGCCCGCACGTGCCAGCGCGTCCGAAGCGCTCTGTAGTTCATTGTCCATGTTGTAGAGACGCGCCGCGTCGACAGAAAGGGCCGCGCCGGCGATGAGAACGGGTGTCGTAAACGCGGCCCAGATAGCAACAGAACCGGTTGTGCTGTGCGTGAAGGATCTTATGAAAGCCGCAATTTTCATCAAAGGTTCTCTCTAATCGGTTGTTGCTATGGATTGTGGTTCAGGAGTTTCGCCTTTTCGGTAGTTCTCACGCGCTTTTGCTCTCTTGGTTGCGTCTGCCGGAATGAAGGTATTAGCCTTCTGTTCTGGTGTCGGTGCGATGGCGTGTGCGGCAATATTCTGACGCACCGCGTTTCCAAATTCGGATGAGCCGCTTTGCAAAGCAGGTTTAGTCGTAGCACAGGCTGAAAGTGCTGTGAGGCTTATGGTGGCGAAGAGTATTTTCAATGTGATGCTCCTATTCACGTGCGTATCCGTAAGCTCCTGACAATCCGCCGCTATCGGCAACCGGCCCCTCCAAAACTCCACCAATGAAGCTTTCCATATCTCCGGGAACGGAGAGACGGTCCAATGGTGAGGCGAGTTCTGATATATCAGAGGCCGGTTGCACGAGGCGTGGGGTGACTATAATTACGAGTTCCGTTTCCGACTTTTGGTAACGGGAGGATCTGAAGAGCGAGCCAATGACAGGAACATCTCCAATCCAAGGTGTTTGCGTTTTTCGGTTGCTGTTTTCATTTTGCAAGAGCCCAGCAATTGCGAAGCTTTGCGAGTTCCGAAGTTCAATTGTTGTGTTTGCGCGGCGCACCCGCAAAGCAGGGACTTCTGTTCCGTTAATTTGAACAGAGTTGGCGCTATCGAGTTGGCTCACTTCCGGAGCAACTTTTAGATTGATGATGCCATCATCCAATACTGTTGGTGTGAATGCGAGGCCAACGCCAAATTGGCGATACTCTATTCCAACTTGTCCATCATCTGCTGGGATGGGTATTGGAAATTCTCCGCCCGCAAGGAAACTCGCGGTTTCGCCAGACATAGAAACCAAGTTTGGCTCCGCTAGGGTTCGAATAACACCTTTTTCTTCTAACGCTTGGATCGATGTATCCAGTGTCGCGTTTCCGAGACTTCCAAATAAAGTGCCCGAGAGCGCGGGGTTTGCAATGGCCGCGCCGCTTTGAAATGCAAAATCGCCCGCACGTTGGGTCAGAAGACCAATCCCGAGTTCTTTGACGGCATCACGCGTTGCTTCGACGAACCGAACTTCAAGCATAACCTGATGTGAGTCGCGGATCGAAAGTCCATTTGTTACGCGATTGGGTGCATAGGCTTGCGCTATTTTTTCGGCTTGTCGTGCAACGGCATCTGTCGCGACTTCACCAGATAAATAGACACCTCCAGCCATATTGCGAACTTCAATTCTATCATTTGGAAAAGTCTCAAAAAGCGATTTTTTAAGGCCAGTCATGTCGAAGCCCACGGTGATATCAACAATGTCGACAAGGCGTTTTTGGGTGTCGTAGAGCATTACGTTCGTTTTGCCGCTTCTTTTTCCCATAACTTGAAAAGACTTGTCAGTGAGGACGACGACATCTGCGACCTCAGCATTTGCGACGCGGACTTCCTTGAAAGCCGTTTCCGTTCTCATCAAAACCATATCGTCTTTCACAACGGTCGCAGACACTCTTTCTTTCGCTGAAACATTATCGACCCATGATTTTGCCATCGCGGGTGTGCTCAAAAGAGCCATCGCAACGAAAGCGGTGCATGCGCTATTTAAGATAGTCTGTCTCATCTTATCCACCTGCCAAGCTTGGCGAGTCGGATTCGCGGAGGACCGTGACCTCGTCGCGAATATCACCGCGAATAATCGTAACTTGAGCGATATTTGAGCTTTCGGATTTCTGAGCTGTGACAGCAGCCCTGCGGATGGGCGCTTTCTTTGCAATCGCCGACATTTTGCCAAGCTGAGAGGATTTTACCGTCTGAACGGGATCGAGGGTTTGCTCTCCTGCAGCGCGGAGTGTGAGTGATAGCTTGCCAGTATCAAGAGCAAGGTGAAGGCGCTGAGCATCATCATTGCTGACTTCCACAGTAACGGTGCGAGCAATATCCGCCGCGCTCGAGTTTTCGTTTTGGTTTTGGTCAATGCCCAAGACTTTAATATTCTGAAGCAATATGTCTGATATGAGCTCTGTACCGTTCCTGCGCGTTTCAGGGTCTCGCGTGTAAATGACGTCGACAAAGTCGCCGGGAACGATGAAGCCTGCGACTCCCGTCACGTCATCAACTCTAATGGCAGCGGCCCGATATCCGTCGGATATTCGTGCGGAAAGTGATCCCTTTCCCCCGGGTCCACTTATTTTATAATTCATCAAGGGCTCATTCAGGCGCATCTGACTTAGAACTACGGTGCGCTTGGATGTGTCCGTAAAAATTTCGTCGAGCGATGAGTAGGAGCCAACTGGAACCGCATCTTTTGGATAGTTTACGATGCGTAGAACTTCAGCGGTTAACTCGTCGCCAAAACTCAAATCATTTGCAGCAATGACAATGGGAAGGGTGGCATCAGCGTTCTTCATTATAAAATCTGCCTTTGGTCGATTGTCACGGAACTCGTCTTCGATGGCCTCATTGATCCATCCGCGAGCGAGGAGCACCGCCATTAGGCCAAATGCTGCAGAAGCACCAAGTGTAACAAGTGTATTCAGGCGCATGCCTATCCCTTCATCCCTAAAGTGACCCCAATGGTGTTAGGGATAAGAAAAGTCGTAGAGAGGAGATTGAAAATTTTCGTCAAGAAACAAAGTTTAATAAAGCCTTAAGGTTTGGGTTAATCAAAAGTAAATGAACACCGGATAAATGACTGCAGCGAGTGCAGTCCTTATTAGATTTATATTAAGTATAGCGAGTTAGCTTGCCGGAAATATTACTTGTATCTTACGGAGATATCCTATGCGCCGCTTAACAATTGCTATCATTACAGCAGCTTCAATTCTGACATCTGTCTCTGCCTCCGCACTAACAGCAAAACAAAGCGTGGAAAAAGAGGTTGTGGTTCAAATGCCCGATGGGACTGAAAGTGTGACTCGCGAACCGGCTGAGTTGGTCGTTCCCGGTGAGCGCGTCGTATATACGCTAAACTACACAAATGATGATGCGGCTCCAGCGACCGACCTCGTTCTGACGATGCCTGTGCCTGGGGAAATAAAGTACATGGAAGACTCGGCGAGTAAGTCTGGCGCAAAGGTGGTTTATTCTGCGGATGGTGGTCAAACTTTCGCATCCCGTGCAGGGCTTCGCACAGTTGGGCAAGATGGGAATAGCCGAGCGGCCGTTGCTGAAGATATTACGCATATTCGATGGACGGTGGCTGGCCCATTGGCGGTCGGTGAGACTGGTACGCTTTCTTACAAAGGCATCCTCAAATAGGCCTGACTCTCAGATTTTTGAAAAGACCCGCTCATGAGGCGGGTTTTTTTATGCGCCTAACGAGGCAAATGAGCTCATGTCTGGTTGCCCGAATAGAAAACGTTGTTTCCCAGAGTATCGATATTTAGCCTAGGAACCGCCGTTAGAAACTAAAAAAATATACTGTAAACAGGTTCTTAATTTTTATTTGCTTTATGTCTTTTAAGTCATTGAAATTATTGACTAATGCAGGTAATTAGTTAATGGTCGTTAAGGGTGATTTTATGCCTTGTTAACTACGCTTCTAAGGGCTGATTTAACCAACTTTCACTATAAAGCTTGCTCTAACAAAGAAAAAAGGCGGGTTTTATGACCAAAACAAAGTTATTGAAAGGTCTGTTGGGGGCCACTGCTCTCACGGTCTTTACGGCGGGAAGTGCACACGCGCAATTAACCCCTGCGGGCACAAATGTGCAAAACACATTTACTCTTACATATGATGTAGGCGGCGTTACGCAGCCAGTCATCGACACAAGTGATCCAGGCGATCCAAATGGTCCGACTGAGTTTACAGTTGACCGATTGATTGATCTTACAGTTGCATCACAGGGCGATAATACAGTCGCGCCAGGCGCTACTGATGAAGAACTTGTATTCTCCGTAACCAACGAGGGTAACGACACACAAGCGTATGCGCTGTCAGTTGTTGAAGAGTCAGGTGATGATATTGATACGGATGATCCAGCAGGCGCGACTCCTGTTCTTGTTTATTATATTGACGATGGCGATGGAGTCTATGAACCTGGTGCAGGCGACGGCGCACCTGTGACTTATGACCCAGCTAACCCACCGGAACTCGGTCCCGATGAGGTTCTTTGGGTAGTTGTGACCCAAGATATCCCGACATCTGCGGCTGACGGGAACACCGCTGAGCTTTCGCTTGTTGCTGATACTCTTGAGCCTTCTACGTCACCCAATGCAGGAACACCGGTTACGGGCGATGCGGACGGTAATGATCTCACTGGCGCTGCTGAAAACGTGCTAGCTGATGGATCAGGAACAGCCAATGAGGGCGATAATGCAGGTGACCATTCTGCAACAGGTACATATGTTGTTGCTGCTGCGGATATTGCAGCCTCAAAAGCTGTAACAATTCACTCCGAAGATGGCACAGGCTGTACAGTCATTCCAGGAACAGCGACAGGTGGATACAGTATCCCCGGTGCCTGTGTGGAGTACGTAATTACAGTTGAAAACACTGGCTCTTCTGCCGCTACAGATATTGTTATCAATGACGTCTTGGCTGATGAGCTAGACTTCGCAGGTGCAGTATTTGGTGGTGACTTTACTGGTGGATCATTTGCGTCCCCAGCGCTTCCTGCAGCTAATACTGACTGTACAGGCGGTGCATGTGTTATCAATCTAACAGGTGCGAGCTTACCAGCTCCGGTAGCCCCTGCTGTTTCTACAACAGGTACTGTTACTATCCGTGCTTTCGTAAAGTAAGCGGATATATTTTCACGCTTTTCCTACCGCCTCATTTGGGCGGTAGGACAAATTTAATGACGGCTCAAGGGAGCCGCCTCTATGTGGATGCGAAATAGGTAATTGACCCAATCACTTAAACATAACGTCGGAGCTCTAGCTCTAGCAGCCTCTGCTTGGATAGCAGGCGGTGAAGTTGCTAGCGCACAAGTGTTCGGCACAGATGTCGTCAATGTGGCCTCGGTAAGTTACAACGTCGGTAGCGAGACTGAAAGTATCGCCACTAACAGCGCGGTATTTACCATTCGTCCGCCTGCGTCCCCTGCAGTCATAGAATTTTTTAGAAACTCACCCACGGCCCCGTCGCCTATCCTGCGGAGTATTAATGGTTCGGATTACAGTCCATCCGGCGATCTTGCAGGTGACTATATTCCTGTTGGCGATCCAGTTACCACAGGCGGTGATTTGGTTAAGCTGAATGGCGAAGTACCTCTTATCCCAGCCACAACCTATTTGGCAGGCGAGCTGATGTTTGTTCGGGTGACGGATACGGGACAAAATCTAGATTCGGGTGCGATAGATACACTCGAGATAACGGTCACCTCAGATACTGGGGATGTGATTGTTTTGAGGCTCTACGAGTCAGACCCTGATTCTGGCGAGTTTTGGGCTTATGTGCCATCTACATTAGCAGCGACAACGCAAAATGATAATGAGCTCAGTGTTGGTGCAAATACGCAGTTAACAGCGACATATGTGGATACATTTGACGCTACAGACGTGACTGTAGACACCGCAATCGTAAATCCTTTGAACCGGGTCTTTAGCTCAGTGTCAGGCGAGGTGATTGATGGCGCGACGATTACGCTTATAGATTTGAATACAAATAATGAGGCGGCTGTTCGCGGGGTTGACGGCTTTTCAACATTCCCAGCCGAAGTCGTTAGCGGCCAAGACCTGAGAGATAGCGGCGGCCTAACCTATGAGATGGAAAATGGTGAGTTCCGATATCCGATTGTCGAGCCTGGAAATTACGCAATCCTCGTTGAGCCCCCGGAAGGCTACCGTTTCTCATCCGTGCTGCCCGCCGAAAGCTTTACACAATTTGCGGATGGAAGCTTCGTAATTACAGACGCCTCCTACGGAGAGGGATTTAGTCTTGGCGAAGCGGGACCTTTACGATTTGATATTCCGCTCGACCCAGAGACCGACTTAGTTCTCAACAAGGCGGCCGATAGGGCAACTGGGGATGTCGGAGACTTTGTAAATTACACAGTCACCATTGAAAATCGCGGCCAAGCTGCTGCGCCGGTCATGCTCTATGACACGTTACCCGTCGGTTTCCGTTACGTTTCGGGAACGTCGCGGATTGCGGAGGTGACAATTGATGAGCCGCAAATTTCAGATAATGCGACGTTGCTCACATTCCCTATGGGGTTGATCCAGCCGGGCGAGACAATTTCGCTGGATTACGCGCTGGAAATTGGCCCGGGCGCACCAATGGGTGACGCTGTCAATGAAGCGGTTGTTCGAGATAGTACAGGTGCTCAACTTTCCAATATTGCGCGTGCCGGCATTCAGTTGCGTGAAGATTTGCTGCGCTCGAGATCAACTATTGTGGGCCGTATTTCCGAGCAAAGCTGCGATGGCGATGAAGACTGGGTACGAGAAATTCGCCGCGGCGTCGGGGTTGAAGGCGTTCGTCTTTACATGGAAACCGGGGCATATGTTGTTTCAGACCCTGACGGCTTATTTCATTTTGAAGGCGTAACAGAGGGCACACACGTTGTGCAGGTCGACGAAGAAACATTGCCCAAGGGCTTTGAGCTGATGAAGTGCGAAGAGAATACGCGCTATGCCGGAGCGACAAACTCTAAGTTTGTAGATGTGCAGGGCGGTGGTATTTGGCGCGCAAACTTCTACCTAAAGCAAACAGGTGCACGTGAGGATATTGTTGAAGACGTAGAATTTAACGACGCAACAGAATATAAAGATTATGATGTCACGTGGCTAGAGGGCCAGGATGCGAGCATTGGCTGGGTATATCCCGATACTAATCGTACGCCGTCTAAACCGTCTACGCACATTGGTATTAAACACGGTCCAGAGCATGTCATTGCTTTGACAGTAAATGGTAATGCTGTTTCGGACATGAATTTCGCAGGCAAAGACGGAAATTCCGACCGAAGCGTTATGATTAGCCGTTGGCGCGGCGTAGACCTTTTGGAAGGCCGAAATGAGGTCGTCGCGACGATTAAGGATCGTAACGGCACGGTGATCCAAACCTTGCGTGAGGAAATATCCTTTGTCAAAAACATTGCGCGCGCTATTGCGATGCCAGATCAGTCGATACTTATCGCCGATGGTCGTACGGTCCCAGTTGTCGCTATTCGCATGGAAGATGAGGCTGGTCGCCCCGTTCACGCTGGACGTATCACAACAATCGATGTTGAGCCGCCATATCGCCTATATGATGAAACGGGCGAGAACCGCCTCATTGAGCAAACGCAGGATCTAATCGCACCGTTATCGGCGCGCCGGGATTTCTCTGTTGGCGCGGATGGAATGCTTAAAGTCAAGCTCGAGCCTACTCTAAAAACTGGTAAGGTGACGGTAATTGCGACATTGGATAACGGACGCAAGGTCCCGATCTATATGTATATGGAGCCAGAGAAGCGTGACTGGATTCTAGTCGGCTTGGCTGAAGGCTCTGTTGGCTATGATGATATTAAAGGAAATGCCATTGCTCTTGGCGAAACTGAGGGCAAAGATGTCATCAAAGATGGCCGTTTAGCTTTCTTTGCTAAGGGTATGGTCAAAGGCAATTGGCTCATGACAATGTCAGTCGACACCTCCAAGCATAAGCGTACGGGTGATGTTGATGGGGACTTCCTGGGCGAGATTGATCCTAATGCATACTATACGCTTTATGGTGACCGGTCTTATCAGGACTTTGAGGGCGTGAGCCGATACCCGATTTATGTGAAACTAGAAAAACGCCAAGCTTATGCTATGTTTGGCGACTATGATACGAACATCACTGAAGGCCGTCTGACCTCTTATAATCGTCGTCTTTCCGGGCTTAAAGCCGAATATTTGGGTGATAATCTTCAAGTTCTCGGTTTTGCAGCTGAAACAAATCAAGGGTTCGCCAAAGATGAAATCCCTGCGGATGGTACGAGCGGGACTTATCAGCTTTCAAGTGAAAGAGTGTTGGCTCAGTCAGAAGAAATCGTTGTCGAAACACGTGACCGCTTCCGCCCGGACATCGTCTTGGAGCGCAAAGTTATGGTGCGTTACCTAGACTACACACTTGACTATTATACAGGGCAGCTCATTTTCCGTTTACCCGTCGATGTTTCTGACGACGAGTTCAATCCAAATGTAATCGTCGTAGATTATGAGACCGCCGAAGATGCCGAGCGTAACATCACCTTTGGTGGTCGGGTTCAGACGCAAATTCTGGATGAAAAGGTCCAAATAGGATCAACTTTCGTTCATGAGGATGGATCGAGTCTGCAGGGCGGGATTGAGCAAAATCAAGTCGGTGTAGATGTTATTGCTCAAGTCACTGAAAATACTCAGCTACGCGCAGAATACGCTATTACTGAGAATAAAGGTTCTGCAAATGACGGTACCGCTGACGCTATCTTGGCTGAGGTTATTCATACCTCTGAGAACTTTACGGGTGAAGCTTATTTCCGTGAAGAAGAAGCAGGATATGGCGTGGGCCAAACAAACTCCAACACAGCGGGTGTTCGCCGTTATGGTGCCAAAGCTGCTTATAAATTTGATGAGTTCGAAGATGAAGAGACGGGCCGCCGCGGAAGTCGCCGCGTGGAAGCTCAAGCATTCCGAGAAGAAAACCTATCGACCGGCAATTCTCGTAATACCGCCGAAGTTCTAGCTACTCATCAGGGCGAGCTTATGACCATCAGTGGAGGCCTTCGCGCGAGCAAAGATGAACTCGCGGATGCTGAAGACAGACAGTCACTTCTCGCCATTGGCCGAGCTTCTGTGCGAGTGCCAAAATTCGACGCCACCATTCAGGTTAGTCATGAGCAGCCTTTGGGCGGTAAGGATGAAGTGAGTGCCTATCCCCAGCGCACCACAATTGGGGTAGATAAGAACCTAAAAAATTTCGCGACAGTCTCTGTAAGACATGAAATGCTCAACGGAGCGGATACAAAGAGTGATAACACGGTTATCGGTGTTTCAGCCACGCCATGGAAAGGGACAACGGTATCAGCCAATTCTGATCTCATGACGAATGACTCGGGACGACGTCTTGGCGCAACGATTGGCCTAGATCAGCAAGTGCAAATCGATGAGAATTGGTCGGCGTCTGGCGGTTTGCGCAATCGCAACGTAATTGACCAAAAGGGCACTTTTATCGAAGTTGCGCCTGATGCCGCGATTTCGCCGCTTGAAACTAATGAGGACTTTACATCGGCATATGTCGGTTTGGCATATCGTGATGATGTCATGAGTGGTTCTGTTCGTCTTGAAGGGCGTAATTCATCAGCCGGAGACACTACTACAGTTTCTGCGGGCGTAGCGCGTGAACTTTCCGAAGAGCTATCGCTCGCAGGTTCTGCTCGTGCGCTGTTCAACAGGCTCGATGATGCTTCTCAAGATACGAGTCAGCTTGATATCCGTTTAGGCGGGGCCTGGCGCCCACGCGGTGAAGAGACAATCATCTTCGATCGTTTTGATTTGAGCCATGATAAAAATGCCCTCGGAGAAACAGAGACCAAGATTGTGAATAACATCGCAATCAACCAGATGATTACAGACCGTTTTCAGGCGACCGCTAATTATGGGGTCAAGCACGTCAGCACCGAATTGGGCGGGAAGAAGCTAAAAAGCTGGAATCACTTACTCGGCGGCGAGGCGCGCTTTGACGTGACGGAGAAAATTGATATCGGTTTGCGTGGGTCATATATGACTTCGAACGGGACCAATTCCGCACAGTACAGTATCGGGCCAAGCATTGGCGTGAGCCCTGTGAAGAATATTTGGGTTTCTGCTGGCTACAATGTCAAAGGCTTTGTCGATGATGATTTCGAAGCTGCAGAATATTCACGTAAGGGTGTCTATCTGCAAATGCGGATGAAGTTTGATCAGAATACGGCGCGAGGTTTATTGCGTCGTATCTCGCCTGCGCAGGTCGGGCCCTACGCTCCGCCAGCACAAGTCTACACGGTCAAAAAAGGGCTAGCGCCAACATCTGTTGAGACCAAAGTGCAAAACAGCTTTGTCTGTTCCGATGGTCAAACAGAGGTCTTTGACTTGGGCGACTGTCCAGTCGTTCCGACCCCAACGACTTCAATTGAGTCAAATATGCAAGCAGGCGCTATCCTGTGCCCCGACGAGGTAACGATTGTCTATGATATCAAAGCTTGTCCCGTTGAAGTCCTTCCATCGATTGACATGATTAAGCCCGATAGCGTGGTAACTGGGCCGTAATTGGTTCGGTAAACCCGGTCCGAGTATCTGCCTGCTCGGCAAATGATGGACCTAGGGGCGGGTTTGTTTCGGCTGTGAAACGATAAAATTAACTCTCTATTAGTATTTCGAGGTTCCATGGGCGTTCGCGCTTGTCGGAATCACGGCGTTGTGGTCATTTTAATCAACGATTCGGGCCAATTGCGGCGGAATTTTTGAACTTTGACCTTCCCGGGGGGGAATTATGAACTTCTTTAAGCGTGATAAAATGACAACTGAACTTCCTAAGCCTAGCGGACTGTCGCCTGTTTACACCCCTTCCGCGAGTATGAGTGGTAAAACGGCGTCGCCTGACGATATTCAACAAGCGCGTGAGTCTGTTGATGCGATAGTTGGCGAGCTAAAGGCTAATGCTGATCAGCAGCAGCTAGCCGCAAAGCGTATGGCAACTCTCAACAAGACCATCTCAAAGATGGAAGCGGGGTTGCGCCACGTAAATCGTTTAGAGGCCGAAACTGCTCAATTGAAATTAGACCTGCAATCCACGTCTAAAAAATTAGAGCAAAAAACGAGCTGGGCATCTGAACAAGAAAACAAGCTTATCAATCTTGAGCGCCAACACAATGAAGTGCGCCAAGAGCTGGAAAATGCAAAAGCGGATATCGCCCAACGTAAAGACCGCGAAGTTGGCGACCGTGAAAAGCTTGTGAAGCAAGGGCGCGACATTGAAACATTGTCTAGTCAGCTCACGCAAAAGGATGAGCGCTTAGCGACGCTTCAAATGAGCAATCAAAACCTTCAGGACGAGGTTGCTCAGCAAGCGGGAAGCCTTTCAACCCAAAACCACCGCGTTATGGAACTTTCCAAAAGCGTTGAGGAGTTGTCGAACCGTTTGGACGCAAAGTCGAAATCGAGCGATACAGCGGAAGTTGAGTTAAAGAACTTACGCTTGGACTTTAATGAAATGAAGACCAAGTATTTCGAGGCAAATGGGGCGCTTGAGAATGCGAAATATGACCTCAAAACCCAGAAAAATGTTTATGAGGATACGTTAAAGCGCCGTGATGATGAAACGCTGGCACTTAAGAGCCGTATCGAGCAACTGAACACACAAGTCCGGATTAAGGACAATATGTCCACTCACTTTGATGAGGAAATCATTACGCTTCGCAATCAACTCGAAACTGAGCGTGAGCGAAATGATCGTAATGAAACTCGGTTCCGTGGAAAAGCGGACGAAGTTGAGCGCAATGCCCGGGCCTTAGCGCGTTCAAAAGTTGAGTTTGAAAACCTCAATGCGAAGTTTACTGCGGCGATGGAAGATATTGATACGCTTCGCAAGATTAATCTCGTACAGAAGCAGAAACTTGAACGCTATGCAGCTATTGGCGGTGTCGCTATTGGATCCAGCATGATCGCTGCTGATGCAGCGCGCGCCGAGGGGACGTCAAAATATCCAGTCCTGCCTAAGGAAGAGAAAGTATCGCCACGCCTAAAAGCTATCAAATAGCTATTTACGAGCGTTGCATTTTTTCGCAGGGAGGCGAATGATTTGATGGATTTCGATTTTCGTTGGATCAGCGATACCGTTTAGGCGAGAAATATCATTCACTGATGAACAATTTTCGCGGGCGATGCCGTATAAGGTGTCGCCTCTTTTTATGGAATAATAATAACCGTCGGCCGCTTCAACGCGTGTTGCGGCTTTCGTCTCAATCACTTGAGCTTTCTGACGCGGTTTCATGACTGGGGCAGGGGCCGCAATAATGGTCTGGCGCCCTTGGGGTGTATAGGCGGGCATAGGTGCAGATTGGGTGATGGTATAAGTCGGCACTGTTTCTACTGTTCTTGTGGACTGCGACGCTTGATCCCGGAAATAGTCTCGGCAATTTACTTCGACATCGGCAATGATGTTGGATGAGCGTCCGCCTTCTTCTAAGATGAGTACGCGGGCCATGTCATTTTTCATGTTACCATCGGCTGCACGATTGCGCATATTATCATTTTCACAAACCATCGCAGCCTCAGCTTTTTGTACTTTCGGCACGGAATAGCTTGCCGGCTGTATTGGATGGCGGCCAGGCGCGGCTTCAACCCGCTTCGTCTTTTTCTTTCTTTCGACTTTCACGGTCGGGATGTTGTCCGTCACCGTTGAGCAGGCCGTTAGCCCGCCCGAAATGGCTAGTGTAAGTGAAGAAATAAAGATTGCTCGCAGCATCATGTCAGCCCTGTAATTTAGGGCATCAAATTCGCCGTTTATGGTTTAAGAAGCGTTAAAATAAACGTCTCTATAGGATTGATTGACCGGTCTTTTCCCAATCTTTCATGAAAGCTGCGAGCCCTTTATCGGTGAGCGCATGATTGGCGAGTCCCTTAATAACATTTGGTGGGGCCGTTACGACATCAGCGCCTACAATGGCGCACTCTTTAACATGGTTGGCATTGCGGATAGAGGCGGCAAGGATTTCTGTTTCAAAGCCATAATTGTCATAAATCGTGCGAATGTCCTCAATAAGCTCCATGCCATCTAAGGAAAGGTCATCAAGACGCCCTATGAAGGGAGATATATAAGTGGCCCCGCATTTGGCCGCTAATAGGGCTTGGTTGGGTGAGAAGCAGAGTGTGACGTTGGTTGGTGTGCCTTCTCGAGACAGAGTGCTGCAGGCCTTCAGGCCATCCATTGTTAGAGGGAGTTTTACGCAAACATTTGGGGCGATTTTGCGAAGAATCCGGCCTTCTTCAATCATCTTACCGGCCTCCATCGCTACCACTTCGCCGCTGACGTGGCCGTCTGTAATCTTGCAGATTTCCTTGATGACCTCTTTGAAATCGCGGCCCGATTTCGCGATGATTGAGGGATTAGTGGTGACCCCGTCAACGAGCCCAATATCGTTTAACTCTGCAATTGCATCGAGGTCGGCACTATCAATAAAAAATTTCATGGGAGACTCCAAAAGGTAGACAATTTTGTTCTCAAGTCTGCTATCACGAATCATGGCCCAAGAAACAAAAAAATGAAAAATGCCCAAATCCTTTTTCCGGTGAACGTGCCTGGCGCCTTTGACTATTCAATACCCTATGGGATGACGGTCTCTCGCGGCGACTTTGTATTTGCCCCCATCGGAAAACAGATAAAGTTAGGTGTGGTCCTAAATATCGTGGAGAACGATGGCACGCGAGAACTGAAGGAAGTCGCGCAGGTAAAGGCGACAAAACCACTCTCGCTTGAAATGTTAGAGTTCATTAGCTGGACAGCCAATTATAATTGCGTGTCGCCAGGGTTGGTGCTTCGGATGGTTGTGCGAAGCTATCAAGCACTCGACCCGAGCCTGCTGGTCACCCAATACTCTCCCAGCGGTATCTTGCCTCCTAAGATGACGCCTGCTCGCCAAGCCATCTTAGAGCGCGGAGGGCCTTTTCCTGCCCGAGCCTCCGAGATTGCGGAGCGCTCGGGCGTGAGTGCGGGCGTGGTAAGGGGCTTGGAAAAAGCGGGTGGATTGCGTGCCAAAGCTTTGCCAGTCGACGCGCCTTTTGAGGTTCCTAATGCGAGCTATGGTGGGATGGAACTTACCCCCGCGCAAAAACAAGCCTCAGATGATTTAATTGCGCAAGTCTCTCAGAGAAATTTCAATGTGAGTCTCCTTGATGGAGTAACGGGTTCCGGCAAGACAGAGGTCTATTTTGAGGCAGTTGCAGAGGCTTTAAAAGAGGGTGGTCAAGTCCTTGTTTTAGTTCCTGAAATTGCGCTCACACAGGCGGGTATGTCACGGTTCAAATCTCGATTTGGCGCGGCTCCTGCACCGTGGCATTCCCAGCTCGGGGATGCTATGCGTCGGCGGGTTTGGCGCGAAGTTGCTCAGGGACGCGCGCAGCTTGTGGTCGGTGCGAGATCCGCGCTTTATCTGCCATTTCCAAATCTTCGGCTTGTTGTCGTCGATGAGGAACATGATACGAGCTACAAGCAGGAAGAGGGGGTTATATATAATGCGCGGGACATGGCGGTGGTTCGCGCGAAAATCGCCAAACACTCCGTTGTGCTGGCCTCCGCCACGCCGTCTCTTGAAAGTTTGGTCAATGCGCGTACTGGCCGCTACGCTCATGTTGTTCTACCAGAGCGTCCGGGGGCGGTGACGTTACCTGAAATTGACTTGATCGACCTTAAAGATCATCCGCCTGAAAAAGGGGATTATATCTCGGCCCCGTTAATTGAAGCCACCCAGACCGTGTTGGCGCGCGGGGAGCAAGCGATGCTTTATCTCAATCGCCGAGGTTATGCGCCGCTGATTATATGCCGGAACTGCGGCGAGAAGCTTAAGAGTCCTGATACTGATAGTTGGTTGGTTGAGCATCGGGCGACAGGCCGCGCGATGTGTCATCAAACCGGTTTCTCGATGCGAATGCCCAAGGCGTGCCCGGAATGCAAGGCGGAGGAGGGGCTCACATCTGTAGGCCCGGGGGTGGAAAGAATTGCCGAGGAGGCGGGCCGACACTTTCCGGATGCTAAGATCGAAATTTTCTCTTCGGACACGGCTGGAAACCCCGCCGAGATTGCGGCGCGCATGGCGCGAATGGAGCAGGGAGCTATTGATATCTTGATAGGTACGCAAATGGTGGTGAAGGGCCATAACTTCCCAAATCTCACATTTGTCGGTGTTGTTGATGGAGACTTAGCCCTCGCAGGAGGTGACCCGCGTGCTGGGGAGCGAACTTATCAGACATTGGTGCAAGTCGCAGGTCGAGCAGGTCGGGCCGACAAACCCGGTCACGCCCTTATCCAAACCCATCAGCCAGACCATGAGGCTTTAGCAGCGCTCGCCGCTGGAGACAGGGAGCGCTTTATCTCTGCCGAATTGGGTATGAGAGAAGCACTCCTTCTTCCGCCGTTCGGGAAGTTAGCTGCCGTTATAATATCGGGGGAAGATTTGAAGAAGACGGAAAACTTGGCTAAGAAATTCCTGTCTTTAGCGCCTCGGGCTGATGGTGTTGAAATCTTAGGGCCAAGTGAGCCGCCCATTGGCCGCCT
>JAHDCL010000036.1 GCA_020629875.1 Hellea sp.
TCCATATAAACAAATTAAGCCCCGCTCAGAGAAATCTGGCGGGGCTTTTTTGTGTTTTAGCATTACAATTCGTTTTGCTATTGTGCATTTATTATGGTCAGGTGATGCAAATTTAGGGAGGCGATAGTTTACGATGTCATCAGGTCCAGCTGTAGAACGGGTTAAGCCCGTCAGTATAATTTCAATTATACTCCTTCTGACAGTCATAGCTCTTCTTGCTTTCATCTCATATTATTTAGTCTTTCCTAAAACGGTCTCATTTAATATTCGACCTGCTGCTGCCAGTGTCTACTCCAACGGCAAATCTATCTGCGCAAGCACGCCATGTTACATAAGTATGAATCGAATTTTGCCAAGGCATATAGTTATTCATCGTGCAAAGCATTTTCCGCATAACATAAATTTATCGGCCTTTGGAGTGGGATGGGACGAGCATCTTGATGGTGTTATCGAATTAAAGTCAATGGTCCTAGAGAAGGATAAAGAAGCAGGCTTGAAAGCTTGTCGGGAGAAAAGAGCCAGTTTACCCGATCCGAATAATGTCGATGCCGAGCCTTGCTACAGAGTACCGCCCATCATGCCTTGGCAGGCTAAAAGAAGTGGGCATTGTCATCTTATATTTGACATTCATGATACGGGCGCGACGAAAAATATTCGTTTAAATGGATGTACAGAAAGAGGATTCGAGAGCGCTGCAGTTGAAGCTGTAGAAGTATGGACCTATTTGCCAAAAATAAAAAATGGTGAAGCTGTAGAAAGATTAGGCGTACAGAATAAAATCTCATTTAGATTAACGGATGAAGCTGGGCGTATTATTCCTGAACTATCTTATTACAAAGATAACCCTCACCATAAGCATAACGTCTCAGTTTACTAGCTATGAAAAATCTAGAGCGCATAAAATAACGCGCTAAGGGTGCGCGTTTTTTCTGCACTTCACCCACAAAAAAGCCCGCCTTTTGGGCGGGCATTTTAATGGGTTGGTTGCGGGGGTAGGATTTGAACCTACGACCTTCAGGTTATGAGCCTGACGAGCTACCGGGCTGCTCCACCCCGCGCGCGTCATATATGTGTCATGGACGCAGATATCAAGCAGTAACTGTACAAAAATTACGAATATATCAGATGGGATATCCCCGTCAGTTTTCGAGCTTGTCAGTGCGGCCATAGGCTTCCATAATCTGGTTGATGGATAGCCAACTAAAAGACAGTTTCGGGCGGGAGATTACTTATCTTCGCCTCTCCGTAACCGATCGGTGTGACTTACGCTGTACTTATTGCATGGCCGAAAACATGACTTTCCTGCCGCGTAAGGATCTATTGACATTGGAAGAACTGGATAGCTTGTGTTCCTCTTTCATCGCTCGCGGCATACGTAAAATTCGCCTGACGGGGGGGGAACCCTTGGTGCGGCGGGATTTGATGGGGTTTATTGAAAGGCTCTCTCGTCATCGGGAGAGCGGCGCGCTTGATGAAATTACGCTTACGACAAATGGTACGCAGCTAAAGCGTTTTGCGGGCGATTTGAAAGCGTATGGGGTCGAGCGTATCAATATATCGCTGGATAGCCGCGATCCCGACACGTTTCTTAAACTCACCCGCCGCGCCGTGCTCGAGGATGTTCTCCGCGGTATAGAGGCGGCTCAGGAGGCAGGCTTAAAGATTAAAATCAATACCGTTGCCTTGAAAGGCACGAATGACGCCGAAATCCCAGAGCTTATGACATGGGCACATGGACTTGGCATGGATATGACATTGATTGAGGTCATGCCGCTCGGCGATATTGATGAGGACCGTGTTGATCAATATTTGCCGTTAACCGCGGTACGGGATGAGCTCGAAAAACGGTTCACACTTATTGATACGCCGATGAAAACCGGCGGACCCGCTCGCTATGTTAAGGTCGCTGAAACAGGCGGCATCCTTGGTATGATTACGCCATTGACCAATAATTTTTGTGCGGGGTGTAATCGCGTTCGCGTTACCTGTACGGGACAAATTTACACCTGTCTGGGCCACGGGGATAAGCTTGACCTGCGCGAGGCCATACGCGGCTCGAACCCGGATCTCGAATTAGATAAGCTATTAAACCTCGCTATGCATCAAAAGCCTGAGAAGCACCATTTCGATATTTCCGAGCGCGGCGCGAGACCGGCCGTGACGCGGCATATGTCTGTGACAGGCGGTTAGGCATGAAAATGTTTAGAGACTTGGTTTTACTATTAGGTGTAATTATCGGAGCTGGGGTTTTAAATCTCCGCGCGCAGGCTTCAGAGCCATCAATATATTCCAATATGTTTCTGCCATCTCCTCTCGGTAAGGACAGGGTTTTGGTTGTGTGTTTACCCGAAAAACATGGTGAGGAGGCGTTGAATCAGTTTTATGATAGCGTGAATTGGAACGAATATTCAGACCGACATCTTACGATTGTAGAAATGTCGCGGCGCGCCGTGCAAAGCGTGACTGTCGATAACAACAAAGCCAGACGTGAAGATTTTGGCGATCAGCTGCGACGGATAGCGAAATGCACTAATGACTTACAATTTATCCTAATTGGAAAAGATATGAGCGTGAAAAGTCGTTGGGACGAGTCAGTCCGGCAAGAAGACTTATTCCAGCTTATCGATGCCATGCCGATGCGCCAGTATGAGATGCGGCAAAAAGCCAAATAAAAATAGATTAGGCGAAGCCGCGGCTTCGCTCTGGCCTAATTCACAGGCGTAGACTCACCGACCGTTAATTTAGAGAAGCTGGCCTGAGCATAATCGCCATTGGCTTTATCTGTTTCCCAGTCGCCAGTTCCCGGACAGCCTGCATACCAATCTCCGCCGCCTTTCTTGGTGCTGCACTGATTGTAAATACCCGCTTTGAAATACAGCGCATCTCCGCCATAGCTGAATTTATTATCCAGGGGATCCCGTTGGCCAAATGGGTCAATATTTTGGACAAGGCTTTTTGTGAAAGTCTTTGTCCCAAGACGTGGGCTGGAAAATGTCAGATACATCACATTACGATGGACATTAATGGTGTAGCTGAATTCTTCGCCCAGCTTAATGCCCTGCGGGCCAGGGTCTTCTTTACTTTCCCAATTAAAACCAAAGACGGGATAGGAGACGTCTTTTCTGTTCTTGTCTTTCTTTGCGAGATTGCGCTCATAGTTCCAAAAAACAGACCCATATTCGTGGTGTGGGAATTTCTTATAGTAAATTTTGATCGGTTCATTTCCGTAGCCAAAGCCCGAGCTAGTATTATCATATTTTACGGCATGAATTTGCCCTATGACCGCTGAGTAAGCCGCTTTAGTGTCAGGATTTCCAGCGCGTTTTGCAACATGATCAACTTTGAGCGTGGCATCCAATCGGCCGCCAATACGCGCAAAGGCATCCGATCCTTTGCGGGCCTCAACAGTAAAGTTATTTTTCGCGCCATGGGTTTTATGGTTCGTGTTTTTTCCGCGTAGCATTTGCCGTAATTCGGACCGCGTATTGGTGGAATTCTTGGTCGTGGCGGCTTTGTTCGGCGCCGCGAAAACCATGTCGCCCGCCTCATTCAGATAAAAGAAGTCGGGGTGGGAGTATTTTTCGAGCTTTTTGACCGAGATGGTATCAGGTTTTTTGTCCTTATTCTTGTCCACCGGAATTGTGATATTCCATTCAGACAGGTCGAAAACTTGTCCGGGGGCCTTGTCAGATTGGGCCGTAGCATTTGCGGCATACCCTAGTGAAATCAATCCCGCCAAGCTGACACGAAATATTTGGTGCATCATCATTTCCCCATTTAGTACTCAAGAAAGTAGAATTTTGAGCAAGTGTAGTTTATTTTCGAGATACTATCCATCCTCGGAACTGAATTATAGCTGAACTTAGTTTCCGTTCATCCCTAAACGGATTGAACCCATCACTTTAATTGCGCTAATTCGATTTATTTTGGTATAGACTGCCCCGAAATCCCTGATAGGGCGGGACTATGTTATCTGTGCTCGATATTTTCCGGATCGGGATTGGTCCGTCCTCTAGCCACACAGTGGGGCCGATGCGTATTGGCCGCCGCTTCGCGGTGCGGCTCCGCAAAAATAATCTTATGGATGAGATAGCTCGCATCGAGGTTCGCCTAAGGGGGTCGCTAGCCTTTACCGGAGAAGGTCATGCCTCCCCGCGCGCATCTCTTTATGGATTGCTAGGGTACCGGCCTGAGAGCTTTGACGCCAATGTCGCAGAGCGAGCCCTAGAAAAAGTCTATGAAGCTCACGAGTTAGCATTGGCTAAAGGGCCAATAATTTCGTTTGATCCAAAGACTGATATGCTCTTGGATTATGACACGCCCGCCGACTTACATCCGAATGAAATGGTCTTACGCGCTTTTGATAAGAACGGCGCTTTGCTGATTGAACGGGTTTATTACTCCACAGGCGGAGGTTTTATCGCCTCTCGGGCGCAGCTTTTAACGCCCGCAGAAGGGGACCTTGTTTCCCATGGGGCCGAGGTGCCTTATCCCTTTGGCTCCGCCGCTGAACTCTTGGCGCAATGCCGCGAACAGAAGAAAACTATCGCTGAAATTATTTATGCTAATGAAGACGCTATGCGGCCTCGCGCCGAAACAGATGCAGCACTGGATTCGATTTGCGCCGTTATGATGGCGTGTATTGCGCGCGGCCTTGAGACAGAAGGTACATTGCCGGGCGGCCTAGAAGTCACGCGGCGCGCCCCTAAGCTCTGGCAAAAACTTCACAGTTCTCCACTGTCGAATGAGCGCGAACAACTTTTTGATTGGCTAAATGTCTATGCCATGGCGGTGAACGAGGAAAATGCCAGTGGCGGGCAGGTGGTGACAGCGCCAACCAATGGTGCCGCAGGGATCATTCCAGCCGTTTTGAAGCATTACTGCGCGGGCGAAAATCCTTTGCCCCAGAATATACGTAAATTCCTTTTGACAGCAGGCGGTATAGGTTTGCTCTACAAACAGCGCGCCTCAATCTCTGGTGCTGAAATGGGCTGTCAGGGAGAGGTTGGGGTGGCCTGCTCAATGGCTGCGGGGGGGCTTGCGGCTGTCTGGGGTGCAAACCCGGAACAGGTCGCCCAAGCCGCAGAAATCGGTATGGAGCATAATCTAGGCCTGACCTGCGACCCAGTGGGAGGCTTGGTGCAAATACCTTGTATTGAACGCAACGCCATAGGCGCGGTAAAGGCCGTGAATGCGGCAAGGCTTGCTTTACACGCAGACGGAGCAATGAAGGTCAGCCTGGATCAGGTGATTGAGACAATGCGCCAGACAGGCCTTGATATGTCCTCTAAATATAAAGAGACCAGCCAGGGCGGATTAGCTGTAAATGTTGTTGAATGTTAAGGGGCGAGTTCCAGCGGCCTAAATCCGCCAACGGGCAATTTAATTCCAAAAACAGTCTTTAGGTTTTCATTGTCCAAAACCTCGTTTGGCGTGCCATTAGCAAGGATCGTGCCTTGGTGCATTAACCAGATTTGATCTGCAAACTGCGCGGCGAGGGAGAGGTCATGCAATGCGGCGATAACGGTTTTTCCTGATGCCGCTTCGGCCTTCAGCGTCTGCATCATGGAAAGTTGATAAAAAGGATCCAAGGCCGCGATCGGTTCGTCTGCCAAGAGAACGGGCGCCCCTACCGCCAGCGCCCGGGCCAAGAGGACGCGGGCTTGTTCCCCGCCGGAAAGGCTATCAAAACGTCGGGCTTTAAAGGGCTCAGAATGGGTCCGCGATAAAGCAGAAGAGATTGCTGTTTCCCCAGCGGCACTGATTTTTCCTAGGCCGCCGCGAAATGGCGCGCGTCCCAGCCGGACGACCTCCTCCACTTGCATGGTGGGTAAAGCTTCGCGGGATTGGGCGAGATAAGCGATGTTACGGGCTCGCATCTTCAACGGTAACTCTCTGAGGCTCTTGTCATTAAGCGTAATACGCCCTGAGCTGAGGGTAATTATCCCGCACAGTGTTTTTAATAGCGTAGACTTCCCGCAGCCATTGGGGCCGATAAGGGCAATGAATTCCCCCGCAGCGGCGCGGGCGCTGATGCTTTCAAGGACATGACATGATCCATATCCGGCTGTGAGGTTTTGAAAGCTGATCATGTCCGCGTCTCTCTAACGGCCAGATAGAGGAAAAATGGAACCCCGATGAGGGAGGTTAGTATGCCGAGATAAAGCTGAGTTCCTGGGCCTGCCATGGCGCGGGTGACAATATCGGCGAGAACTAAAAACCCAGCGCCGCCGAGCGCTGATAGCGGAATTAATTTCAGAGGGTCTGGCCCAAATATCAGGCGCATTATATGCGGCACAAATAGTCCAATAAACCCGATGGCGCCGGCAATCGCGACGCCGCTTCCGACGCATAGGGCCGTGCCCGCAATAAGCAAGGCGCGAACTTTACCAAGGGAAACACCCAAGCTGGTCGCCGTTTCTTCGCCGAGGCTAAGCGTGCGTAAATCAGGGCCTACAGCTAAAAGTAATGCAATCCCCAAAGCGGTCAGAGGCGCGCAGATAATTAGGCCGCCTAGCTCAGCATTCTTTAAGGACCCCATTAGCCAATAAACAATTTCAGATAATGCCCAAGGGTTGGGCGCAAAATTCATAATTAACCCTGTTATCGCCGTCGCGAATGCCCCCACGCCCACACCCGCAAGGATAAGCGTGGTCGCCCCTTTGCGGGGCCCAGCGATTTGCAATATGAGGAACGCGCCCAATGCGGTGCCGAGTAATGCGGCAAAGGGGACGGCTTGGTGAAAGCCAAAATAGAGCGCGATGACAGCGCCTAGCGCAGCGCAAGAGGTGAAACCCAATATCCCAGGCGCGGCGAGGGGGTTGCGCGTATAGCCTTGCAAGGCGGCGCCAGACGCGCCTAAGCCTGCACCAATAATGGCCCCAAGCAGCGTGCGGGGCAAGCGGAGCTCTCTGACAATCGTGATGTCAATCTCTCGGCCTTGCCCCATCAAAGCTTGCAGTGTCCGTCCCGCAGATAAATCAGCTGCGCCAAAAAAGACTGAGAGCAAAATCGCGCCAGCGGTGCCAAGAATTAGAAAAATTAATTTCATGGCAGTACGTCAATCGCCTCTGAAATTAATTCAGCGGCTTCAATTAATCCGGGTCCGGCACAGGGCCAAAGGCTACCATCAATGTGTATATTGTTGTGGTCCGCGATATATCTTTGAACAATTTTATTGCGCATTGCTGTGGATTGAACGGATTCATAGCCATTTTCGAAATAGCTCGTGATGATAAGGTCCGGCTCATAGGCTATAATTTCTTCTGGATCGGGGGTGAACCAACCAGTATTTTTTACGATGTTTTCGCCCCCTGCGGCCGCAATCGCGCTATCGACGAGCGTGCCTTTCCCGGCGGACCCGCCTGAGCGCGAGAGATAAAGAACTTTTGGTGTCCTGCCTCGCTCAGCGCTGCGCCGCGTCAGCGTTTCCATACGCTGTACCCATTCGGCGGTAATATCTGATGGGAGTGAGAGAGCCTCACTTATTGCATCTGCGTTGGACTGAATGACGGTGAAGTCTTCTCCCCAGTTTAGCATCACGGTTTTTGCGCCGAGCTGAGAACTCAATCGCCCTTCACCAGAGCCAAACAGAATAATGTCGGCAACAGTGTTGAAGAGAACTTCTGGGTCATCCCAAAGCTGGGGGAGCTTACGCTGGGCTGGGGTTGCACGGGAAAGCGGGCTGCGCGATTGCCAGGATAAGGCGGCGATATGTTTTGGCGCAAGGGCTTGGAGATATGAATCACCGCAAAGGGATGTGCTGGCAATGGTTGGGGACTCGGCGGCATTTGTGGTGACGGGTAAAAAAGAAATTGCGAATAGGAAAAGCAGCTTTTCCGCCGCTGCGCGTCTTTGACGACGAAGTTTTACGCTGTTTTCAGGCAAATATTTCGAAATTGCATGTTGGCGCACCCGATAGGATTTGAACCTATGACCTCTGCCTTCGGAGGGCAGCGCTCTATCCAGCTGAGCTACGGGTGCGAGCATGAGGTGTCCTTTAAGCCAAGCGCGAGGCCCGCGCAATGACCTTATGCAAGGCCTAGGCTGAAAATCAACGGTGAAAAGAAGCATTGAAATTTGGCCTCTGAATGTTCAATAGCCTTTTATGATTAAACGATGTCTTCCTGTGATTGCTCTGGCGCTAATGGCGTGCAGCGATGCACCCGTAATTTCAGGCGTGGATGATAAGGTCAATGCCGCGCGAGAGCGTAATGACGGACCAGCTATTTGGGTGGCTAAAGATTTTGACTCTACACTTTACCTCTTTGGGACGGTTCACCTTTTGCCGGCTGATTTGGATTGGCAAAAAGATGACATGCGGGCGGCCTTTAAAGAGTCCGGCACGATATTCTTTGAGGTCGATAGCGGCACCGATGCGCAAGTCGAAGCCACTGTTCTAGCGACCAGCCTAGGCATGCGCACTGACGGCCTGCGCCTATCCGGAAGTTTGGATAGTTATCAACTGAAATTGCTCGATGCGGCCGCACATAATGGCGAATTGTCTCTCGCAGCGCTCGATGGAATGAAGCCATGGCTAGCCAGTGAGTTCCTGACGGTTGCCGCTGCCAGCAATGCTGGTTTGTCTTCCGAGCTCTCCGCGGATGAAGCGCTAAAATCTCGGGCCAAGCGAGAGCAGAAAAATGTCATCTACCTTGAAACAATAGAGGACCAGATACGTGTCTCTGCGGATCAACCTGATTTTGTACAAATGACATTGCTGACGGAAACACTGGAAGGCTTTAATTCTTTGGGAGATGAGCTGAATTCTATCGTGCAGTCTTGGGCGGTGGGCCGAACAGATTTTTTGACGCGGGAGATGGTGCTCGCCTTAAAAAATAAATCGCCTGACTTTTATAATGCGCTCCTTGTGGACCGTAATCGTAAATGGTCAACGACGCTGACGCGCTGGATGGAGGATAGTGGGACCGGGTTTGTTGCGGTCGGTGCAAGCCATTTATTGGGTGAAGACAGCCTGATAGAAATGCTGCGAGAGCAAGGCTATCAGGTGTCCCGATATTATGCTTTCCAGGGCGAGAATGTGATTAATCCTATTAATCCCACCATTACGCGCCCTGAAAAGGAGAATTAGAAGTTAGCCTTTAGGCCTGCATAAATAGCGCGGCCCGGTGAGGCATAACCAAAGACTTCCTGATAGTCTTCATTGAGAAGATTGTCCCCGCGAAGGGTGAGCGTGAAATAATCATTCACATCATAAGCCGCATTCGCGCCAAGAAGTGTGAAAGCATCAAGGGTGAGGCGTTCCGACGAAAACGCGCCAAAATCCCCAATGCTGGAATCAAAGAAAAAGCGGTCATCTAATTGATTTCCATTATGGTCAATTTGAGCGGAGAGTGAAAACTCATCGTTGGGGGACCATATAAGAGTTGCGCTCGCGAGGATTTCAGGCCGGCGGATTTCGGAGATGCCGTTATCTTCACTATCCATGAAGGTTGCAGAGCCGCGTAAGGATAAGGTCTTGGCGGCTTGCCAGATGACTTCTAACTCAACACCTTCGCGCGTACTGTCTTCCTCGGCGTTAAAGGGTGAGGGGCTAAATCCAGAGATTTCATTTTCAAGTTCAGATTTGAAATAGTCGATTGAAAAATTCAGCTTGGTAAATTCTTGATGATAGCCAATATTATACCCTAGAGATTTTTCAGGTTTTAAGTCTGGGTTGCCTATGAAATTTGATCCTGGAAAAAACCCGAAGAGTTCTATCATAGACGGGTTTTTTACCCCGGTACCGATAGAGGCCCGCAAACGTCCGCCCCAGTCTTCAAACGCATATCCAGCGCCTATGCGCCAGGTTGTGGCGTCTTGAAACAGGTCGTTAATATCATGTCGGGCTGAGGCCGTGACGGAGATTGGACCCGTATTATATTGATAGTCGCCTGCCAAGGCATAAGACCAGTTATCGGGTTCGGCGTCTGCCTCGGTAAAGTTGGGAATTATAGAATAGGATTCATGCTCCGCTTCGAGTAGGGCGGTAAAAGAACTTTTGCCAAACTCTTTTTCTGCCGCCCAGTTAACGCCGTGCCGCGCCCCTTGCGAGCGCGTGGCAAATCCGCCGCGAGTATCGGTATCCGTGTCGACCATGTGAGAGGTGATTAGGTGAGAAAATCCGGCGAGGTCAAATCGCGCATCGAGACGGGCTGTCTCTGTCTTGACCGTTGTTTCGCCATCAGTGTCATCCAGCGAGCCGGTCAAGAAGTTGGACTCGTCGAATTGGGTATCAAGCTTTGATGTCCCGAATTTAGCAGAGAGCGTAACCCCGCCTAGTTCAACTTTGTTCAAACCGAGATTAAGGCTGCGCGATTTTGAGCCATCTTTTTCGCCGCCTAATCCAGAAATATCATAGCCCTCTGTATTAAAGGCATTGCCATTCACGGAGAGGGCAGCATTGCCGATTGGCAGAACAGCGCTGATCTGGCCTTCAATGGTCTCAAAGGTACCCGCTTCGATGGAGGCGCGCCAACCTTGGCGCGTAGAGCCAGCGCGCGTGATGATGTTGATAACCCCGCCAATGGCGTCAGAGCCGTACAGCGCAGATTGTTCGCCGCGCAGGGTCTCAATACGCACAACGTCTTCGGCGCGAAGGCCAGAGAAATCAAACTCGCCAGAGCTGGGATTAGCGACTTCAACGCCGTCAATAAGGATGAGGACATGATTGGCTTCAGAGCCTCGCATGCGAATTTGCGTCAACCCGCCGCCGGGGCCAGAGGCGCTGACCGCAATGCCCGGGAGAGAGCGGAGAAGCTCAGAAATATATTGCTGGCTTCGTGCTTCGATTTCGGTTTCTGAGATAATAGAAACGGGACTCGTAAATTCTGTTGTAGTGCTGACTCCAATACGTGTTCCCAAAGCGATGACGTCGTCACGTGATTCAAATGGGCTATCGCAAACAGCTCCATTTCCGTCTTCGTCAATAGCGCTAATGTAGCAGGCTCCTGCAAAATCCGCCTGCACCTGCCCAAAAGCATCGGGCGCCAATAGGGCAGCAATCGCGGCCCCAAGTAAAAATCGTTTCATAGCACGACTCCATGTATCGCGCGGGATGCGCGAATGCTTAACAAGTGTCGTCATTGGAGAGGGCGCCATTGCCCGCTAATCCATGCGCATCGGTCAGTCCCGCCCGCGCGCGCTGGCGACGTCATTGGCAGGTCTTCTGACTAAAGGCTCATCGCGCGTGTCTTACGTCTTCCCGGCTGCGCCAGTGACATGTGTAAGACCGCTAACCCATTACAGCTGCGGGTGCAGTCGGGGATTTTCACCCCATTCCCATATTCACATTCTTTCGAATGACCAATGAGAGGGCAGTTAAAGAAGAAACTAAACGAGTGCAAGTAGCTATTCTTGGCGTTCCAATGCCTCAAGCCGAGCGGAGAGATTTGCAAATTGCTGTGCTTGTTGTTGGCTAAGTTTAGACTCCAGCCGCGCGGACAAACGGCTTTGACGCAAGCGAAGAAAAAGTAATCCTGCCACCAAAAATGCAGCCAAGCCGCCAGCGATTAAAAAGCCCATCATCTCTTTGCCTATAACGTATTGAGCTGCCAATCCCAAGAGACCAAAAATAATAAAAACAGCAAGAGTTATTCGCTCTGGATAGTGTTCGGCTTTGGCGATGGTCTCAAAAACTCTTACCTTTAGCGAAGGATTTGGCGGTGCCTCAGCCTTTACCTCCATTGGCGCGATGTTTACGGGGCCTGTTCCCAATTGATCAAATCGAAAACCGGCGGCGTGATACGCCGAGAGTTCGCGATTGAGCCTCGCATGATGACGGTCCAAATAGCCAGAGTTATCTTGGCCGGAGGCAGGATGTGCGGCCAGCATTGGCGCGACGTGGCGTTGGTATTGCGCCTCTTCTAGATGGGCCCAATGATGCCCCTCTGGCCGGGGACCGTCAGAGCCATTCCGAACGCTAATCCCCGCTAGCGCGATATTATCTGTGAAACTAGCGGCGCAAGGTAGGCCAAATGAGGTCAATACATTGCTGGTGGGCTCATAGGCCCAATCCTTGCTAAATTTATGCCCGGCTTTGACGGTTCTTACCAAAGGCACCGCAAAAATGCTCGCTTGAATATCGGCGGGCCAATGCGCGCGAATGGAGGGCAGGTGCTGAGCAGGAACGAGAATTAGACTTTGGTAACGCCGTACTAATTCCGCCACTCGCTTCCGATAACGGGCAGCGGTTTCCGAAGGGCCAAATTGCGAGGGACCGTCCACAGCTATGATAACACCTGGGGGACAGGCCTTGCAGAGCGGCTCATTTAACACAGCCGTACTGAGATAAATACTCAAGGATTGCCGTAGCTCCTGTTGTGATAAGTCAGCTACTTCGGATATATTGGGACCAGAGCCGATAATAATTGAG
The DNA here is from genome assembly GCA_020629875.1 of Hellea sp. GTDB lineage: Bacteria > Pseudomonadota > Alphaproteobacteria > Caulobacterales > Maricaulaceae > Hellea. The sequence continues at coordinate 12,374 of JAHDCL010000036.1, forward strand.
CGTTTTAGCTCTGGGTGGCGGCCTTTAATGGCAGAGATAAAGACCTCTTTGTGTCCTTCAAAGTCTGGGGTTACATGGCTAGCAATAAAAGCATCCAGTTTATCCCCGACGGCTTGCTCGGCATATTCATCGACAACCAACCCTTTGCGCCGAAGGGCAGGCCTTGCGTTCCAAAAAGCCTCTTTTTTCCAGAAAAATATGATGTCAGCCGCGTTCGCGCTGTTCTGAGCCTGAGTGTCATTTTCCGGAAAGGAGATATGAGCTCGTTTTTTCAGGGGGGCTAAATACCAATCTGCTTGTCGCTTATAGAAAGCAAGGTCGGCTGATGCGGCAAAGGCCGGAAAATAACTGACCTTTAAAGGCACATGTAGGCTCGTTTCCACAAGATTGGTTTTGTGACCTTGGGCGCATGAATGCAAGATGGGTTAGAGTAAATTTTCGTTATATGATGAGAGGGCTTGAAAAAATGCGCCAGAAAGGTCAGATGCAAGCTGAACGGCACAAAGGATTGGCCATGCTCAAAGTCATAAAGAATGCTGATGGTATCGTCGATGCCGCGCCTAGGGTCTTACCACTTGATCAAATATTGATCGAGGGTCTAACGCTCCCCGCATTTATCGGGATGTTCGCACATGAATATGATGCGCCTCAGCCCATCCGGTTTGACGTTATTGTCGATATTTTACCGTTAACGCCCTCTGAGGGGCATGATACGGAAAATATCGTTCGCTATGATCACATCGTTGCGGACATTAAAAGAATATTGGCCGAGGGTCATATCGACTTAGTGGAAACCCTTGCCGAGGACGTTGCCAAAGCTTGCCTTTCCTATGATCGGACGCAGCAAGTTTGCGTGACCGTTGCCAAGCCCGCGGCCTTTGAAAATGCGGATGCTGTTGGCATTCGGATTACGCGTAGAAAGTAAGTCATGGATCAAGCCACACAAGATAAGTTAGACGCCGCAGCTTTTCGCAGGCTTTTATCGCATTTAGATAACCGCAAAGATGTTCAAAATATTGATTTGATGATCCTCGCGGATTTTTGCCGTAACTGCCTTGGCAAATGGTATAAATCCGCCGCAGATGAGCAGGGCGTAGAGATGAGCGCCGAAGAGGCGCGAGAGCGCGTTTATGGCATGCCCTATGCTGAGTGGAAAGAGAACCATCAGCTGCCTGCTACGCCAGAGCAATTAGCAGCATTTGAGAAGAGGAAATAATGTCTATTCAGTTTAAACTATGCGCGGTTGCTATTTTGCTTTCGGCTTGTTCAGAGGTCGCACCGCCCGTGTCTTCAAATTCTGAGATTGTGCCGACGCCCTATATCATTGAAGCCCAACAGGCAGGAGCTAAAAAATTTGGCGAGAGTTTAATATTTCAAGTGGCCTATCAAAATAAAGAAGCGGTTTGTGGTGAAGTCAAAAAAGATGGCGGGGAACCCCAGCAGTTTATTTATGTTCGCAACTCTTTTCTATTGCAGGAAGTGAGCCCGTCTGGTGAATGGGAATCTCAATGGTTTTCTGAATGCGATGATGGGTAACCCCATTATTTATCTTTAGTTCTGAAAATAAAAAACCCGCTCTAGCGTTTTATCAAAACGCAGGGAGCGGGTTTTGTTTTTAATGCATTTGAGTGTTTTGGTTACTCGGCTGGTGCAAAGCCACATTGGCGTTGTTCCATTTTTAGCTGTTTCGTTAGGCGTACGGCGTTTTGCGCATAGGCCTCTGTGACAGAGCCGGAGTTCACGGTCTTGCCGCGCAATGTACTGACGTCTTCGCAAAGATGGAAAACAAGTTTAGATTTGGATTTTTCTTCGCCGGCCTTTGGCGCAATCCAATAAACAACATCTTGCCCACCTGTCGCCGCTGCGACGGCTTCAGAGTCTCTTGCAATATCTTGCGCTTGAGCTGCAACAGCTGGAGAGCAAGCCGTTGTTGGCTCTTTGGCCTTAATTTGGGCCGCGCAAGCATTCATGTCTTCTGTATATTGCTCGACAGAAGGTGGATTGAAATCCACACCCATCACGGTAGCCAAGGCAGCCAGTCCAACGCCTACGCCGCCAGCAATCTTTTTGGTGCGGGGGTCCATGTCTTTATCCAGAAAGACCAGCGCCAATAAGGGGAGAAAGGCTATCACGGTTATGATCGCGCCAAGTTGATTTTGGAAAAAGAACTTTGCGGGCTCGTCTTTACTGGCCGGGTCATGTCGGTTGGCGCGTTTCCAAAGAAGGCTACCGGCAATGGCAAAGACAGCGATGACGACTAATAACCCAATCAGCAAAGCCATATTGCCTTGGTCAAATGTATTTTTCAAAAGCAGAACAATAGCGCCGATTTCTGTTCCGATGGCCACGATCCAAGAAAGCCCCGCAAAAAGACGAAGTTTTTTGGCCTTGCCCTTTTGATCCTGCGTTGCCGCCCAGGCTTTGGTGACATCTACCTCTTCTGTGTTTTCATTATCGGCCATATTATATCCCCCTCAAAGATAAACCTGACACCCCGCGGAGCATCAGCTATTCGTTAATCGACGTGAAACCATATACTGCGCCCCCAAAAGGAGAGCAATCTCAAATGTCACTGCGCCAATGAGGGCGCGGCTTCTGGCTCTAATGCGTTTTTACGTCACTTACACGTAAGGGCGCGGTCAAGGATAACCCCTCGAGAGTGCGAGCTCGCGAAAGCGCGACATAGGCTTGTCCGGGCGCAAAGGCGCCTCGGCCTAGATCAATCCTGACATCGTTTAGCGTCAAGCCTTGGGCTTTATGAATAGTCACAGCCCAAGCGAGGATAAGCGGCATTTGCTCAAAGGTGGCGGTAGTGTCCTCTTCCATCTTTTGGTCAATCTCATTCCATTTATAGGTAATGGACTCCCATGTCGCTGCCTCGATTTTGCGGCTCGCCGTGTCCCCGTCAAAGCGGACATAAACCTCTTTGGCGTTTAGCTCTACAATCGTCCCTAAGGAGCCATTGACCCAGCGCTTTAGAGGGTCATTTTTCACTGCCATCACCCTTGCGCCTTTTTTAAGCGTAATTTGCAGCGGGGCAGGGGCGCGATTGGCATTAAACCGCCCTTTGGTCACGCAATCATATTGAAGGCCGTCCGAGGTTAAATCCTGCAAGCCCTTTTGATTGTAACGATTGGCAATGGCATTGGTCGATGTGAGCAAAACGGGCGTGCGCCCTTCGCGGTGGGGTTTGACGCAAATATTATTGAGCTTCCCTACGGCGTCCTCAATATTTCGCGCAAGGCGCAAGTCAGATAAAATTTCAACAAAGCGCGGATCTCTCTGGCGATAAACTTTAGAGAGCTCGAAGTGAACAGGCGTATAATTTTCCAGTACATTGGCATGATAGGCAAAGGGACCCTCATATCCCAACTGGGCGAGAACGGTTCTTTCTTGGTTCGGAATAACAGGCGGGAGTTGATAAAAGTCGCCCACCAATAGGATTTTACATCCGCCAAAAGGCTGTGAGCTATCTTGTGCCTTACGCAAAGTAATATCCATGCCGTCCAGCATATCGGCGCGCACCATGGAAATTTCATCAATAATGATGAGCTTCACTTTTTTCCAAAGCCTGTTCTTACGCTGATCGGCCAGAGCATTTTCATCAATAACTTTAAACGGAAAGCGAAAGAAAGAATGTATTGTCTGCCCGCCCACATTCAGCGCAGCTACACCCGTGGGCGCTAAAATAGCGGTATTCTCAATGCCGCCAAAATGCCGAATAAAATTCACCAGCGTAGATTTACCGGTTCCCGCTTCCCCCGTGACAAGAATAGGGGAGGGGTCGCTTGAGCGAAGCTGTTCTAATATATGTGCGACGGTTGGGTCATCAGCATAATTTTCAGGGAATTGGGTGGGTATAGACACGCTATGGTTTTCTCGGTGTTTGTGGAGAGTGTCCACAAAAAAACCCGCTTCAAAGAGCGGGTTTTTAATTGGACGTGGGAGGTTGTCCGTATTTGTGAGAGCTATGCGCTCATCTTATCTTTGGCTGGGTCGCGAAGTACATAGCCGCGTCCCCAAACTGTTTCGATATAGTGATCGCCTTGTGTGGCAGATGCGAGTTTCTTACGCAGCTTACAGATAAAGACGTCGATAATTTTCAGTTCCGGCTCGTCCATGCCGCCATAGAGGTGGTTCAGGAACATCTCTTTTGTGAGCGTTGTGCCTTTACGAAGCGAAAGAAGCTCGAGCATTTGGTACTCTTTGCCGGTCAGATGAACGCGGTGATCGCCAACTTCAACAGTTTTGGCATCGAGGTTCACTTTGATGTCGCCTGTTGTGATGATTGACTGGCTGTGACCTTTAGAACGGCGGACAACAGCGTGGATACGGGCGACGAGCTCATCCTTGTGGAAGGGCTTGGTCATGAAGTCATCAGCACCAGTACCGAGACCGCGAACCTTTGAGTCAATGTCACTTGTACCTGAGAGAATAAAGATAGGTGTGTTTACTTTGGCCATGCGGAGAGTTTTGAGTACATCAAAACCGGGCATATCTGGTAAGTTCAGGTCGAGCAGAATGATATCATAATCATAAAGTTTACCTAAATCGACGCCTTCTTCACCTAAATCGGTGGTGTAGACGTTAAATCCTTCCGACTTCAGCATCAGTTCGATGCCTTGTGCTGTTGCACTGTCGTCTTCAATTAGAAGAACACGCATATTTTCTCCCCTCCCAGGCGAATCACTCTCAATAGCCAATGAGATATGGTTAATGGAACTTTAGTGGTATGTGAATCCAGTAAATCAAATGTTAACGAGATTTACCATTTCGACATGAATCGCAGAAAAACAGCAAAAATTGCCTTAAATCCTGCTTTTTCCTTAATTTGGCGGTTAGACTTTCTTTACCCTGTCTCTTCACAGACCCGTAAACCTATTCTGATACAAGCTTTTCATAATAAGGACCAAAAGGTCCATTGGTGAGTTCCGCGTCAGCGGAAAAATGTTGGGTTAGGTGAGACTATGACACATTCGATGGAGAAGAATGTCCGTCAAACGCGCTTTGCGATTTCGGATTTACAAAAAAGAATAGCGGTATTGGAAGCCACAAGAGAAGATCTTGAGCGTCAAATTCGTAAGCTGAACGACAGCGTCCCAGAAGATGAAGTCGAAGCGACAGCGACGAAAGAAGGCTATGTTGCTTATGGCTCATATGCGCAGTCTGTTATTGCGCGGAAAGAAAATCTTCGCGAGACTTTAGCGGCCATCACGGATCAAACATCTGACCTTTCGGCGGATTTGCGCGTCGCGCTCGACGCCCTAGATAGTTTTGAACGCGTTCGCGCTCGCCAAATGGCTGCTAAGGCTGAGAAGGCCATGGCGCGTAAAGCTGGCTAGCTTTCAGATGTGGAGACCTCTTCGGTCTCCACCCAATCATAAATATCACTGAAACCAAGATCTGTTGCAGCTTCTTGCCACGCTGCAGCATCGGTCTCATTTGTTTGCGTTATCTGTAAAGTCGAGAGCCCAATCGCACAGATGGCAAGAAGGCTGGCTGCTATCGGCATGAAGCGCCGCGCGAATGAAGGTCTCTTTGCGGATTGTTGTGCCGGCTGTGCGCTCGCCGCCCTCAAGATACGAGCTTTAAGCAGATCACTAGGCTCTGGAGCTTGATAGCTATCGAGCTTCATATTGAGATCAGAATCTTTCATTTAACCCTCCAACAGTTTTTCATCAGCTAGTATGACTTTTAGTGCTTTGCGAGCGCGCACTAAAAGGCTTTCATAAGCGCTTTCGGAAATTTCCATAATGCTTGATCCCTCGCGTTGGCTCACGCCCTGATAATAAGACAAGGTCAGTGCTGCGCGCTGATTATCAGGCAACTGACCCAGTGCGGCCTTGATACGTTCGCTCCTTTGGACTTCAGATAAGTTTTCAAAAGGCGATTCTGAGGCATCTTCCATATCCGGAACAGTATCCGTGTAAATGGGCTTTTTCTTTTTGAGGATATCAAGACAGGCATTCTTCGTTACGCGCCGCATCCAGGTAATTAGCTTAGCGGAACCCGCTTCCCAATCCTGAATGTGCTCCCACGTTTTTAGAAACACAGTTTGCGTTACATCCTCGGCGGCCATTTGGTCGCCCAGCATATAAAACGCTTGTTTGTGTATTTTCTGCATGTGTCTGTCCATCAATCCAGCCAAAGCCCGTTGGTCTCCGGCCTTAAGGCCGAAGATTAAGTCCGCGTCGGGGTCGGTAACCCCGATGGGTTCTTTTTTGGCAACGTTGAGCACTTGGGACTTTACATCCCGCCGCGCTTTTTACCCTTGCGGCCTTTACGGTGCTTTGGGCCTTCGCCTTTGGTCAGCACGCCGTCGCCATTGGCATCCATACGTATGAAAAGGGCTTCGGTTGAGGCATCAAATTCCGCGCGGGAAATTACGCCATCGCCATTGGCATCACGCTTGGGTCCGCGCATTTTACCTTCGCCGCGCTTTCCCTTGCGCTCAGCGCGTCGTTCGCCGCGCTTAGCATCGCGTAAGGCCTTTGCCGCAGCCTGTTCGGTCTCGTCAATTGCGCCATCACCATTTGTGTCGAGCTTTTCGAGGCGGCGGGCGTCTCTTTTGGCTTTACGGGCGGTTTTGGCCGCGTCAATTTCCGCGCGGGTAATCGCGCCGTCGCCATTAGCGTCCATGGTTGAAAAGCGCTTTTCTTGCCGCTCAGCCCGCTTTTTCTCGCGCAGAACCTTCATTTCTTCTTTGGTCAGCTGACCATCGAAATTCGTGTCCGCCGCTGTGAATTTAGCATCGGCTTCAGCAAAAAATTCAGCGCGTGTGATTTGGCCATCCTGATTCAGGTCTGCTTTTGGCGCAGCCAGTGCAACACCAGTGATAGCAAACGCAGCTGCCGCACTAAGTAATAAGGGTTTTGTAAATCGTTTTGTCTTTGACATGGTATTACTCCTTTTTATGTCGTTCATAGACACAAACGGAGCAAAACCAAAATTCCTTCGCGGGTTACGAAAGTTTAACCTGTCAGGCTAGGCGACCTTGGAGCGCTCAGTGATATCGCGCATGCGTTCAATGAGGCGCTCGGCGACGGGTCCATCTTCGGCGTGGCCGGCATAAGGCGGCGGAGCGCCAAGATGTTCGCGGACCGTATCAGTCAGCATAAGTGCCGTTTCGACGGCATCGGCGCGTTCGCCCATAGAGAGAACTACGGGATCAAATTTTGGATCACGGCGGCGCACAGCCTCAATCATCCAATAGGCCCGCATAAAATTATCGGAGTGCGTGTCATAGGCCAGAAGACTCACATCTGAGCCGGAGGCAAGGCGCACATGTGCGGGTGTGCAGCCAGCGGGCGGCACCACAAAGACCCAGTCATAAGAAAGCGACAATGCCGCTAAGCTACCCAGGGCGGTATCCAAATCCGCTTTCCCTGCTGCTGCAGCGGTAAAGTGCTCATTTGATGTCACATATTTGACGTCGCCAAGGTCAGCGTCATTATAAAGAACATCATAAATAGTCTTGTTATATATAACGCCGGCGGCTTCCATCATGGCGCCGTCATTACAATCTAACATAAGAACCGTTTCGCCAAAGCTTGCCGCGTGCCGCCCAAGCTTAAGCGCTAAGGCGGACTGGCCATCAATGTCACTGGCGGCGAAAACGGGTACAAGCCGCCCCGCAGGGCGGTGTTCATCACTGGATTTATATGCCGCTCGAGACGCCAATTGCCACTCCATTCACCTAATACCCATACGGGTTTTTACGGGTCTTTTGACCTCTTTGGTGAGTGTGGTTTAGCAGACAGGTCTTAAGCCATCGCCAAGAAGCAGGGTAAATGGCCAGGTAAGGAGTATGACCGCCGCGTTAATGCGGCGGTAAGAAACTTACTTAACGGCGACGTAGAAGGTGCTGCCATTTCTTTCAACGGATAAGGCAAAAGGGCCTTCCTCACCGTCAATCGCATCTTCAAAATCGTCCAAATCGACAATGTCCTGACGATTGACCGCGCGAATGACATCCCCTTTACGTAATCCTGCGCGTTGGGCCTTGGAACCACGTTCAACGAAGGACACATAAACCCCTTCATTACCGCCGCGCAGGTCTAAATCGCTTGGAATGTCGGTAAGCTCAGCGCCTGAGAAACTTTCAGATGCCATTTCCTTTTCAGTTTCGACATTACTATTTTTATCATCATCCTTTTCTACGGCCTCTATTTCAATACGGGTGGTCCGGCGTTTCCCGTCCCGCAGATAGGTGATATCTGCACGTTCACCCGGTTCAACGAGGCCAACAGCGTTGCGAATGTCAGAGGCGTCCAGAACATCACTACCATTAAAGGCCACAATAACATCATCGCGTTTTAATCCGGCTTTTTCGGCGGGGCTGTCTTCGACAACATCGCTCACTAGCGCACCATCAAGCGTGGTTAGGTCAAGCGCTTCTTTTAGCGTTGGCGTAATATCACCAATCAGAACCCCGATACGTCCGCGGCGTACCTCGCCATATGACTCGAGCTGGCGCATCACGCCTTTCACAATATTGGTTGGCACAGCCAAGCCAATGCCTTGGTTCCCGCCAGAGCGTGAAACGATAGCAGAATTAATGCCTATTAGCTCGCCTTTTGAATTCACCAAAGCGCCGCCTGAATTGCCTGGGTTAATAGAGGCATCTGTTTGAATGAAGTCTTGATATCCGTCGCGTGATCCGCCGCGGTCCCTGCCCAAAGCAGAGACGATGCCCGAGGTCACAGAGTGTGACAGTCCGAATGGGTTCCCGACGGCAATCACGTAATCCCCAACTTTAACGTCGCTAGCACGGGCGAGTTTAAGCTCTTTCAATCCGCGGGCAGAAACTTTGATAAGAGCGATGTCCGTTTTTTCATCCGTGCCGACAATCTCAGCTTCAAGCTGGCGTTTATCCTCTAAGGTGACCGTGATTTCATCTGCCCCGTCAATCACGTGAGCATTTGTGATAATTAGCCCCTTGGAAGCATCGACGATAACGCCAGAGCCGAGTCCGCGTTTTTCCCGTGGCTCATTCGGAATACGGCCACCAAAAAATCGTTCTAATAATTCTTCATTTGGGTTTGAGGATTGCGAAGTTTTGGATGTTCCGCGAATATCTATGGACACCACTGCGGGGGTAACACGTTCAAGCAACGGCGCCATTGTCAGTACCCCGCGCTGCGCGTCTACTGTCATAGCGCCATTATTTCGGAAAGACGATTGAGCCACAGCTAGAGGAGCGATAACCAATGCAATGGCCGCCGTACCCAAGATAAGAGATTTACGCATTTATTTGTCCTTTATTTGGAGCATTATTGGTAATGTCCCCTCCATGTAGCGCAGATAGGAAGGGCTTCAAGACTCCCGAGCAGAATCTGAACGTCTTTTAATTTCTTTCGAACCAGTCTTCGCGAAGATAAGCTTGAAAGAGATAATCATTTTTAAATCCTAGAGAAACAGCCTCGAAGTTTCATCTAGGCAATTAATTTATACATTAGGGTATGTACGCAGATCTCCGATGAGTTGCGTTTTTCGCTGATTAGTTTAACCACGAGGCTACGCCGCGCTTATTATTGCTTTTTGGGCTTTGTGGTCTTGGGGTTTCAGCCATCCTCATTGGGTTAGGTCTCTCTGTCTTTGGTCCTGATGCGGTTACGGGCTTTTTCACTAGAGTATTTGGCCTCATTGAGATTGACGGCGAAATTACAGATTTGGCGAGCGTTAATATTGAGAGCGAGCTTCGCTTTTTTGGGATGATGTTTGTTTTTTACGGTGCTTGCTTAATATGGACATTGCTGGACTATGGAGAGCGCTGCGGATTTGTCCCTTTTTTGCTCCTCGTCTTTTTTCTCGCAGGAATAGGTCGGTTAATTGGCTTTGTGCATGAAGGTAGTCCACACCTTCTTTTTCGAATTTTAATGTATATCGAACTGGGATTACCCGCGCTGCTTATGCTGCTTTGGATATGGGATAAGAGAGCTGCTTCGCAAACTTAATTTGGATCTTGGGCTGAATAATATATGATAGCCTGAGCGACATGAATCGCCCAGACTATCACTGCGCCCACATACGCCCCGCTAGGAAAGCAACCCAGTGGTTGGAAGGTGCATAAACTTTACCTTGTGCGGTAATCTTCGGGAAATGAGTTAAAAGTTGTTTTTATCGCAACTTTTCATTAAACACGGAATGACGCACGGACACATAGGTTGCACCGACGTAGAGACTTTGGGCGTAAAAATTGAGTTAATCAATCATTCAGGCGTCCCTGGGATAAATAAATGTGTCCCACACTCTACTGTGTGGGTGGGGAGTTTACGGTGCTTGAGACATTAAGCGATGCTTTGAACGCGGCTAAGAAAAACAGGAAAGTGCTCTCCAAAACAATCATTTGGGAAAGCGGTGTTAGCAAAAGTCAGTTCTACAGAATTATTCAAGGAAAAGAATCGCCAAGTCCTGAAACCAGGAAGCGAATTGCTGATGCATTGGGCCTAGATGAAGAGCAATTTGATTTGCTGCATAGTCGGTCATCATTGGTTTCTACGCAGGCAGATTCAGCTTCTCCGGCGAAAGGGAGAGGGCGATTGAGATATGTTGCTATCGCTGTTTTCTTGCTGTCCTTAACAGCGCTGACAGCTATGAGCTTTCAACGGCAAACCATTGAGCCACCGGTAGTTAATGTCGCTTTGAAAGATGACAAAACTCTATTTATAAAAGATGTGACCATTCCCGATGGCACGGCAATTCCTGTAAATACAGAATATGTAAAAACATGGCGCGTTAAAAATGTTGGAAATGTACCTTGGAAAAATAGGTTCTTGATGCGGATAACACCTGCCTCCAAGCTGCTCTGCTCCTCGCCCTCAATGGTGCCAATTCCAGAAACAATGCCCGGAGAGACTGTTGACATATCGGTTACCTTTGTGACGCCGCACCTTCCGGGATCATGCCGAACTGATTGGAAAACTGCAGATGATCGAGGGAATTTATATTTTCCGGAAATGCATGGTCTCTATTCCATCGTTGTGGTCACAGAATAGACTTAAGCGGATTTCCTATAGATACTTTGCGTTAATCGCGTGGTTTTAGCACGGCATCAATAATGCGCTTTGCGGTTTCAAATACCTCGTCAACACCCATTTCGCTTGTCTCTATTAGGTGAGCATCATCTGCCGCTTTTAGTGGGGCTTCTTTTCTGTTCTTATCTCTCTCATCGCGTTCAATAAGTTGAGCAAGGACCGTCTCGAAAGAGATATCCTCGCCATAACCCGTCAATTCTAGGTGCCGACGTTTCGCGCGAATTTCCGATTTGGCATCCACGTAGAATTTAACGTCCGCATCGGGACATATGACAGTGCCAATATCGCGGCCATCAAGTACCGCGCCGCGTTTTGCAAAATCCCTCTGAAAATTGAATAGGGCTTGGCGGACTTCGGGGTGAACGGCGACTTTGGAGGCAGTCACAGCAACTTCCCCGCTCTTCAATATGGGGTTGTCGAGCTCTTTACCGGTAAGGGCTTTAGCGGCCTTTGCGGCGTGCCGTGCATTTCCAGGATCCTCGTCAGCTTGCATCACAGCATAGCCCACCGCGCGGTAAAGCTTACCTGTATCCAGATAGGCAAGGCTGTAATGGTCGGCAAGGCGCTTAGCCAAAGTACCTTTGCCGCTGGCAAAGGTGCCGTCTATGGCGATAACCGTCATGCAGCCGCTACTTTCGACGTTTTTATATTTGCACCAAGACCATTCATCAGCTCAAAAAATGTCGGAAAGCTGGTTGCTATCATGGAGGCATCATCAATTGACACTGCTTGGTTGCTGTTCATGCCGAGAATAAGAGCTGACATCGCGATACGGTGGTCATGATGTGTGATGACGGTCCCGCCGCCCGCGACGGCGCCGCCTTTAACAGCGAAACCGTCATCATATTCGCTCGTTTCAACACCATTGCCCACGAGCAAAGCTACCGTAGCGCTAATACGGTCGCTTTCTTTGACGCGCATCTCAGCGATTCCGCGCATGATGGTGGTGCCGCTGGCGTAAGCAGCAGCGATAGCCAGAATGGGATACTCATCAATCATGGATGGGGCTCTGCCTTCGGGGACCGTCACGCCGTGAAGCTTTGAATGTTTCACATGTATATCTGCGATGACTTCGCCGCCTGATGTGCGGAAATTATCAGAGCGCAGGTAGGCTCCCATTTCGGTAAGCGTTTCAAAGAGTCCCGTGCGGGTTGGATTCATCATAACATTTTCAATGACGATGTCTGACCCAGGTGTTGTTAGTGCGGCAACAATTGGGAATGCGGCAGAGGAGGGGTCTCCGGGAACATTTACATTTGTTGCCTTCAATGTGACGGGGCCTTTGACGCTGACTTTCTGGCCTGCGCCCTGGGCTTTGACGGTGACTTCAGCGCCAAAAGCTTTGAGCATATTCTCTGTGTGATCCCGCGAGAGCGTTGGTTCATTAACAACCGTCACGCCGTCTGTATTTAATCCTGCCAATAAAATTGCGGATTTCACTTGGGCGCTGGCATGGGGCGGTGTGTAGTCAAGCGGCGTAAGTTTGCCATCGGACGTCAGCGTAGCGGGGAGACGCCCGCCAGCCTGTGCCTCGTAAGTCACGCCCATCTCTGCAAGCGGGTCTAGCACCCGGCCCATGGGGCGCGAGGAGAGTGACGCATCGCCAGTAAATGTGGCCTTGAGCGCATATCCCGAAGCTGCGCCCATGATAAGCCGGACACCTGTTCCAGCATTGCCGCAATCGACATCACCTTCTGGGGATTTAAACCCTGCCTTCCCGCAGCCAATGATGGTCCAGCTTCCATCTTTTTGCCTTTCAATTTGGGCACCGAAGTCTTGCATCGCGACGGCCGTGGAGAGAATATCTGCGCCCTCCAGCAGTCCAGTCACAGTTGTTGTTCCCTCGGCCATTGCCCCTAAAATCATGGAGCGATGAGAGATGGATTTGTCGCCGGGCGCGCGAACGGTTCCGCTTAAAGCTTGCGCGCGATGGGAGGTAGCTGACATCTATTTTCTTTCCGTCTCTTTTGCCTGTTGACTCACCGTCCACAGGCGGTAAGACGCGCTTTTAGCGTTCAAAATTATCGACGCAAGTGGCATATGCCGCAGAATATGAGATTTAACGAGGTCACCATGGCGAAGAAGGCGGAACTTGGCGAAAAACGTGTTTGCCCCGAATGCGAGTCCAAATTTTACGATTTAACGAAAAATCCGGCCATATGTCCCATATGTAGTCATAGCTTTGACCCAGCGGAACTAGAGCCCAAGCCTATCCTGCCGCTTGAACCCCTCGGACCGGAAAAAGATGATGATGACGACGAAGATGGCGAAGCTAAAGAAGCCATTGATGAAGATGATATTGATGAAGAAGAAGAAGCCGCGAAAGAGCTTGAGCTAGACGGAGACGATGTTGCCGTAATAGGCGGTACGGCAGGCGATGATGAAAAGCCTGAATTTGATGGCTTCCAGACTGACGAAGACGAAGATGCTGATGCGGCACTTGTTGACGACGATGACGACAATGTCATGCCGCCGCCGGATGACGCAGATGATGACGATATTGAAGAAGTCGAAATCTAATATAATTCATATTGACCAGAGCGCTGTGTAAGCTTACACAGCGCGAACCTTTTTAAAGGGGCCTTAGCTCAGCTGGTAGAGCGCTTCGCTGGCAGCGAAGAGGTC
>JAHDCL010000125.1 GCA_020629875.1 Hellea sp.
AAGCCGGGCCTCGTGCTCGGCTTTTTTGTGCTCGCAAAGTTATCACAAGAATCTCACTTGCGTATTTCCTGTAAAAATCTACATCAGTTCCATGGGCATATTGGGTCATTTTAAGGGTGTAAGGGTACGAAAAGGCGTGGCCCATTTTCCGCATACGGGAGCAGAAATCCCGCTCAATAAAACCTTTTTTAAAGGCGCTATTCCTGTTGTTAGGCTCAATAGCTATCTCTTGTTGAAGAAATATGCACGAAAATTAACTGGCCAACCCAATATTGCGACATTGGCTTTTCATCCGCAACCATCCGGGCCATGGTATAATGCTTGGCTTGCGGCTCGTATGGCTGGGATAGACATTATAAAAGATCCGCATTCAGCAGATATTGTCTTCGTCTTTGACGATAAAACGAAATCTAAGATGAGCGAGATATTGGACTCTTCGCTCAAAGCCAAAGCTATTAATCTGCGTATTGAGGACATTTCCAAAACGCATGTGGCCAGAACCTTTACGCAGGTTTTTGGCTATGACATCGAAATAGACCCGCTTACATATAAGGGTAAAGCCGTTCAAAAATCAGATATAAACGGCACTCATGATGGCATTATTGTAGACTGCCCACTTAGCCCGGATGAGATGAGCCCAGATTGCGTTTATCAAAAACTTATAGACAGTACATTTGATGGTCGGCGTAGCGAAGACTTACGCATGGCCTATGTGAGCGGTGAAATCCCTGTGGTCTTTCGTAAGTTTAAGCTCCCTGAAAAACGCTTTGGCACGGATTATGACCATGTCGATGTGTGGAACGCGGATAAGGCTTTCTCCGCTGAAGAACAGACGCAGTTAATTAAATTTTGCGAGGCCATGGGCCTAGATTTTGGCGCGGTGGATGTGATGCGCGATAAACATGATGGGCGCATTTATGTCGTCGATGTCAATAAGACCTGCATGCCTGTTTTGTGCCTCTCCCAGAAAAATCAGCGCGCCGCCCTGCGCAAAATCGCGGCGGCGCTGCTTCGGCTCATTGAGCGGGTAAAGGCTTAGTCTTTCGGCGCTTTATGCTGCAGGCCTTTGCGCTGTATCTTACACACCAATTCATCCTTCTGATTAAAGGCGCGATGTTCAAAGGTGACAATGCCTTGGGTCGGGCGAGATTTGGACTCGCGCAGGGCAATGATTTCTGTCTCGACACGTATCGTATCACCCGGGAAGAGCGGCTTGGGGAAGGTCGCTTCGTCGATTGAGAGGTTCGCTACCGCTGTGCCCAGCGTCGTGTCGCCCACAGATATGCCAACAACTAATCCCATGGTAAACATGGAATTGATCAGCACGCCGCCAAATTCAGTTTCATTTTTACAATATTCCGCGTCCAGATGAAGCTGTGCCGGATTATGCGTCATGGTGGTGAAGAGCAGATTATCTGTTTCCGTCAGCGTGCGTCGCAAGGCATGTTGAAAGACTTGCCCCACTTCCAATTCATCAAACCACTTACCGGCCATTATTTCGTCTCCCCAAAGAGCTCCCGGCCAATGAGCCAGCGGCGAATTTCGGATGTGCCCGCGCCAATTTCCATCAGCTTAGCATCGCGCCAGAGGCGGCCCGTCGGATAGTCATTAATATACCCATTCCCGCCCAGCATTTGTATCGCGTCAGAGGCCATCAATGTGGCTTTTTCAGCGGCATAGAGAATACAGCCCGCCGCATCTTTACGGGTCGTCTCGCCGCGATCACAGGCGGCGGCTACGGCATAGACATATGACCGCGCAGTAGAAAGCGTGACATACATATCGGCGAGCTTACCCTGCATCAATTGGAACTCGCCAATGGATTTGCCAAATTGCTTGCGCTCATGAATATAGGGGAGGACGACATCGAGACAGGCCTGCATAATGCCGACGGAAAGCCCCGACAGGACAACCCGTTCATAATCCAAACCACTCATGAGGATTTCCGCGCCTTGACCAATCTCGCCGACGACATTTTCATCGCTGACAAAGCAATCTTCGAAGACAAGCTCGCACGTATCAGAGCCGCGCATGCCGAGCTTGTCGAGCTTTTGCGCCGTGGAGAAGCCTTCCATTTCGGGGGTGATGATAAAGGCCGTGATACCCTTGGAGCCGCCGTTTGGGTCGGTCTTGGCATAGACTAACAGGCAATTCGCTTCGGGGGCATTGGTGATCCACATTTTATTCCCGTTAAGCAAATAACCGCCTTGGGCGGCATCTGCGCGTAGCTTCATGGAAACGACATCAGAGCCAGCCCCGGGTTCACTCATGGCGAGGGAGCCAACATGCTCACCGCTCATGAGTTTAGGGAGGTATTTCGCTTTTTGCTCAGGTGTGGCCCATCGGCGAAGTTGATTGATGCAAAGATTGGAATGCGCGCCATAGGACAGGCCGACAGAAGCACTTGCGCGGCTGACTTCTTCAATGGCAATGGTATGCTCAAGATAGCCAAGTCCCGTGCCGCCATCTTCCTCGGGGACAGTAATGCCGTGCAGGCCCAGCTCGCCCATCATCGGCCAGAGGTGGCGCGGGAATTGATTGCTCGAGTCAATCTCGGCGGCAATCGGCGCGATATGTTCTTGGGCAAATCCGTGGACGGATTCACGGATCATTTGCGTTTCGTCCGAATGCCCGAATTGGAGTGTGGGGTATGTTGTGGTCATAATTAGGTCCTTAAAACTCTAGACTCTCCCTCTCCTTGGGGAGAGGGTGCCCGAAGGGCGGGTGAGGGGAATTAAACTTAACGTAAGTATCGCATTCGCTTTGCTCATTTGCGTCCCCTCATCCGACGCTTCGCGCCACCTTCTCCCCAAGGAGAAGGAGACAATAATAATTATTTTTCTTCCTCTAATGAGAGTAACATCTCGCCATCGGCCACCAAAGCATCGACCTCGGCGCTCACCTCAGCCACCACACCATCGCGCGGGGCCTCCAGTGTCATTTCCATTTTCATGGCTTCCA
>JAHDCL010000037.1:0-17710 GCA_020629875.1 Hellea sp.
GCCGGTGTTAAATTTGCGTGCAAACTGGTATTCCATGACCGGATTTACACGTTGAAAAATATGAGGCGTGAATGTCGCTTCGGTGTAATCGTCAATGGCCCAGTAATAAGGAATACGGGCGTTAAGGCCTTTACTGGACGAAAGTCCTCCAAATGGCGTTAGAAAGCCGCTTGCCCTTCCTGCGCTAGGGTCGGGATGGGCTAAATATGGTGTCCAAAAGAGGGGTAAGCCTAAAAACTCAAATACCGCATCATTATAACGAACTGTACGCGTCTCTTTATCCTGGCGGACCTTACGCGCTTTAATTCTCCAAGACGGCTTTTTGGTTTTTCCGTTTTCTATGCAAGGCTCACAGGCCGTGTAATAGGCATTGTAAAGTTCGATTTCGCCTTCCTCGGTTCGCGTCGCGAAGGCCGCAGCCATAATGCCGCCATCTGCTTGCCTCGCAGTGAAATCGGCTGCAGTGCCGGCCTCAAGTTCGTTAGACAGCTCAAGCTTATTTGCATATTGTGTTGACCCATTAGCATCAATGAGGACAACATTTCCACTGGCGATAACGCCGCCAGTATCTAGCGTGTAAACGACTTTATCTGCGCGGAGGGTGCGGTCTTGATAGCGGCCTTCCACTTCTCCAATGGCTGTAATAATGTTCGCGGCTTCATCATTAATGAGCTCGTCGGCTTCAAGATATATGATGTCGGGGTCGCGAAAGGGGCTATCTGCCTTCAGGCTCAATGTGCGGTTGGAGTTTGTAGGGTTTTCCGTGAACTGCGCCGATGCAGGCGAAGCGATAACAAGAGGTAATGCGCAAGTTGAGAGACACAAAACCTGTTTCAATATCGAATTAGCCAAATGTCCTACCCTCAACTCTGTCGCGACCAAGCTAGAGTATAGGCCGCTCTGGAACGGCATAGCGAAAGCCGCAAGTAAGGTCTAATGGAATCGTGACTAAAATCACGCGAATGACATGAAAATTCAGTTAGACATGGTGAGATTGAGCGCTGGTAATTCAGGGTTGTTTCGTTTACGTAAGTTTAGCGTTCTGTCCCGATAGTGTGGGAATAGAATCATTTAGGGGCAATTTGGGTAAGCACTGTGGCTAAAAATTCAGCAAATTCAGCCGACAAAACGGGATTAAGGTCAACGGTCGGTCAGGCTCTACTGACCGCCAAAAGAGCTTTTTGGGGCATCGGCATCTTCAGTTTTTTTGTTAATTTACTTATGCTTACAGGGCCGCTTTACATGTTGCAGGTCTATGACCGCGTTTTAGCGAGTCGTTCCGTTGAGACTTTACTAGTGATCTCCCTGATTATGGCTTGGCTGTACATTTGTATGGGGTTTCTAGATTTTTGTCGTTCGCGGGTACTGGTCCGTGTGGCTCATAAATTTGAGAAGGTTTTAGGTGAGCGCACTTTTCGAATTTGGCTAAAACAAGGTCTCATGGGGCGCGGAGCCGCGCGCCATCAACCGCTCAATGATTTAAGTACTATGCGTCAGTTCATATCCGGAAATGCACCAGGGACTTTTTTCGACCTTCCTTGGGTTCCTGTTTATATCGGTGCGATTTTCATTCTGCATTGGCAACTAGGCATATTAGCCGTTTTGGGCGCTATCGTTATTCTAATTTCGGCCCTTTATAATGAATGGGGAACCCGTAAGCCGCTGGTAGAAAGCTTAAAGTTCCGCCGTGCCGAGCAAGCCTTAGCTCAGCAGGCCCACAGGAATGCAGACACGATTGAGTCCATGGGCATGGGCGACCATATGCGCCGCCGGTGGGAAGATTTAAACTCGCGCGGAAGCGCTGAAGGCCAAGTCTCTAGTGATCGTTCTGGTGGTTCAACTGCATTTTCCAAGGCGTTCCGGATGTTTATTCAATCTGCTATTCTGGGTCTCGGCGGTTATCTTGCTGTAAAGCAGATCATTACCCCTGGTGCGATGATTGCTGGTTCAATCATTCTGGGCCGGGCTTTAGCCCCGATACAGATGATTATTGGTCAGTGGCGTGGATTTAACGCTGCGCGCGATGCCTATTCGCGGCTAAATGCATTTTATGAGATTGTCCCTGAGGATGGGGATAATACGCAGCTTCCTACGCCAACAGGTCAGCTCGCAGTTGAAAATGTAATTGCGGGCCCTCCCGGCGCTCAAACGGCGGTTCTTGCGGGTCTCAATTTTACTTTAAAGCCTGGGCAGGGGCTGGGTGTTATCGGTCCAAGCGCCGCTGGCAAGTCGACTTTGGCGAGATTATTGGTTGGAATCTGGATGCCGCAAAAGGGCGCTGTGCGGTTAGATGGCGCGACTTTTGATCAATGGAGTCGTGATGAAATAGGTAAATATATCGGATACTTACCGCAAGATGTTGAGTTGTTTGATGGTACCATTGGCGAAAATATTGCTCGGTTTAATCCAGAGGCAACGGACGAGTCTATTGTCGAGGCTGCACGGTGGGCAGGCGTTCATGATCTCATTTTGAGGCTGCCTGAAGGTTACGATTCAAAAATCGGCGAGGGCGGTGTTGTGTTATCCGGAGGTCAAACCCAGCGTGTCGCGCTTGCTCGCGCGCTATACGGAGAGCCTGCCTTGATTGTTCTTGATGAGCCTAACGCTAGTCTCGATGCTGAGGGTGATGCGGCCTTGACCAAAGCTATAGCAGAAGCACGTAAACGCGGTAAAACCGTTGTGGTTATGGCCCATCGGCCAAGCGCAATCGCGGCCGTTGACATGCTTTTGATGTTGAGGGATGGCAAGCAAGAGGCTTTTGGCTCAAAAGAAGACGTGCTCAAACAGCTGCAAGGGCAAAAACCCAAGCCGCCAAATGGGTCGGGGCCCAAGGGAACGCCGCCCAAAGGTAACCCACCCAAGGGACCAAGCGGTGGTGGATTTTCTATCTCTGCGCCCGCTGTGACAGGACGCAGGTAATGAACATGCAATTAGATCCGAAGATGCTTGCGGCAATGGCAAATCAGAAGTCAGAGAAAGAGCCTTATGACCGCTTCTTAATGATGGGATTTATTGCCATTGCCTTTCTTGTAGGGATTGGTCTTATTTGGGGCTCTCTTGCTAAGATCAAAGGCGCGGTGATTGCACCAGGCGTTGTTGTTGTCGAAGGAAAGCCAAAGACATTGCAGCACTTGGATGGCGGTATTGTTGGCGAAATTTTTGTCCAAGACGGAGATTCGGTCAAAGAGGGTGATGTCGTGATGCAACTTGATCCCACGATGCTCGGCGCAAATGAGGATTTGGTGAACACGAGGCTGAGGGAAGCCATGGCGCGAGTTGCTCGCCTTGAGGCGGAGCGAGATGGGCAAACGTCCATCAGCTGGCCTGATGATCTTATCGCGTCAAAAGACGACCCGATTGTGGCGTCTGCGATGATCGGTCAGGAAAAATTGTTTACTGCACGTCGAGTGGCGGCATTTGGCCAGGTAGATCAGCTGCAGCAACGCATTGCCCAATTTAAAGACCAGATTAGTGGTTTAGAATCGCTGATTAGCTCCAAAGAAAATCAAGCGATGAAAATTCGCGAGGAGGCGGAAGCGAAGCGAGTTCTCGTGGAAAAAGGATGGCTCGCCAAGCCTGTCATCCTGACGCTTGAACGCGAAGAGTTGCGGTTAAAGGGAGATGTCGCGAATCATCAATCAGAAATCGCACGGCTATACAATTCGATTAGCGAAACGGATGTACAAATTTTGCAGTTACGCCGCGAGCGTCAGGCTGAAGTTCTCACTGAGCTTCGCCAAGTCGAGACAGAAGTGAGTGATTTTCGTGAGCAGTTGACGTCGGCATCCGATCAGCTGCGTCGGATAGATGTAATCGCACCTGTTACGGGTAAGGTGCATAATATGACCGTTACGACGATTGGGGGTGTTGTAGCGCCCGGGCAGGAAATAATGCAAATTATCCCAGCTGATGATCGTCTGATTATTGAGGCTCAGGTAGACCCTGCTGATATTGATCAAGTGTATCCGGGGCAGAAAACAACAGTGCGTCTGTCTGCGTTTAATATGCGTACGACGCCTGAGATGAACGGTCTGGTGATTCAAGCCTCCGCCGACCGAATTATAGATCAGGTTACAGGCATGCCATATTACTCTGTCAAAGTTGAAATCCCGCCTGAGGAGCTTGCCCGCTTACCTGAGAATTTAACATTATTGCCAGGTATGCCAGCAGAGAGCTTCATGCAGACGGACAGCCGTACAGTTTTGAGCTATATCTTGAAACCTGCGACCGATGCGATGAACCATACTTTCCGGGAAGAATAACTAAACCGGTCTGGCCGGATATCCTGTCCAGCGTTTAACGGTTTTCATCACCAGCGAGGTCTGTATCCTGTTCACATGCGGAAGAGCAGCAATGATACGTTTATATAGCTGCTCATAGCTTTCGGTATTAGGCGCCGCGACTTTGATGAGATAGTCTGCTGAGCCCGTGGTCAGGTAACATTCCAGAACTTCCGGACGTGCGAGAGCAGCTTTCTCAAATGCCGCCAGCACATTTTCCGACTGACTCTCCAGTGAGACTTCCACGAAGAAGGTCATGGCGTATCCGAGTTTGTTTCCATTGAGCCTGGCGGCGTAGCGTTCAATGACACCTTCTTTTTCTAAAATCCCAATGCGGCGGTGGGTGGCAGAAGGGGATAGGCCGACCTTATCACCAACTTCCGTTATGGATTGCCTGCAATTTTCTTGAAGCAAGCTGAGTATTTTATAGTCAATTGTGTCTAACATCGGAAAATATTCCATAATATTGAGAAAATCAGGCGTTATTTATCAATATTTCTTTGAATTTCCAGCAATTTTCGTAAACTTAATTTTAGAAATTTTGATAGGTGGGTGCCAACTTAATCTGGAGAGAGATAATGCTCATTGGGGTTCCTAAAGAAATAAAAAATCATGAATACCGCGTAGGGTTGACCCCTGAGTCTGTGGCCGAATTGGTCCATGATGGACAGAGCGTGATTGTGGAAACACAAGCTGGCGCCGGTATTGGTGCGTCGGATGACGCTTATATAGAGGCAGGGGCGGAAATTGTTTCAACCGCTGCAGAGGTATTTGAACGAGCGGAAATGGTTATTAAGGTCAAAGAACCACAAGCCGTTGAGCGAGCGATGCTCCGCGAAGGCCAGATTCTTTACACATACCTTCATCTCGCGCCCGATCCGGAGCAGACGAAAGATCTTATAAAATCCAAGTCGGTATGTATTGCCTATGAAACTGTGACAGATGACTCGGGTGGTCTGCCGCTTCTAACCCCTATGAGCCAAGTCGCGGGTCGCCTCGCGATACAGGTTGGCGCTACGGCTTTGCAGAAGAATGGCGGAGGACGCGGTGTTCTTCTTGGCGGCGTACCAGGCGTGGCACCGGCCAAGGTTGTCGTGATTGGCGGCGGTGACGTGGGCTTTAACGCGGCACAAATGGCTGTGGGCTTACAAGCGGATGTAACCATTCTTGATCGAAACAATGAAGTTATGGAGCGTTTGAATTATCACTTTGGCTCGTCCGCAAAAGTTGTGCGTTCCACGCCAGCCGTGCTTGCTGAGCTCATCAAAACGGCTGATATGGTTGTTGGCGCAGTGTTGATACCCGGCGCAGCTGCTCCGAAACTTGTTACACGTGACATGCTATCCACGATGATGGATGGTTCTGTTCTTGTAGACGTTGCTATTGATCAAGGCGGATGTTTTGAAACGTCAAAGGCGACGACACATGATGATCCGACTTACATCGTAGACGGCGTTGTTCATTACTGCGTTGCCAATATGCCGGGCGCAGTAGCGCGAACCTCGACCTATGCGCTCAACGCTGCAACTTTGAGCCACGCAAAACGTATTGCGCGTCTAGGATGGAAAGCGGCGCTCAAGGCTGATCCACACCTGCTAAACGGCCTGAATGTGTGTGAGGGCAAACTGACATATGCCGCGGTGGGCGAAGCTCTTGGCCTTGACTATGTTGACGCGGAGAGCTGTCTCTAACCCGGGTTAGTTTTTGCTATGCGCTGGTGTAAAGAATTAACCTGCATCAGCGCAGCAGAGCCGTAATAGGGCGTGAATTCAGGCGTAAAGATCCCAGCCTTTACCGCTGGATCCGTCAAAACCAGTTCTTTTGCTTCCTCCACCGTTTTAACGTTAAAGATATAGAGGCCCCTTCGAATGCCGTCCGGGTCGCCAAAAGGACCGGCGAGAACGAGTTTCTTATTTTTTGCCAGCGTTTTCATATTTGAGAAATGGCCTTTGAATATTTCGCCGCGCTCCGCTTCGTCGGTTAGAGTTTTGTCATTCGGACCGGTCTTAAGAATAACCATAACATAGCTCCGCATCCCATAATCATCAGCGCCAAGCTCTTCCGCGAGCGCAGCGTCGAAAGTCGGATCAATGGGTTTGGCTTCGCCTTGCCTCTCAGGTGTTGTTATCTCTGTGCAGCTCACGGCTAACAGGACGCTACATGCTAAAAGAAGTTTATTCATTTTTCTCTCCCTTTTCATGAATAAGTGACAGGGACGCTTGGTTCTGGCAATCTGAAAATATGATCCTGAATTCTCATTTGCCGATAAAAGCATGGTTAGATCCCCAAACCGCTCGACTGCCGGGCGTAAGGCCTATCGCGATTCAAGATTGGTTAGTTCGATCTGATACGCATGAGCAGCAAATGACATATCGACATGAGTTAATGAATACGCGTCGTGATGTCGTGTTTCAGGCGTTGGCGCCAGCCAAAGAGGCGTGTTGCGAATTGCGAGACATAATTTGTGAGGAGGGTGGGTTTGCGGTCATTGGCAGCGAGGACCCACTCATAGAAGCGGCCAGCCATGTTCAAGAAGACTTCTGTATACTTCAGAGAACTGATGAGTCCCATATACTCACCGCTGCACTCATGTGTTTTCCATCAAGCTGGGATGTGCGGCAAAAGATCGGACGCTCGATTGATAGTATACATAGCCCAGTGCCTGAGTTCGCTAATGTGTCAAGAACAGTGGAGCGCATGCTGTCCGCCATACGTGTCGAGCAGCCATTGGGGCGGGCGAACTTTCTCATTTATACTGACCCTGAATTGCATCAGCCGCGCGGCGAAGGGGTTGCCAAGCCCATAGATCCATCGGCTCCGCGTTTCATTCGTGTGGAGCGGCAGACTTTTCGACGATTGCCTAAAACTCTGGCTATCGTCTTTGCAATCCACACTTATATAATCCCGGAGAAGCTTTTATCCGCTGCGGAAAAAGCGGCCCTGGCTAGTTTTAAGCCCGAGCTCCGCCGGACCTAAATGTGTAATTTATCTTATGACTGTAAAGCTCTCCGGGCATTAGGGTGTTACTTGGAAAGGTCTTTTGATTAACCGCGTCGGGGAAGCTCTGCGGTTCCAATGCCACGCCATGATTAGCGCCATAAGTTAGGCCGAGTTTCGCCGATATTTCTGGGATATGAGATCCGCTATAGGCTTGCAGGCAGGGCGCGGTAGAGCAAATAATGACTTTGTGTCCTGTGGTGTCGGAGCTGAGCTGAGCCATCTTCACCATAGCGGTCGAGTCTAAAGTGTTCGGTTTGATAACGAAGTTTGTGTCCAACGCATCGTTGGGTTTTATATATTTAGGCTGGCTAAAGTTCATGCAAGCTTCGTCAGGAGTTTCCAAAATCTCGCCATTTGGCAGATTGCCCCCAACGGCAGGCGTGTGGAAATTGGAATGAATTTGGAGTTGATGGTCATAGCAGGGAGACTTCCCGCCATCAGTGAGGTTGAAATATGGGTGATAGGTTATGTTGACCGGGCAGGGGCTATCTACCTTTGCTTGAATCTGCAAAGCGAGTTTTGAGTTCTCAAAGGTGAACCGCAATTCTGTTAGGAGCTCTCCGGGGAAGCCTTGATGGCCCTCGGGGCTCATATGTCTGAGAATGAGCGTGTCGTCTTGAACGTCCCCAACCCAATTAATACGATCAAACCCGTCGGGGCCCGAATGAAGATTATTGCTGCTTTCGTTTTTCGGAAGAAGAAACCTTTCTCCCTCGATTGTAAATGCAGCCTCTCCAATCCGATTGGCGACTCTGCCGATTATGGCTCCAAAATAAGGGTGCGGCCCTAGATAGTCTTCCAACGTATCAAAACCTAAAACAATATCTATCCCATCTGGAAAAATGAGAGATTGCAGGGTCGCCCCATAACTCAGTACCGTTGCCTTGAATCCCGCCTCGGTCGCGAAATCATAAGCATAGACTATCTCACCATCAGGCAGCGTTCCAAATTTGCGACTCGAAATCATGAGTTTGGAATAAGCTTTGAAGAGCGACATGCAACCCCTTGTCAGTTGAGTTCATATGCGCATAATTGCATATAAAATAGGAGAGACCCGCCATGAACGCCCAGCCCGATACATCCGCGATGCAAGTTGATGCAGGATTTAACATTCCATGTCCTACAACTGTTCCTAGCCTGAAGGGGAAAGTCAGCGATGTCGAATGGGCGCTACGGGTGCAATTAGCGGCAACCTATCGCCTTTGCGCGACGTATGGTTGGACCGACTTGGTATTCACACATATCTCGGCTCGGTTACCAGATGAGGACGGCGAGCATCGTTTTTTGATTAACCCCTATGGCGTCATGTTTGACGAAATGACGGCCTCCGCCTTGGTTAAAATCGATATGGATGGAAAAATATGCCAAGACACGCCATATTTCATCAATCCAGCGGGCTTCACGATTCACTCCGCTGTACATATGGCCCGCGAGGATGCCGGCTGCGTTATTCATGTGCATACGCCCTATGGGATGGCAGTCTCTGCCCAGAAAAAAGGTCTACGCCGCTACACGCAAATGTCGATGCAAGTTTATGATGATCTTGCCTATCATGACTATGAGGGCATTGCCTTGGAGCTTGATGAGCGCGAAAGAATCGTTGCGAATCTTGGAACCAAAAGTCTGTTGATGCTCCGAAATCATGGCACGCTGACGGTGGGCAAGACATGCGGCGTTGCCTTCCTGCGGATGTATTTCTTGGAAAATGCCTGCAAAGCCCAAATTTTCGCGCAATCTGTAGGCGGGGAAGAACTTCTACACGAGGAGCCCGAAGATATGGGGCACCGCGTGTATCAGCAGGGCGCGGCGGCCTTTGTCCCGGGTATGGGAGATAACCTCGTTTGGCCCGGACTAATGCGGAAGCTCGCGCGGAGTAATCCAGGATATGATCATTAAAGTCGCTCAAATTTTCTAATGGTCAAATTAGCTCCGCCACTATGACACTGGGGGAGTTGTTGAAACTCTGCTGCGCGCAATCGCACCTTTTCAACATTACCAATTTCTAACCTAGATAAACAGTTCCCAACAAGCTGTTTCAGCAAAGGTTCAGGCAAATTCCCTATAAGGGGGCTTGCGTGCGTCCCCTCTGTGACGCCTTCCCAACCCCCCACCCGGGAAGAGCGGTCATAGCGAGCCTTGTTCTCGGCAAAGACCCACAGAACGCGCAGCAGGGCGGTGGCAGTCCTTTCTCTCTCTCTCTCTTGAGGACTGCCCCGTCTCTGTCTTTCATTCTTTCCGCTGAATACGAAATCTGAACTTTACCCTATGCAGACGGGCGGAAAGCCCATAGAGGGCGGCTGAAATGGTGCCAAACCTACTGCGCGCCGGAAAGTAAGCTCATGTCTAATCTCAATCACGCACATCCTGCGCTCGCTGACGCTTTGGCGAAAAAGGGTTATAAGACGCTGACCCCCGTGCAAGACGCGGTGCTTGAGCCTGAACTTCTAGGTCAAGATATCTTGGTTTCTGCGCAGACGGGGTCCGGCAAGACCGTCGCCTTTGGTCTGGCTATGGCTTCCACCTTGCTTGAAGATAATGCTGCCTTTCACCGCGCGGATGCGCCATTGGCGCTGGCAATCGCGCCCACACGTGAATTGGCCCTTCAGGTCAAACGCGAGCTAGATTGGCTTTACCGTGAGGCGGGGGCAAAAACAGCAAGCTGTGTTGGCGGCATGGATATGCGGGATGAGCGCCGCACATTAGCCAAAGGCGCCCATATCGTGGTGGGTACACCGGGGCGGCTCTGTGATCACATTAAACGCGGTTCGCTGGATATGAGCGAGCTTAAAGCCATTGTCTTGGATGAAGCGGATGAGATGCTTAAAATGGGCTTCCGCGAAGAGCTGGAGCAAATTTTGGGCGCGGCCCCGGAAGAACGCCGCACGCTTATGTTTTCAGCCACAGTCCCCAAAACAATTTTGGGCATGACGCGTAAATATCAAAAAGATGCTGTGCGCGTAAATACGGCGGCTGAAGCCAAGCAGCATTTGGATATTGAATACCGCGCCATGACTGTCGGGAATTCTGATAAGGAAAACGCGATTATTAATGTGCTGCGTTTTTACAATGCTAAGAATGCCATTGTCTTTGGGGATACGCGAATTGCGGTAAACCGTATGACACAGCGCTTTAACAATCGCGGGTTTTCGGTTGTTGCACTCTCGGGTGAGCTTTCACAAAAAGAACGCAGTAATGCACTGCAGGCCATGAGAGATGGCCGCGCGCAAGTCTGTATCGCGACAGATGTCGCTGCGCGCGGACTTGATTTGCCCGATCTCGAACTTGTGATTCATGCTGACGTTCCCAAAAACCGTGAGGCCTTGCTGCACCGTTCAGGCAGAACAGGACGGGCAGGGCGCAAAGGTGTTTCTGCGCTTATCGTAACGCCTAAGCGCCGCCGCAATGCTGAGCGGCTTCTTCGCGATGCCAATATCACAGCAGAATGGTCAGGCCCGCCCAGCGCAGCCGAAATTATAGAGCGAGATAATGAGCGCTTATTAGCTGATATGACGCTGGAAAGCGAAGTGTCCGAGGAAGAACGCACAATGGTCACGCGTCTGCTAAAGGCTTATACGCCGGAGCACATCGCGACGGCATTTATACGTCAATATCGTTCAGGACAATCTGCGCCAGAAGAGCTCACCCATTCTGCTTATGACCCGAGCCAAGATGATCGCGGCTCTCGCAAATCATCCGCGCGGAATGACTTTAATGATGGCGTATGGTTCTCGCTTAATCTGGGCCGCAAGCAAAAGGCCGAGCCAAAATGGATGCTGCCTATGCTCGTTAAATCAGGTGGGCTTAAAAAGGCTGAAATCGGCGCGATTAAAATTACCGAGACACAGACATTTATCGAATTAGCACCCTCTGGCGTTGACCGGTTTATGGAAACGATTGGCCCGGATATGAAAGTCGAAAAAGCGATTACAGCGACGCGTCTTAATGGGCAGCCAGACTTTAACAGCAAACTCCCGACTTATAAAACGCGGGATAAGGGCAAGGCAAAAGGTAAGCCCTATAAAGATAAGGCGGATAAACCCCGGTCTTTCAAAGACAAGCCGCCTAAAAAATCAACCTATGACGAGGGCTCCTTCAAGCGCAAAGAGCGCACGAAAACTAGCGATGATGGTCCCGCTTTCAACGATCCCTTTATGAACGACGCGCCGAAGAAAAAGGCAAAGAAGCCTCACAAAAAGAAACTTGCAAGAGCTGCAGCGCTCAAGGCCAAGGGGAAAGGCGGAGTTAAAAAAGGGGCGCGCAAGAGTACGCGAAAGAAAGATCGGAGTTAGGGAAACAAAAAAGCAGGCCCGAAAGCCTGCTCTTTATTGTTAAAAGCCATTCCGCCTTAGCTTGTGGCTGTCTCAATCGCTGGAATGCGGAGCACTTGGCCTGGATAGATTTTATCAGGGTGGCTTAGCATAGGCTTATTGGCTTCGAAGATCTCAGGATAGAGACGCCATGTGCCGTAATATTTTTTGGAAATAGCTGAAAGCGTGTCACCGCTAACCACAGTGTGAAATTGTGACTCACGCCCGCCCGCTACGGAACCAGCTTTGTCTTCCACGCCGCCGACGCCTTCGACATTGCCAACGGCAAGGATGATTTTCTCTTTCATCTCTTGGCTGACAGCTTCGCCGATAACACTCACGCCGCCATCATCATCGACTTCGATTTCAACACCAGATGTGTCCAGGCCCAAATCTTTGACCTCTTTTTCTAAAGTTTCTTTGCCCTTACGGCCTTTTATCATTGCACCAAGTCCGCGTCCCGCGGCCTTTACGAATGGAATCATTCCGAACATAGTTTTCTCCTATTTATTCTTTTGGTTCTTCCCATAACTCTATCTTGATACCTTCGGGGTCAATAAACCAGCCAAAAATACCGTATTCTGTGTCCTCAACATCCCCAACTATCTCTGCACCGCCATTTCTGGCTCTTTGAATCATGCCTTTGACATCATCGACTCGAAGATTGACCATGAAACGCTCTTCGGAGGGAGCCAAGTAGGTCGAATCAGAATCAAATGGAGAGAACATTGTACGTCCCTTGCCATCTGGCAGATATTCCATCGTTCCCCAATCCGTAATAGCCGCTCCCATATGGTCAGCCCACCATTTGCGATAGGCAATCGGGTCCTTACACAAGAAAAAAACTCCGCCTAGGCCTAGTATATTTGCCATGTTAGCCCCGTATTCCGTGGTTACTGCATATGAAGGCTTCATATGTGCTTATTTCGCGCAGGGGCGTCAAGATGGGTTGGCCTTTCTAAAGAAGCAGTTTATAGAGCGCCAAAATTGATTATCTATATTTAGGACACGCCATGTTTTCTCTCATACAGGCAGGTATTTCCATTCTTGGCTTTACAGTTGACCCAGCTCTTTTCTGCTTCGGGCTAATCGCCGTAATTTTTGGCGGTTTAAATATCCTCGAATTCAAACGCTTCGACTAGGACATAGCGGACATGCTCGTCCCGGCTCTTTTACTTATTGTTGGCATTGTCTTCCTGATAATTGCAGGGGACTGGATGGTGCGCGGTGCTGCGGCGCTGGCGCGGCATTGGGGCGTGCCTGCACTCATCGTTGGATTAACCATCGTTGCATTTGGTACATCTGCGCCGGAATTGGTTGTGGGTGTACAAGCCGTGTTGCAGGGCGCGGGGGAGTTGGCCGCAGGTAACGTAATAGGTTCGAATATCGCCAATGTTCTTCTAGCTCTGGGTATTCCTGCGCTGATAATGGCTATTCCCACCAATATGACAGGTGTTGCCCGCAATACGCTAGTGTGCCTATTTGCGACTGTCTTATTCATCGCCCTAGCTTTTATCAACAACCCACTCGCTATGTGGCAAGGGGGCATCCTCTTTGCGGGCATTGTGATTTACTTGCTGTGGATGTTCCGTCTTTCAAAGGCCGGCATCCACGACCCAATCTTGGACGAAATGACTGAGATAGAAGAAGGTGAAGATGGCCTGCCGACGAATGTGTGGGTGTCGTTCTTTTATGTAATTGTCGGCATTGTGGGGCTGATTATCGGCGGTAAACTTATTGTCGATAACGCTGTATTCATCGCCGGACAGATGGGAATTTCTGAGACTATTATTGGCCTGACGATTGTCGCGATTGGTACTTCACTTCCGGAGATTGCGACCGTTGTCGTCGCGTCTTATCGGGGCCATTCTGAGGTCGCGATAGGTAACGTGCTTGGTTCAAATGTGTTCAACCTTTTCGCGGTTATGGGCGCGACCGCGATGACTGGCCCTGTTTTGATCGAGCCTGAGCTTCTGACCTTTGATGTTTGGGTAATGCTCGCGTCTTCTGCTGCGCTCTTGATCTTCGTGCTCCGCCGTCAGCCCATTGGGAAGTTCACAGGTGTTATCTTCCTTGTGGGATATATCCTTTACATGCTGGCGCTTGTTAGCCGCGTCATCTAAAGACTGTCATTGATATGGCAAACCTGACTTTTGAAATCGAAAAAGACTTCCAATTTGAAGCGGCGCATTATTTCGGTCATGCCGATGCCAATGATCTGTTCAAAAAAGTCCACGGACATAGCTTTGCTGGCACCGTTCGCATTGAAGGCGACGCGCAGGAAGAAAAAGGCTGGATAAGAGACCTTTGGAAAATCGATCAGATTGTCAAAGAAGTCGTTGAGCCTTTGGATCACTCACTCCTGAACGAAGTGGAAGGGTTGGACCAACCCGCTTTGGAGCAGATAGCAAAATGGATCTTTGAACGCCTTGAGCCTCGCCTTCCGGGATTATCTTGCGTCGAGGTGCGACGTCCGTCTTGCGGTGAGCGGGCCCGCGTTAGGCGTTCATGAGCCGCACTGTGCTCATCACTGGAGCGGGAGCTCGCGTTGGGCGACATCTCGCCAAGGGCCTTGCCGGAGATGGTTGGGCGGTTGTTATCCACTATAATCGCAGCAGATCCGGGGCAGAAGCTCTGGCTCACGAAATTTCGCAAGAGGGCGGACGCGCGGTAATTCTTCAGGGCAACTTATTTGTGCCAGAAGAACTTGATAATTTAGTGCCTCGGGCTTCAAAGGTATTGGGTGAGCCAATAACGGCGCTTATCAACAATGCTTCGACCTTTGAGGATGATCGCGCCGAGAACTTTACGCGGGCCTCATATGACCATCATATGGATATCAATTTGCGAGCGCCCGTTATGCTGGCACAACAGCTCGCTGCGCAGCTCCCGAAAGGCCAGACAGGCTGCATTATCAACATGATCGATCAGCGGGTCCTAAACCCAGACCCAACCTTCTTTACCTATGCCATGTCTAAGGCGGCGCTTCATTGGGCCACAAAAACCCTCGCGCAATCCCTTGCGCCCGAAATACGGGTCAATGCCATCGGGCCCGGGCCAACGCTTAAGAACCATACGCAAACCGAAGATGACTTTACGCAAGAGGCGGAGTCGACCTTACTGGGCGAAGGTTCACCCCCTGATAGCTTGCTGGATGCTGCGCGCTACTTGTTGATGGCGAAGTCTGTGACGGGCCAGATGATAGCTGTGGATGGCGGGCAGCATTTATCATGAGTTTCAAGGATAGCCTCAATATCTTAGGTGAGGCGCTTGTGCCTTGTTCATTTGACCCATTAACGGGATGGCTCCGAGATGGTTGCTGCGAAACTGGACCTAAGGATCGTGGGCGCCATATTGTTTGCGCCGTCATGACCGATGAGTTTCTCGCCTTTTCAAAGGCTTGCGGCAATGACCTCTCAACGCCTGTGCCGCAATATAGCTTTCCAGGGCTTAAGGCTGGCGATAAATGGTGCTTGTGCCTTGAGCGTTGGAAAGAGGCCCATCGGGCGGGCAAAGCACCTAACATCGTCGCTGAAGCGACACATCAGGTGGCCTTGGAAAGAGTTCCGCTGGAAACATTGATGGCGTTTGCCGTTAAAGACTAGCGACTGGACTTGAAAATGGCTGAACGGACCTTAAATAACCCCTAGCGCTAAGCCTTATTTTCGGGTAACCCGCGCCCTTAAATCGAATAAGAGACCGACATGTCCACCGTATTGCTCATTATCCAACTGATTATCAGCCTGATTCTAACAGGTCTTATTCTTGTGCAACGCTCTGAGGGTGGTGCATTAGGAATCGGTGGCGGCGGCGGCGGTGGTCTTATGTCTGGCCGCAGCGCGACTAATTCCATCTCACGCATGACTTGGATTTTAGGGGCCTTATTCATCATCAACTGCTTGGCCCTTTCAGTTGTTTTCAACATGGAAAACCAAAATACTTCACTTATTGATGATACAAATGCTGTTGCGCCATTGACAGCACCCGTCGATTCACCCGATACGACAAATCCGTTAGCTGATGAAACTTCGACTGCGGAAACTCCCACTATCGAAGCGACACCAGAGGTCGCAGAAGAGCCAAAACCAGACGAATAAGCGTCTTTTTTACCGGCTCGCGACAACTATTGGACGGGCCAGATGTCAGGCAAATTCGTGGCGGATAAAAAGCCAAGATATATTTTTATCACGGGTGGGGTGGTATCCTCACTAGGTAAAGGCCTAGCCTCCGCAGCTTTGGGGGCGCTCCTGCAAGCACGGGGTTATAAAGTCCGTCTGCGTAAGCTCGACCCATATCTCAATGTCGATCCCGGAACGATGAGCCCATATCAGCATGGCGAAGTCTATGTGACGGATGATGGCGCGGAAACAGATCTCGACTTGGGTCACTATGAGCGCTTTACGGGCGTGTCCGCCGCCCAAGCCGACAATATCACAACGGGCCGTATTTACTCTGACATAATCACCAAAGAACGCCGCGGCGACTATCTGGGCGCGACGGTGCAGGTCATTCCGCATGTGACCAATGAGATTAAAGACTTTGTTCTCTCAGACGCGGGTGATGTTGACTTTGTTCTCTGCGAAGTTGGCGGAACTGTTGGTGATATCGAAGGACTACCATTCTTTGAGGCGCTGCGACAGCTACGACAAGAATTGCCCATTCATCAGAGCTGCTACATTCACGTGACCCTCTTGCCTTACATCGCGGCGGCAGGGGAAACCAAAACGAAGCCGACTCAGCATAGCGTGAAGGAGCTGCGTTCTATTGGTATCCAGCCCGATATTTTGCTCTGCCGTGCGGACCGAGAAATCGAGAAGGGTGACCGCGCCAAAATCGCCCGCTTCTGTAATGTCAGAGAGAGCTCTGTTGTGCAGGGGCTGGACGCACGCTCTATCTATGATGTGCCGTTGGCCTATCATGCAGAAGGCTTCGACAAAGAAGTTCTGATGCATTTTGGAATTGATGATGCACCCAAGGCGGATTTGTCTCGTTGGGAGAAAATCTCCGAAACGCTTCATAATCCAGACGGTGAAGTCACCGTTGCGGTTGTCGGAAAATACACCGTACTGCCGGATGCTTATAAGTCGATCACCGAGGCGCTCGTCCATGGCGGCATTGCCAATCAGGTGAAAGTCAAAATCAAATGGCTTGAAGCCGAAGAATTTGAAAAATCAGATGATCCGGATGTGCTAAAAGGCGTTCACGGAATTCTCGTGCCGGGCGGCTTTGGCGAGCGCGGCGCCGAAGGCAAGATTAAGGCCGCTACTTTTGCCCGCACCAAATCGGTTCCTTATTTTGGGATTTGTTTCGGGATGCAAATGGCTGTGGTCGAAGCGGCCCGAAATATGGCGGGTATCAAGAAAGCCAGCTCCTCTGAATTCGGAGAGGGCGGCGAAAATATTGTCGGCCTGATGACTGAGTGGACCAAGGGCAATGAGCGCGTGGAACGCACTGCGGACACAGATTTAGGCGGGACCATGCGCCTTGGGGCCTATCCTGCGCGATTAGTCAAAGGCTCACTCGTGGCTGAGCAATATGGAACCCTTGATATCGAAGAGCGTCACCGTCACCGCTATGAAGTGAACATTGACTATAAGGATCAGCTCGAAGAGGCGGGTTTGCTTTTCTCAGGCCTTTCCCCCGATGGCGTCTTACCAGAAATTGTCGAAATTCCGGGCCATCCATGGTTTATCGGTGTGCAATATCACCCGGAGTTAAAGAGCCGACCTTTTGAACCGCATCCGCTCTTTGCCGGATTTGTGAAGGCCGCGTTAGAACAGAGCCGCTTGGTTTAAACAGGGTTTAGGTGTATAAAGCCGATATGCGCCTTATATTTATATCTCTTCTTACACTCTCATTTGCTTTTATGTCGGCTTGCGCCCCGAAAGGCGAAGCAGAGAAGACAGGCCCGTGGTCATTGGTGTCAGATGAGTCTGGCCTGACCTATGTAACCATTAAGAATGGCAGTCTCGGCGAAGTGAATACATTTCGCATGATGGAAGGCTCCGTTTCGGAAAGCGGGCAGGCGGAATTTACAGTTTTCCTCGATAGTGTGGATACCAATAACGAAATTCGCGACCCGCGCATGAGAGAAATCCTCTTTCAAACCGAGACTTATCCAAC
>JAHDCL010000037.1:17810-24226 GCA_020629875.1 Hellea sp.
CCTTCCAAAAACTCCAAGCTCATATCATCAATGACGACTTTTGCGCCGTCGCGTTCAATTACAAGGTCGTCGCTATTGGGTGCATCGGCGAAGTCGAATTTATATTGAAAGCCTGAACAGCCGCCGCCTTCGACGGCCACGCGCAGATATTTATCAAAGCCTTGCTTGGCCATGATGGCTTTGATCTGCTTGGCCGCATTGGCGGAAAGGGAAACTTGTGTGGCGGTTTCAGTCATAAGGTCTATATAGGGCGGTGAATCGATTATTCAAAGGCCTATGCCGAAGGTTATACTATGGGCAAATTTCCTGCCATTCGTGAACGCGCTATTTATGCGTCCGACCCCGTAAAATGTCGCGGGCGACGTATCGCCCAGCCAAGCGGCTCAGAGCGCAGTCCGTTTCAGCGCGACAAAGACCGCATCATCCACTCCTCCGCCTTTCGCCGCCTTAAAGGTAAGACACAGGTTTTCGTTGCTCATGAGGGGGATTATTACCGCACGCGCCTAACGCATAGCCTCGAAGTGTCTCAAATTGCGCGGTCTATTGCGCGCGTTTTAGGCTTAGATGAAGATTTGGCTGAATGTCTCGCGCTCGCCCATGATTTGGGGCACCCGCCTTTTGGTCATTCGGGCGAGGACGCGCTCCATGCTGGGATGGAACCCTATGGCGGTTTTGATCATAACGCGAATACCTTGCGCATCGTGGAGCACCTTGAGGGCCGCTACGCTGAATTTGATGGGCTAAACCTGACTTGGGAAACCCTGGAAGGCATCGCCAAGCATAATGGTCCTTTGATTAAAAGCGAGGGCGACAAAGCGGGACTTCCTTGGGCCCTGAAAGATTTACAGGATTGGGAAGGGTTAGAGCTCGATACATTCGCCGGGCCTGAGGCTCAGGTTGCGGCCATTGCTGATGATATCGCCTATAACAACCATGATATTGATGACGGTTTGCGCGCCGGGCTGTTCTCGGTGAAGGATATTTGTGAGGTACCAATGGTGGGCGAGGCCTTTGCGGATGTGCGTCGCCGCTATCCAGATATTTCCGAGGATCGTATGATCCACGAAGCCGTACGCGATATGATCGGCTATATGGTCGCGGATGTTCTTGCCGAGACGCGCAAGCGCCTGTCCGAAGCTAACCCAAAAAGTGCGGATGATATTCGGCGGTTAGATCACGCTGTTTGCGAGTTTTCAGAAGAGTTTCGTGAAAAAGAAGCTCCTCTTCGTAAGTTTCTCTTTGAGAACATGTACCGTCACTACAAGGTCAATCGTATGATGGGGCAGGCCCGCCGAGTTGTGCGAGAGCTCTTTGATCTCTTCATTGATGATCCGTCACTCCTCCCAACAGGGCACCGAGCAATGTGCGATGGGCCCAAGACGCAACAAACGGCGCGGGTTATTTGTGATTACATATCAGGAATGACCGATAGCTTTGCGATTGCGGAGCATAAGAAACTGTTTTCGGTTTCCGGTTATTTGTAAATATCCGTTAACCCTTCATACCTAATTTGGCCTTAATGCTGTATAAAAAGGGCGCGAATCGGTGCTTGCGGCAACGCTATGCGCTAATTTGTAGGATCGACCATGACAAATACTGATAACGACATATTTTCCGCTGCTGGAAATGCTGATGAAGAACTCACGCCATTTGATGTGCGCGATAGCTCGTCGAAATCCGGCATTATCAAGCTCGCTTTGGGTTTTGGCTTTTTGCTGGCTCTGGCTCTGATAATTCTGAAAGTTTACCAGCCAGGCGTTCGCGACCGTGATGCTCCGCCAAAAATTTCCGCTGACAATACACCGTTCAAGGTCGAGCTCGAAGACGCCGGCGGGGTGGAGACACCCGATCAGGATAAAACAGTTTATGAGGTCATGGATGGAAAGACGCCGGATGAGACCGTCACAACCATGCCCGGCGCAGAGGTGCCTATTGAGTTGCCAAAAACTGCAAATATCAAAGTTGATCCTGCCCCGACCGCAATAGCGCCAGCAAAGCCAAAGCCAAAGCCTGTCGCGCCTCGTCCTCAAGCTGCTAATCCTTCTGGAAGTGTAAAGGCCGCGGGACCAGGTTACGTCAAATCAGCGCCTTCGGCACCTGCGGGTTCTACCATACGGACCGGCAGTAGTGATTATGTTGTCCAGGTCGCCTCCGTGCGTACCGCGCAGGCAGCTCAAGATATTTGGAACAAGACTGAGGTCAAGTTTGGCGACGTGATAAACTCGCAAATGTATGCGGATATCAAATATGCCGATCTCGCAGAGAAGGGGGTCTATTATCGCCTTCGCGTAGCTGGCCTAGCTGATAAATCTGCGGCTTCTGCGCTTTGCGATACCTTTAAAGCGCGCGGGCAGGCGTGTTTCGTTACGCGGAAATAGAGTGAGCGAACTGGCTGTTATCTTAGGGCTTTCTGGGCCAAAGCTGACAGCCGCTGAGCGAGTCTTTTTTCGAGACGCTAATCCATGGGGATTCATCCTCTTCTCCCGTAATATAGAGAGCCCAGAGCAAGTCTCGCGCCTGACCTCTGATATCAAAGAAGCTGTGGGGCGAGAGTGCCTGATATTCGTCGATCAAGAAGGTGGACGTGTGCAGCGTCTTCGTGCCCCGCATTGGAGAAAGTTCCCGTCTGGCGCCGCATTTCAGCACCTCTATGCCAAAGAAAACTGGATGGGAAAGCGAGCGGCTTATCTCTCTTATCGTTTGATCGCGGATGACC
This sequence comes from Hellea sp., assembly GCA_020629875.1. Classification (GTDB taxonomy): domain Bacteria; phylum Pseudomonadota; class Alphaproteobacteria; order Caulobacterales; family Maricaulaceae; genus Hellea. The sequence continues at coordinate 20,527 of JAHDCL010000037.1, forward strand.
TGAGAGCGGTTGGGATTACCGCCAATTGCGCACCTGTGCTCGATTTACCCCAAAAATCTGCGGACCCTATCATTTCTGATCGCGCCTTTGGGGTTAAGCCCCAGCCAATTATCGATATCGCCCATGCGGCGATGGCGGGAATGATGTGCGGAGGCGTTGCGCCCGTAATCAAGCATATTCCCGGACATGGCCGCGCGACTGTCGATAGCCACAAGGAGCTCCCGCGTATTAGCGCCTCGCGTAAGACGCTTGAAAAAACTGACTTTATTCCTTTCCGTGCTCTATCCGATGCGCCCATGGCGATGACAGCTCACGCCGTCTATGAATGTAACTCCCGCTCCGCTGTCACAGTGTCTAAAAAGTCAATGACAGAGCTTGTGCGCGCAGCGATAGGCTTTAATGGTTTAGTAATGACAGATGATCTGGACATGAAAGCGCTAAAGGGCGGCTTGACCCGCAAAACAGAGCGAGCTCTCGCGGCGGGCTGTGATGTCGCGCTGCAATGCTCGGGCAAGCTTCCAGCGATGGTCGAGGTTGCTAAGGGCGCAAAAGCCCTTGAAGGCCGCGCAAAACGCCGCTCTGTGGTGGCGGAGTATTGCGCGGATCACGTTACGCCTTTTGACCGCATTGCGGCCGAGCATGAATTTGACGCGCTTCTGTCTGAAGTGCCTTATCTCAAACCGACAGCCCCGAGGTTGGCCGGATGAGCGATGATTTCCAAGAAAACCTAGATTTTGAGGCTGCGGATAACGCGGCCGAAGAAGGCGAAAGCCTCGTTCTGGATATTGATGGCTATGAAGGCCCGCTCCATTTATTATTGGAACTTGCGCGTAAACAAAAAGTCGATCTAGCACGCATTTCAATTTTGGAACTTGCTGAGCAATATATCGCCTTCATCAAAACCGCTCAGGACTTGAGAATAGAACTTGCCGCCGATTATCTCGTTATGGCGTCATGGCTTGCTTACCTTAAGTCTCGTCTTATCATTCCCAAAGATGGGCCAGAAGAACAGCTCCCTGAGGCAGATGAGTTAGCCGCCCATTTAGCCTTTCGCCTTCAGCGCTTGGAAGCCATGCGCCGCGCGGCGAGTGGTCTTTTCCGGCTCCCGCAAGAGGGTCAGGCCGTCTTCAAGCGCGGCATGCCCGAGGGGTTACGATCTCGTACCACGCCTCTTTGGGGAGCAGAGATTTTTGATATTCTCGAAGCTTATGGCACATCGCGCTCCCGCTCATTGATTAAAAATCACAAATTACCACGACCTTTGGTGCTTAGCCTCGAAGGAGCGCGAACACGCCTGAAGCGCGCAATAATGGGGCTGGCTAGCGACAGTGAGGACTGGACGTCCCTCGATAGCTTATTGCCGACTAAAAATGAGTTTGAAGAAGATATTCCTGTCTCTTCTATCAAAGCTAGCTCTCTGCTTGCGAGCCTTGAGCTAACCAAGGAAGGCCATATGGAGTTGCGCCAATCAGGGGCCTTTACCCCGATTTTTGTTCGCGGCGCGGACCGTAAAGTTGATAAGGAAACGTGATGAGTGAAGACCGCGTAGAAAAAGCCGCCGAAGGGATTGAAAGCTCAGTCGTGAGCCTAACGGCGAGATTGCAAAGCGCACCGGAAGGTGAGGCGATAGAGGCAGATTTGCGCTTGCTCGAAGCTTTGCTCTTTGCCGCCGTCGAGCCGATTGACACTCAGACACTACGCGAGCGCCTTCCGGAGGACGCGGATGTGGGCGCTTTATTGGCGCGCCTAGCAAGAGATTATAGCGGGCGAGGGGTAAACCTTGTGCGTGTCGCGGATCGCTGGCGCTTCCAAACAGCTATCGATCTAGAGCCGCATCTCGTCGATATCAAAGAAGCCCCGCGTAAGCTTTCAAAGGCCGCCCTCGAAACGCTCGCCATTATCGCCTATCATCAGCCTGTAACGCGCGCCGAAATAGAAGATGTTCGCGGGGTTGCTGTGTCCAAGGGAACAATTGATGTTTTAATGGAGTTGGGTTGGGCCAGGTTACGGGGGCGCCGCCGAACGCCGGGTCGTCCCGTGACATATGGAACAACCGAAGCATTCCTCGCCCATTTTAATTTGGAAGATATTTCTGACCTTCCGGGGCGTGATGATCTAAAAGCCGCGGGGTTACTCGATCCACGCCTTCCGAAAGATTTTGAAATGCCAGAGCCCATGATGCCTGATGCTTTGACGAATGAAGAAGATCCTCTGGAGGATGAGGACGATCCGAATTTCTTCGAAGACTTCTTGGAAGAAGATGATGGAGACAGGGCTTAAGTCACCATTGAGGAGCGTTTATGTCGTCTCAAACTATCGGCGAGCAATATGATGAAATTGCCGGGTGGTGGAATGAGTACCATCAAGATTCGAATTATGGTGTAGCCCAAGTTCAAAGGGCGCTGAGTTACACAAAAAAACCTCAAACTGCTTTGGATATTGGCTGCGGGAGCGGGGGTAGGCTTATGCGTTGCCTGGAAGTGCGAGGCCTTGAAGTTACTGGCATCGACGTATCGAAAGAAATGGTCCGCTTAGCTCAATCGAACCACCCGCAATCCAATTTAATCCAGGCCGATATTGAAACATGGGATACAGAGACAAGATTCGATTTTATCCTGGCATGGGACAGCCTATTACACCTCCCACTGTGCTCGCAGGAGCAAGTCTTGTCAAAAATATGCGGTCTATTGAACCCTGACGGCGTGCTCATTCATAGTTTTGGCGATGCCGTTGGTGATGAACGCTTAGATGATTGGAAGGGACAAAAGTTTTCCTATAGCTCAATCGGCATAGCGAAAAATCTGGAAATTCTTCGAGAAAATGGTTTGACGTCATTGCACTTAGAGCTTGATCAATTCCCTGAGCCACATGTGTATAGCATTGCAGTTAAGGCGATAAGATAAAAGCTGTTCTATGATATAACACTGTGTTGCGCCGCGCAGTTATCCTCGCTACATAAGGGGTGAACAAAGGAAAAGACTATGGCTATTGGACCTTGGCAGATTGCTATTATCCTCGTGATTGCGGTGCTTGTATTTGGCGGTCGCGGTAAAATTTCTAGTATTATGGGCGATTTTGGCAAAGGCATAACATCGTTTAAAAAGGGTCTAAAAGAGGGCGCTGAAGACGTCAAAGACGCCGCCGAAGAGGCACTTGATGTAACGCCGCCCCGTGACAAAGAAACTTTGTCTAGGGATAAAAAAGACTGATATTATCTGCCTTTAGAGGCTATTCATGATCCCGCAGTTCGGATTTGCTGAAATTGTTGTTCTTGCGCTCTTGGCAATTATTGTCGTGGGGCCAAAAGACCTGCCTAAACTCATGCGGACAATGGGAGGTTTTATGGCAAAAATTCGTGCCATGGGACAGGAATTCAAAGATGCCTTCGAAGATATGGATGCAGAAGACGAAATTGCGCAAATGCGCAAAGAAATCGAGGAGCTGAAAAATCTAGGCAAAATCGAGAATCTTGTAGGCGACGACATCCAAAATGAAATGCGCGAGCTGGATGCCGATCTGCGCGATGCAACTGATGTGTCATCCCCCAAGGGGAAGAACTGATGAACGAAACGCAACGCATCGGTTCTGATGAAGTAGAGGATAGCAAAGCGCCCCTCATGTCACATTTGCTGGAGCTGCGCTCTCGGCTAATAAAATGCGTCTTGGCGGTGATTGCCGGATGCATCATCTGCATTCCGTT
>JAHDCL010000038.1 GCA_020629875.1 Hellea sp.
ATCCTTATCGTCATTTTACTGTAGTTTCTGAAGCTGTTTTATAAGTATATATTACACAAATTATGACCCAAATCCCCCACACACCCTTCACCCCATGGACGCCGCGTCCAACCGCTGATGTACGCCGCGCGTCCCAAGCGCAATATATGCATGGCTTTACTGAGATATTGGCCGCTGAAGGGCCGATGCAGGCTTTGTCGCTTTTTCAAATTTACGGCAAGGCGAGCGGGGTTATGAAATTGGCCGCGCCTGTACGGAAGCTCTGTGAGCGCGCTTTGCTAGCGGGTGTTAAGGCGGGTGAGATTGTTCTCGAAAAAGAAGAGGATAGCGAAGTGGACGGGCCTGAGGACTCTGTTGGTTGGATTGTGCGCTTGCCTGACCAGCCGCGCGTGATTGTGCGGGACCTCGGCAATCGCGGCTTTGCCGATATCCCCATGAGTGAGCTGGCCGCGCTGGTGCTTGAAATCCGTACCCAAGATGAATTTATGGGCCGCGAGGATATTTACCGTGCTGTGCTAGACCATTACGGCCTGCAAAAATTAACTGCGCTCGTGCGTCGTCGCCTTGATAAAGTCCTACAGGTTTATTTCTAATGACACGCGATACACTCTTCCTATTAGCGCCGGGTTTTTTTGATAATGAGCGGCGGGAATATTGTCCTGAATGCGCGGAGATGTGGGGGCTATTGAGCTATTATCCCTCATTGAAGGAGAGTGTGGATGTAATCTACCAGCCTATTGCAAAGCCGCGTGCGGATATCGTGGCGCTGCTGGGTGATAAAAACCAAAATTGCCCGACATTGGTTTTATCCAAGGGCAGTCCCGCATTTGAAAAATGTGGTATTATGCACAAAAACGGGCATCGTTTTATCAACAATGCCCGAGATATTGGACGCTATTATTCGCAGCGATTTGGCACGGCCGTACCGCGCGGTACGGGACCGCTTTAAGCCAAGCTTATTCTTCGATAACTTCGCCGACGCCCGGGCCAGTCTCGCCAATCTCGATTGAGCCTTTTTCGCAAATATCGAGAACTTCCTTACCCGCGCTATCCACGTAGAATATTTGCGCAGGCTTGACGACGATTGTGCGCTTTAAGCGCGCGGATTCGATATCTTCATATTCGCCGTTATCAATGCCCGTTGAGTAATATTGCACCTTGGTCTCAGCAGGGATTGTGACCTTCTGCAAAGTAGAGACAGGGGCGCAGGTTTGAATAGGTTCTGGCGGTATCACAATAACGGGTTCGGGCTCTGGTTCCGGTACGGTTGTACAGGCTGCCAGACCTGTCATGATGGCGGCGCTTAAAAGCCAAGTTATACGAGTCATGATCATCTCCAATTTTGTGTATTTCTATCACAAACTGCGTCTGAATTGTGGCTGAATGTGTGAAATACTGTGTCTATATCTGTAAAAAGCTCTTCTTTAAGGACATGGTTAAGACTTTGTTTCTATTCTGTGAATGTTACAGCCTCTTAATTAGCTCTTATGCCTTGAATACCCTTAAATCTAAGAAAGATACAGGATAGCTTCGCCTGAGACGCGAATCACAATTTGGAAAATTATATGTTTTTGATCGATTTAATCATGCAGGCCACGGCGTTAGATCCCGTTCATAGCGGGGATTTCTCCTTTTGGTCGCTCTTCACACGTGCCGATTGGGTGGTCAAAGCGGTGATGCTGGTTTTGGTGGCGGCTTCATTATGGTCTTGGGGCATTGCCGTGGATAAGGCGATTACGATGTTTCTGCTCAAACGCCGCGCAACGGCTTTTGAAGATACATTTTGGTCAGGCAAAACATTGGATGAGCTTTCAACGGGTTTGGCGGGCGATACGCGCGATCCCATGGCCCGCGTTTTCGCGGCGGCTATGCGTGAATATGAAGAAAGCAAAACGATGCCAAAGACGGATGCCGTAAGCGTATCCTCTCAGCAGCGTATTGATAGCGTCATGAACCTTGTCGTGAACCGCGAAATGGCCAAAGCTGAGCGGGGAATGTCCGTCTTGGCTACTGTTGGCTCCGCTTCGGTCTTTATTGGCCTGTTTGGTACGGTATGGGGGATTATGAATGCTTTCCGCGCGATTGCGGCCTCGCAAAATACCAGCCTGACTGTCGTGGCGCCAGGTATTGCCGAAGCTTTGTTCGCGACGGCATTGGGCCTGATCGCCGCTATTCCGGCCGTTATTTTCTATAATAAATACTCCACGGATTTGGATAAATATTCCGGCCGCTTGGAGGGGTATGCTGATGAGCTGTCGGCTATTCTATCCCGTAAAATCAGCAAGGGCGGGTAGCCGCTATGGGAATGAGCACAGGAGCCAGCGGCGTTAGCCGCCGAGGAGGCCGCCGCCGGGCCAGCCGCCGTGGTGCGCTAAATTCCGAAATTAACGTCACGCCGCTTGTCGATGTGATGTTGGTTTTGCTTATCGTCTTTATGGTGGCCGCGCCGCTTCTCTCGGTGGGCGTTCCGATTGAGCTCCCTAAAACCGATGCCAAAGCCTTACCAGCGCAAGAAGAGCCTATTACGATTACAGTCGATTTTGAGGGCGGCGTATTTATCCAAGATGAAGAAATCTCCTTAGATGACCTCGCGACGCGCCTCATTGCTGTTTCTGCCAATGGTTATGAAGAGCGTATCTATCTGCGCGGGGATCGCGATACGGATTACGGCGAAGTGATGAAAGTTATGGCGCGTATCAATACGGCGGGCTTTACGAATATCGGCCTCGTAACGGACCCGATTAATCAATAGAGATGAAGCTCGGTCTTCCCATATCCTTTGCCTTGCACGGCGCCGCTATATTTGGCGGTATGTTCGTTTATAAGGGATCTGTGCCGCCTCTGCCTGAGACGCGTATCATTCCCATTGAGCTGGTAACCGTTACCGAGACGACAAATATCCGTGCGGCAGTGAAAGCACCTGAGCCAGAAAAAATTACGCCGCCAGAGGCAGAGCCCATGACGCTCGAGACGCCTATGGAGAATGCGCCCGAAGAAGCAGAGGTAAACGAGGCGCCAAAGGAGACGGCGGAGCCTGTCGACGTTGTAAAAGAGGCAGAAGTCAAAATTCTGGATGAAACTGCGCCGCCTATCCCCGACAAAGTCATCGAAGAGGTCAAGCCGGCTGAGCCCGAGCCGCCCGCATTCGATTTGGATAAGCTAGCATCTATGATTGACCGCTCGCGCGAAACTGCTCCCGAAAAAAACCAACAACGGGTTCTGCAATCTGAGAGCAATAACTATGTGTTTGCCGAAAATTCTCGGGCCGGTTCAGGTGAGGGCACCGCGATGACAGTCAATGAAATGGATGCCCTGCAATCGGCGATGTATAAATGTTGGCGGATGCCGGCAGATGCAAAAAATCCCGAGAAATTGATTGTGCGGTTATCTGTTAAAATTTTGCCTGATGGCTATGTGCAGGATGTGAAAATCATTGATAGCGCCCGTCAACGCCGCAATGATCCCGGCAATCCATTTTGGGATGTGGCCGAGCAGCGCGCGGTGAGAGCGGTTTCGCAATGCGGGCCCTATGATTTCCTACCTGCGGAAAAATATAGCCAATGGAAGGATATGACCCTAAACTTCCGACCGGAAGTGTAGATGTGAGGATGTGGATTTTGAAACGCTTTATTGTCACCTTGTGGACGGCCTGTTGCGCAGCTTTGTTAGCTATCGGGACAGCTCATGCGCAGCTGGAAATTGATATTACCAAGGGTAATATCGACCCGACGCCCATTGCCGTTCCGAGCTTTTTAGGTACGGATAGCCAAACCCGAGACCTTGGAGCGCAAATTTCCGAAGTCATCAGAGCTGATCTTGAGCGTTCAGGGCTTTTCCGCTCGCTTGATCCTGCCAGTTTCCTCGAGACACAAACCAATATTGATTATCAGCCTACCTTCGCAGATTGGCGCGTGATTAAAGCTGAAGCTCTGGTTTCGGGCCGCGTGGTCAAAGAGAGCCCCACAAAAATTCGTGTTGAATTTCGTCTCTGGGATATTTTCGCGGGTAATCAACTGGCTGGTCTTCGCTTTGCAACAACACCAGATAATTGGCGTCGCACAGCGCACAAAGCTTCAGACGCCATCTATAAGGCCCTGACAGGTGAAGAGGGTTACTTTGATAGCCGTATTGTCTTTATCGATGAAAAGGGCGGAAAAGTTGGCCGCAAAAAGCGCCTTGCGATTATGGACCAGGATGGGCATGCGCCGCAATTCTTGTTGGCAGGCTCTGATCTTGTGGTGACGCCGCGCTTCTCTCCTTCTGCGCAGAAAATTACTTTCATGAGCTATGAAAATGTTGTTCCGCAAGTTTATTTGCTGGATATTGAGACGGGCCGCCGGGAGCTGCTGGGCAATTTCCCCGGTATGACTTTTGCGCCGCGTTTTTCTCCTGATGGAAACACACTTATTATGTCGATGATGAGTAAGGGGAATAGTGATCTTTACGCTATGGATTTACGAACACGCTCGACCTCACGCTTAACAAATGATCCGGCAATTGACGTCTCAGGGAGCTTCTCCCCCGACGGCCGTCAGCTTGTTTTCAACTCTGACCGCGGCGGGTCTCCACAGCTTTATACGATGAATGCGAATGGGACGAACAAGAAGCGTATTAGTTTTGGCAAGGGCCGCTATTCAGCGCCTGTCTGGTCTCCGCGAGGGGATAAGATTGCCTTTGTCAAAAGTCATCAAGGCAAGTTCACAATCGGCGTCATGAACCCAGACGGTTCTGGCGAGCGTCAGCTCACCGAAAGCTATATGGATGAAAGTCCAACTTGGTCACCCAATGGGCGCGTTATCATTTTCTCGCGCGAAACCAAGGGCCGGAACGGGTCAAATTCAGTTTGGTCCGTGGACCTGACCGGTCAAAACCTGCGCAAAGTCGAAACGCCCGGAAATGCCTCGGACCCAGCTTGGTCACCTTTATTGCCGTAAAAACAGGCAATTAGACCTGTTCAGAGGTTTTTGTGGCCTAGATTGCAATAAATTAAAGCTATTGCCACGGTATTGCCTTGATTGCGCGGAACTCACGCGGTTTATTAGTGAGTATATAAAAGAGCCGGGTAAAAAAAGGACGAACTATGAACATCAAACCCATTGCGATATCGCTAACTGTCTTGGCGCTGACAGCTTGCGCCACAAAGCCTAAAGTAGAGCCGGTACAAGAACGTCCGGTCGTCGAGGCTCCGCCCCCAGTATTTGAAGAGGCTGCGCCGACTCCTCCGCCCGTAGTGCAGGCGCCGCCTGTCGTCCAAGCTCCGACATTTGATCCCAATGCTCCCGTGCCAGGATCAGCCGAGGACTTCGCCTATCAAGCCGGTGGTGAGCCCCGCGTTTACTTCGCCTATGATAGCTATTCGCTAAACAGCGATGCGCGCGCAGCTTTGACCCGCCAGGCACAATGGCTGCAGACCTATTCCAATGTCAGCGCAATTGTTGAGGGTAATGCGGATGAGCGCGGGACGAGAGAATATAACCTCGCCTTAGGCGCCCGCCGTGCTGATGCGGTTAAGGCATTCCTCGTCGGCCAAGGCGTTAGCCCGTCCCGTTTGACAACCGTCTCTTACGGTAAAGAACGTCCGATTGATGCCCGCTCTAATGAGGCTGGTTGGTCACGTAACCGTAATGGCCACACAAATCTAACGTCAGGGGCGATTGGTTAGTTTAGGCCAAAACAAGGTTAATATCCCTTAATGATATTAACTGCCTTTTAATCACAATTGCCTTATTTCAGCTTTATAGTCGGGTCAGTCTCTGACCCGGCTTATTTATTATGAGGATGTCTCGATGCGCACTTTATTTGCGGCTCTTTTACTTTCAACATCACTGATTGCCGCGCCGGCAATGGCGCAGAGCAAGAAAGAACTCGCGGCTGTGGATGCCCAGCTTGCGCAGCGCTTGTCCACGCTTGAATCGCGCATGCTGACAGGGGATCCCGCAGCAGAGCGATTGATGCAGAAAATGGACGCTCTGGAAACATCCATGCGCACTTTACGCGGCGAAGTCGAACAGCTGCGCTTTGAGCGCGACAGCCTGTTGCAACAAGTCCAAGCGATGGCTGGCGATACGGCGATTAATCAGGACCTTATCAATCGTATGAAAATCCACTTAGACGCCGTTGATTTGGTCGCGAGCGAGCAGCGCGCCGCGCCTGTGCAAAGTGATCCCTATGCTTCTCGTACTTATGGCGGCGGCGCAGGGACGGTCATTCAATCTAACCCAGCGCCCCTTATGGATACGCAGACTTATTCGTCCCAACCGGTAATGCCGGAGAGCGGAACATTGTCTCAAGTTCCAAGCGCGCCCGTTTATCGTGAGCAAACCATTGGGGTTCAGGAGAGCTATAATGACGTATCTCAGCTTTCGAAAGTCGGACAAACGAAATTAGCGGAAGGTGACTTCTCAGGCGCCCAGACCGCGTTCAAACAATATTTGCAATTTAACCCAGACGCCCCAGACGCCGGTGAGGTGAATTTCTGGCTCGGCGAGAGTTATTTCGTGCGCGGTGGTTATGCCGATGCGGCGGATGCCTATATTACCTCCATGCGTAAGGACCCTAAGGGTGTAAAGGCACCGGACGCTATGGTGCGCCTCGCGGCGGCGCTGGGGAAGCTGGGGAACAAGGCTGAAGCCTGTCAGACATTGGCGACATTCCCAGCGCAATTCCCAAGTGCCTCTGCCAGTACAAAAGAAAAAGCACGAGTCGAAGCCGCGCGAACTGGTTGTTAGAATTTGCTTGAAATTCACGGTGGATAGGGCGTAGCCCCATTCCGTCATGCTAATTGCGCATCTAAATAAAAAGCTTTCCGCGTTAATTCCCAAAGGGGAAAAAATCGCGATCGCCTTTTCCGGAGGCGGAGATAGCACGGCGCTTGTGCACGCGCTGAAAGAACATCCTCGAGCCCAATGCATTTACATCGTAGATCATGATTTAAGGGGTGGCTCCAACGCCGAAGCTGAGTCCGCAAAAGCATTTGCCGCGAACCGTGGATATGATGCGAAAATATTGAAATGGGATCATAATTCACCGAAAACGGGGCTTCAGGAAAAGGCAAGGCGTGCGCGCTATGGTTTGATGGGCGCGGCGTGCCGCAAGGATAACATTAAATATCTTCTGACGGCCCACAGTGAAGACGACCAAGCTGAAACGCTTCTAATGCGTTATGAGCGAAAAACCGATTGGCGCGGCGCGGCGGGTATGGCGGAGTTGAGTTATGGTCCTGTGTGGCCGGAACTAGCCATGGTGAATATTGTGCGGCCTCTTTTGGATGTCTCGCGCCAAAGGCTGAGAGATTATAATCAAGAGCAGGGACTTATTTGGGCCGAAGATCCGTCAAATCAAAACCGAGATTATGCGCGCATTCGAGCCCGAGACTATCTGTCGTCGAGGTCTGGCTTACGTGATGATTTACTCAGCACCGGAAAACTCATGCGCGGCTATATGCAAGAAGAGGGTGCTTTGCTGCGAGAGCAATTCACGCAAATTGGACAGATTGACATCCACGGCATAATTACGTTTTCAGCGGTCCCATATCCTGAGCTTCTGTTTCACGCCTTGAAAGCGGGCGGCGGGCAGGGCGGCGTAATCGACCGCGCTAAAATAAAAAAGCTGCTGTTAAGCATGCGAGCGCCGGGTTTTAAATCGGCGACATTGGGCGGGGCCTTGGTGGCTCGGCATAAAGACGTTTTTATTATTTGCCGCGATCCCGTGGCCGTAAAGGGCCGAGAAGACAGCCATCATTCCCGGAAAGATTTACGCGGCAAATTAGGCATGCGCCTGAAACCTTACCCACAAATTTGGGATGGACGGTTCTCTGTCACAGGGCCTAAGACCCGAAGCTTTATGGGGTCTGTGCATCAAGATGCAGAGCTTTTAAGGCCAAAACACCGGGACGTGCTAAAGGCGATTCCCCCTGCCGCGCGTCCGTCCCTACCTGTGTCGAAACATGAGAATGATATTCGCATCCTCGGCCACCACGATTCAGGGTCGCGGACGGTGATTTCTCTTGTGCAAATGCGGCTCGAGGCCGCGCTTGGCGGGAAACTGAAGTAAAACGCCTCAAAACTGTCATGCGTATGTAAAATACACCATACCGACGCCTTTATTTTGGCGGCAGAGTAACTATGTGTTATAGACAATTAGACCGATAAATTTTTCAGGTGACGTGCAATGAATGTGAATATGAAAAATCTGGCCGTATGGGCTCTGATCATCACGATGTTTTTGGTGATGCTCCAAGTCTCATCAACCTCAATGAAATCAGCGAATGCACCGACTGAACTTACCTACTCTGAGATGGTTGAGAAGGCCAAGAGTGGCGGCATTGCAGAAGCCCAGATTGACAGCGATGGCGGCAAAATCACAGGGACCACATCGGATAATTCAAAATTCACGGTGAATGCGCCGCGTTTTGAAAGCGAAAAGACGCAAGAGCTCTTTGAACAGAACAACATCGCCTATGATTATGAGGAGGTGAAGCAGACAAGCACTTTGGCTGCGGTCCTTATCAATGTTCTTCCCCTGCTACTCATCGTTGGTGTCTCAATCCTGATTTTTCGCTCGATGCAGGGCGGAGGTCGCGGCGGCGCCATGAGTTTTGGTAAATCGCGCGCTAAAATGCTGACTGAGAATACAAAACGTGTCACATTTGAGAACGTTGCAGGTGTTGAAGCGGCAAAGGAAGACCTCAAAGAAGTTGTTGAGTTCCTAGAAGATCCCTCACGCTTTACACGTTTGGGCGCACGCATTCCAACAGGTGCATTGCTTGTAGGACCTCCTGGTACAGGTAAGACGCTTTTGGCTCGGGCGGTTGCGGGCGAGGCTGGCGTGCCGTTCTTCACAATTTCCGGTTCCGACTTTGTTGAAATGTTTGTCGGTGTGGGTGCTTCGCGTGTGCGCGATATGTTCGCCGATGCCCGTAAGAATGCACCTTGCATTATCTTTATTGACGAGATTGATGCTGTGGGTCGTCACCGCGGCGTGGGCACCTCAGGTGGCCATGAAGAGCGCGAGCAGACCTTGAACCAACTTCTTGTGGAGATGGACGGTTTTGAGGGTGATGAGGGTATTATTATCATCGCCGCCACGAACCGTCCCGATGTGCTCGACAAAGCTCTCCTGCGACCAGGCCGTTTCGACCGCCAAATCGAAGTGCCTTATCCGGATATTTCAGGACGCGAGAAAATCCTCGAAGTGCATATGAAAGGCAAGCCGATTGCGGCGGAGCTCGACGTAAAATATATTGCGCGCGGAACGCCTGGTTTCTCGGGTGCTGATCTCATGAACTTGGTGAATGAAGCTGCGCTTCTATCGGCGCGTCGTAACAAGTTAAAAATCACCATGCGTGAATTTGAAGATGCTCGCGATAAAGTCATGATGGGCGCAGAACGCCGTACATTGGCTATGACCGATGAAGAAAAGGAAATGACAGCCTATCACGAAGCCGGCCACGCGATTGTCGGTCTGAATATGAAAGGCAGCCTGCCAATTCATAAGGCGACCATTATCCCGCGTGGACGCGCATTGGGTATGGTGCAATATATGCCCGAACGTGATCAGATTTCGCAATCTCGCGAAGAAATGGTCGCGCGCATGGCGATGGCTATGGGTGGCCGCGCAGCAGAAGAATTGCATTTTGGTTATGACAAAGTGACTTCAGGCGCGAGTTCAGATATTGAGCAAGTCACGCGTATTGCCACAGCAATGGTCACCGAATGGGGCTTGTCCGATGCGATAGGACCGATTGCTTATAAGGATACCGACTCACAAAGCTTCCATCCCGGTATTGGCCGCGGCTCTGCTATTTCGCCGGAAACAGCCAAGCTTATCGAAAGCGAAATCAAGCGCTTTGTTACGGAGGCGCATGAGACTGCGGTTAAAGTCCTAAAGAAGAAAAAGAAAGACTGGGTCGCCCTTGCAGAAGCTTTGCTTGAATATGAAACGCTCTCTGGCGACGAAATTTCAGTACTGCTTTCGGACGGCATCAAGCCTAAGCGTCCCGATGGCGCCAAGGGGTCGAAACCCGCGGTTTCCGCTGTGCCGACAACAAAGAAGAAGCCGCTAGGCGGCGCACAGCCTGAAGGCTAATCGCCCCAAGTGAGTTTCAATCGTCCCAAAATAATGGGAATACTAAATGTGACCCCCGACAGTTTTTCTGACGGGGGTCATTATGATTCCTATGACCTCGCGGTAAAACAAGCGTTGAGCTTGTTAGACCAAGGGGCAGACATCATCGACATTGGCGGGGAAAGCACGCGTCCCGGTGCAGAGGAAGTCCATATCAAAGAAGAAGTTCGCCGCACTGTACCCGTCATTATGGCCCTGCGAGAGGCGACAAAAGATTATGATGTTGCGCCCGTTATCTCCATTGATACGCGTAAGCCCGATGTTGCGGAAGCCGCGATACTCGCAGGCGCGGATATTTGGAACGATGTCTCGGGCCTGACCTTTGATGCGCGCTCAGAAGCCGTTGCCGCCGAGCTTTCTTGCCCGGTTATCCTTATGCATGCGCAGGGATCACCTGAGAATATGCAAGAGAACCCCTATTATGGCCATGCGGTCAAAGAGATAAGAGACTGGCTGGCCAAACGGGTTGACGCCTGTGAATTCGCGGGGATAGAGCGGGAAAATATCACCCTTGATCCCGGTATTGGCTTTGGCAAACGGCAAGAAGATAACCTCGCCATATTTAATCAGCTTGAGAGTTTTAAAGAACTCGGCTGCCCGCTGCTGATGGGGGCCTCTCGGAAGAGTTTTATTGGCCGCATAGATGGCAGCGCCGCCGATGACCGCATAGGCGGAAGCCTCGCTGCCGCCCTATGGTCAGCCGCCAAGGGCGCAGATATATTGCGCGTGCATGATGTCAGCGAAACCGCGCAGGCTCTACGGGTTTGGGAGGCTATGGCGGATGGGTAGGAACTCTAAACCTTGGCTCAATTATAAAAGTGATGCGCCTGAAAGAGAATATTTTAGAGCGCCTAAAAAGAAGCGAAAATTCGGATGGGCGCTATTTTGGTTGATTGCCGGAGGGCACATAGGCGCGCATCAACTATATCTCTGGGACGCTAAGAAAGCAGGATTGATTATCCTTTTTTACTTTATGAGCTTTCTCGCGATATTAGTTATATCAGCATTACTATTGCCACAGTTTTTCGAAATGTCATTTGAGACATATGAAAGGATTTCAATTGATTTAGCGGCTTTTACTCCGATGATTTTGATTATAATTTTTGAATTTCCCAGACTTAAGCATAACGTCCATTCTACGAATAAAAAACATCTCCTTCTTTAAAAAATAGCGAAGAATATAATGACCAACCCAACAACACCCCGCGTTCTCATAATCGCAGGTTCTGATTCCTCTGGCGGAGCAGGCATTCAGGCTGACATAAAAACCTGTGCGGCTTTTGGCTCTTATGCGGCCACGGCTATCACGGCTGTGACGGCGCAAAACACGATGGGGGTTCAGCAGGTCGAACTTATGCCAGCTGAACTTGTCCGCGCGCAAATTCGCAGTGTCTTATCTGATATTGGCGCCGATGTTATCAAAATCGGGATGCTGGGCAGTGCCGAGATCATAGAGGTCGTCGCCAAGGAAATTGATGAAAGCGATGCCTTTATTATCCTCGACCCTGTAATGGTCGCGACCTCAGGCGATAATCTACTCGAAGAGAAAGCTATCGAGACATTGAAAACGAAACTTCTCCCGCTCGCGGATTTGGTTACGCCGAATGTCCCTGAGGCTGAACTCCTGACGGGCCTGAAGATTGATGATGTTGATGACCTTACCAAAGCGGGTGATGCGCTGCTGAAAATGAATGTTTATGCGGCCCTGATGAAGGGCGGGCATTTGGACGGCAAATCTGTGGTGGATGTATTGGTGTCTGAGGAGGGCGCAAATATCATGTCTGGCCCGCGCATACGCTCACGTCACACCCATGGAACAGGCTGTACCCTGGCTAGTGCTGTCGCTGCCTGTATGGCGCTGGGCGCCCCCCTTGAGGAAGCTGTTATGAGCGCCCGGGAATTTGTCTTTCAGGCCATCAAAACCGCGCCGGGGCTAGGCGAGGGGAATGGCCCGCTCAATCATGGGCTGGCGGATGGAGAACCAGAAGGTGAGCCGGAGCCCACGGGCAATAACCCTTTCGCGGCGCTTAAGGGGTTAGGTAGCTAGGCTCTTTTTACCTGAGCGGCTGATAATCATGCCGATGACGATCACAGCGAAGGCGATCACGATCTTCCAGGTGAAGTCTTCTTTCAAAAACCAAACTCCTGCCGCCACAGAAACAATGGCAGGGAAGTAGTTTATACGCGCTAATGTACTGGGGCCCGTTTTGCGCACCACATAGAGATATAAAATATTGGCATAGGCTGTGGAGCCAACGCCAAGGCCAACAAGCATCGTAATCGCAATGGCAGGCGGAAGCTCTGTTGGCACGCCCGAGGCGACGGCCACTATGCTCGACACTATTGCTGAACAGAGCACCATCATTGCGGCGGCAACGGAAGGCGGCGTGTCAGGGGCGCGCTTGGCTAGGATAGTTGTTATGGCATAAAGCAAGGCCGCAAAGACGGCGAGTAATTGTGCCTTCCAATCGGAGACGAGCTCGAGGCTCATATTGTCCGGGAGAAATAAAATAATCACGCCAAGAAACCCGATCATAAACCCTATGAATTTGCGCCAAGATAATGCTTCATTCGCGAAAAAATGCGCAAGGATAATTGTGAAAATTGGCATGGCTGAGCCAATAATGGCGCAGATGCCGCTATCAACCGTGATTTGCGCCTGTGCGAAGAGGAAAAATGGAACAACAATGCCCGTCATTCCCATAAGGCCGAACCAGAGCCAGCGTCTATCCAAGAGGGAGGGGAAGTTCCTTCCGCGTAATTTTGCATAGATGACGAGAAGAACCGCCGCGATCGAGGTTCGCGAAGCGACCAGCCAAATCGGCGAAACATCCCGCACAGCAACCGATACCATCGGATAGGCGAGACCCCATGTAATAATCAGCGTCGCTGCGATGGCATAAAGAACGACGGGACGAATAGGGAGCTCGGAAGGTGGGTTTGTCACCCTAAGCTTTGAATGGATCGCGCATCAAGATGACGTCTTCTCGCTCAGGAGAAGTCGACACCATTGAAACGGGGCAACTAATCAGCTCTTCGACCCGGCGGACATATTTGACCGCTTCGGCGGGAAGGTCTGCCCAAGAACGCGCGCCGCGCGTTGAGCCTTGCCATCCGGGCATGCTCTCATAAATGGGTTCAACGGCCGCTTGGTTGGCTGCGCCTGCCGGTAGGCGTTTAATAATCTTGCCGTCCAGCTTATAGCCGACGCAGATTTTGAGTTCTGCCATGCCGTCTAGCACGTCTAGCTTTGTTAGCGAGATACCGGAAATCCCGCCAGTGATGATGGCTTGCTTGACCATGACGGCATCAAACCATCCGCAGCGTCTTTGGCGTCCAGTGACTGTGCCAAATTCATGCCCACGTTCACCCAGGCGCTGCCCGATGGCGTCTGTTAGCTCTGTCGGGAAGGGGCCTTCGCCAACGCGCGTTGTATAGGCTTTTGTGATGCCAAGAACATAATTAAGCGACCCAGGGCCCATGCCCGAGCCGGCAGCGGCTTGACCAGCAATAGTATTGGAGCTGGTTACGAAGGGATATGTGCCGTGATCAATATCAAGCATGGCCCCTTGAGCGCCTTCAAACAGGATTTTCTTGTCAGCGCGAGAGGCTTCATCAAGTGAGTGCCAAACAGGTGCCATAAAGGGCAGGATTTTTGGCGCGATTTCAAGGAGCTTCGCATAGAGCTCCTCGGCATCTGTCTCTGGATGCCCTAGGCCGCGCCGTAGCGCATTATGGTGATGTAAAAGGTTTTTCAATCGCGCGAGAAGGTGCTCTTCATCCGCGAGGTCACAGACGCGGATGGCGCGGCGGGCGACTTTGTCCTCATAAGCGGGGCCGATACCGCGCTTGGTTGTGCCGATCTTTATGCCATCTTCGCGGTTCTCGCGAATGCCATCCAATTCTGAATGAATTGGAAGGATCAGAGCCGCTGACTCCGAAATTAGAAGGTTGTCAGGATTGACCTTTACGCCTTGCTCTTTGATGCGCTCGACCTCGGAGAGGAAGGCCCACGGGTCCAGAACCACTCCGTTACCGATAACAGAGAGCTTACCGCCGCGCACAACGCCAGAGGGGAGAAGAGACAGCTTGTAGGTTGTACCGTCTACGACAAGCGTGTGACCTGCATTGTGGCCGCCCTGAAAGCGAACAACGACCTCGGCGCGGCTGCTGAGCCAATCGACGATTTTACCTTTTCCCTCGTCACCCCATTGGGAGCCGACAACAACAACATTAGCCACGGTACTTACCTCATAATAAAGGCGCGACAGATACTGCCGCGCCTAAAGAATCTAGTTCTCAGACTTTTTCAGTCCTTAGCGGGATTCAAATCAGATTGCGAATCGTAATTCGGACTTATCTACAAGCTAAGAACATCAACGATTTTGACTTGATCAATCGCTTTGATTTTACCAACGACCCCATCCGGAACTTCGCCGTCAACAGAGACAAGGCAGACAGCCTCTTGGCCCTCTTTCATGCGGCCCAGATAGAATGTCGCGATATTGACTTTGGCATCACCCAAAATACCGCCAAGCTCGCCGATAAAGCCGGGCTTGTCTTCATTGCGCACATAGATCATGTGCGGATCGAACGCGGCGTCCATGGGCACGCCAAAGAGACGCACAATGCGGGGTTCGCCGCGATAAATCGTGCCAACAATAGCAAATTTCCGCTCTGCTGTTTCGACAGTAATCCGAATAAGGCTCTCGGCGCGCTCAGCTTCATCAACATAGCTCTCAGTCACCGTGATACCGCGCTCTTTAGCGAGAACAGGGGCAGAGACCATGTTCACTTCGGGCATCGCAACTTTTAGAAGGCCTGAGAGAGCCGCAGCTGACATAGGATTTGTGTTTAAGTTCGTTACCGCGCCTTTATAGGTAATCTCAATACCTTTCACAGGAGAGCGTAAGAGCTGCCCCATCATGGTGCCTAGCTTGTCAGCTAGATCTACGAACGGACGCAGACGCGGGGCTTCTTCGGCAGAGATGCTTGGCGTGTTCAGGGCATTTGAGACCGCTCCTGTCAGCAGGTAATCTGCCATTTGCTCGGCAACTTGTACTGCGACGTTTTCTTGGGCCTCGAGTGTTGAGGCACCCAGGTGAGGCGTAGCAATGAAGTTTGGCGTACCAAAAAGAGGGTGCTGCTTAGCAGGCTCGATCGCAAATACGTCAAGAGCGGCAGCGCGGACATGTCCGGCTTCAAGAGCGTCTTTTAGGGCTTCCTCATCAACAAGACCGCCGCGGGCGCAATTGACAATGATGACGCCTTTTTTAGTCATGCCAAGGCGTTCGCGATTGACGATGTTTTTCGTACTCTCAACGAGCGGGGTGTGCAGCGTGATCGCGTCGGCGCGCTGGAATAATTCGTCCAGTTCAACTTTTTCTACGCCGAGCTTTACGGCGCGCTCTTCGGTCAAATAGGGGTCAAATGCGATAACTTTCATCTTAAGACCAAGGGCACGTTCGGCGACGAGGGTACCGATATTACCACAGCCAATCAGGCCGAGTGTCTTGTTGAAAAGCTCCACGCCTTTAAAGTCAGACTTTGGCCATTCGCCATTCTGTGTGCGTGCAGATGCCGCCGGAATTTGGCGGGCGGCAGAGAAGAGCATAGCAATCGCATGTTCCGCGGTTGTGATGGCGTTACCAAATGGCGTGTTCATGACAACAACCCCGCGATCTGTCGACGCTTTGATGTCGATGTTATCAACGCCAATACCTGCGCGGCCGATGACCTTTAAATTTTTGGCGGCTGCGATGATTTCAGCGTCGGGGCGCGTAGAAGAGCGCACAGCAAGGCCGTCATAGTCGCCGATGATTTTAATCAGTTCGTCTTTTTCAAGACCCGTGATGACGTCGACTTCGACGCCGCGATTTTTAAAGACTTCCGTTGCGGAAGGGGACATTTTGTCAGCGATGAGAACTCTAGGCATTTTCTAGCTCCGCAATTTTAGTTTCAAAGGCCCAGTCAAGCCATGGGGTGAGGGCTTCTAGGTCTGTTTTTTCAATCAAACCCGAGGCCCAGACGCGGAAGCCCGCGGGCGCTGTTTTGTAAGAGCCGAAATCTAGGGCGACATTTTCTTCGCCGAGTAATTTGACGATGGATTTGGCAAAGGCCGCTTGTTCGTCTTTGGGAAGCGCAGCAACGCGGGGATCAATGATTTTCAGACACACACCCGTATTAGAGCGCTCTTCTTCTTTTTCCGCGAGGTTAGCAATCCAATCCGTGCGCTCAATCCAATCATAAAGGACCTGGGCATTCGTATCCGCGCGGTCATGCATGAACTGTAATCCGCCCTGTGCTTTCACCCATTTGAGGGCATCAAGATGATCTTCAGCGCAAAGCAAAGATGGCGTGTTAATGGTAGAGCCCTCAAACAATGCTTCGTTTAGCTTGCCTTTGCTGGTCATACGGAAAATTTTCGGCAATGGCCAAGGCGGTGTGTAGCTTTCAAGCCGCTCAACCGCGCGCGGGCTTAAAATAAGCATGCCGTGTCCGGCTTCACCGCCCATATTCTTCTGCCAGCTATAGGTGAGAACATCGACTTTAGACCATTCGATTTCTTGTGCGTAAACAGCAGAGGTCGCATCGCAAATTGTGATGCCTTCGCGGTCAGCGGGAATGAAATCAGCATTAGGGACGCGTACGCCCGCTGTTGTGCCATTCCATGTGAAAACAAGATCGCGATCACCGGTATATTCATTTAGCGGGGGAAGCTGCCCATAAGGCGCTTCTAGGACGCGTAGGTCGTTCAGTGGTAATTGGCTCTTGGCATCTGTAATCCAAGCGTTACCAAAATTCTCCCAAGCGGCAACATCAACGCCGCGCGGGCCCAGCATAGACCACATCGCCATTTCAACAGCGCCGGTATCAGACGCGGGAACGATGGCGATACGATAATCGGCGGGTACTTCGAGGACCTCGCGCGTTAAGTCGATAACCTCTTTTAATTTTGCTTTCCCCAATGCGGAGCGGTGCGAACGTCCAAGGGCTGCGTCGCTGAGTGCATCTAGTGTCCATCCCGGACGTTTTTTTGTGGGACCCGCACTAAAGCGGGGATCGACGGGCTTCACCGTCGGCTTAGTGGCTGTTGCCATGATATGTCTCCATTACTCCGCGTTTTTGTACGAAGTTATAAAGTGCGTCTCAGTGGGGAGACGTGGCCCACCGCGCCTATAGCGAAGTGGAACTTGAGTCGTCAAGTGACAGAATCGTATGGGGTGTTCACAAAACTCTGACTGGTTGTGAGGAAAAATCCTGATATGAAAGGGCAAGAACATAAGAGGATATAATGTCACAAAAGCTCTCAGAATACATACCGCCCAAAGTCTGGACATGGGATCAGGGTGATGATGGAAATAAATTCGCCAGCATAAATGCCCCAACCGCCGGCGCACGGGAGCAAAAAGAGCTTCCCGTTGGCGACCACCCGCTTCAGCTTTATTCGCTTGGCACGCCTAATGGTGTCAAAGTCACAGTTATGCTAGAAGAACTCCTCGCGGGGGGGCATTCGGGCGCGGAGTATGATGCGTGGCTGATTAACATCATGGATGGCGATCAGTTCGGAAGCGGCTTTGTGGCGGCGAACCCGAATTCTAAGATACCTGCCTTGATGGACCACTCTGTTGAGGGGGAACCTCAACGGGTTTTTGAAAGTGGTTCAATACTCTTTTACCTCGCCGAAAAATTTGATGCTTTCCTGCCTAAAGATGGCGCGGCGAGGGCGGAGACAATGTCTTGGCTGATGTGGCAAATGGGCAGCGCGCCATATTTGGGCGGGGGCTTTGGGCACTTTTATGCCTATGCGCCTTTCAAAATCGAATATGCCATCAACCGCTTTGCGATGGAGGTGAAGCGCGAAATGGATGTGCTTGATAGGCAGCTAGCCGATAATGAGTTTATCATAGGAAATGAGCTCACCATTGCTGATTTCGCCATTTATCCGTGGTATGGTGGGATGGCGCGCGGCCTTCTTTATGACGCCAAAGAGTTTTTGGATGTTGAGAGCTATAAACATTTGGGCCGCTGGGCAAGGCAGCTCGCTGAACGTCCCGCCTTTAAGCGCGGTCAGCTCGTCAATCGCCCATGGGATAAAGAAAAAGGCTTAGATGAGCGCCATAGTGCTGCTGACTTTTCGGGCAAAGTCTAAGGCATAGGGGTGCCGCGATAAGCCTCAACAATATCATAGAATTCCCGAGCCGTGAGAAGGACGTGCGCTGCTTTTGCGGAGTCTATAATGCGCTCCGTCTTTTGCGTTCCGATGATGGGGATGACATCGGCGCCGTGACTCATTGTGAAAGCGAGAGCAATATTGCTTCGCGTGGAATTATGGGTCTTCGCTATGCGGTCTAGTGTTTTGATTACATCGTTGTTTTCAGAGAATATCCGGCCGCCGGCTAATGGTGACCATCCTAATGCTGTCGCGCTCGTTTCTTGACACCAGTCTAATGTACCGTCCGTCAGAGGGTCTTGGTGCAGGGCAGAAAATTCGGGCTGCGTCGTGATAATCTGCGTGTCTAAATGGGCTTGCAGCGCACGGGTTTGCGCAACCGTAAAATTAGACACACCAATATGTTTTGCTTTGCCCATTTTCACCATGTCATTGAGAGCGCGAGCAGTTTCGGCCATGGCGGTAGTAAGGTCTGGGCGGTGGATTTGATAGATGTCCACATGATCAGTCCTTAGCCGCATCAGGGAGTTATCTATTGCAGTCATAAGGTAATCATAGCTGCTATCATATGGACGAACGGCATCAATACCGCCCTTGGTCGCGAGAACCATTTGACCCCGTAGGTTCGGGGAAGTTTTAAGGACGTCTCCTAACACTGTTTCTGCACCCCCGAACCCTGTTGGTTCGCCAAGGCCGTAAATATCTGCGGTGTCGATGAGTGTCATGCCGCAATCGAGTGCGGTACGAATTTTAAGATCTGCTTCCTTCGCGGTGCTTTGGGCGAAGCGCCAACAGCCATAGCCAATGGGCCCCACGCTAAGGGAAGATTTTCCAAGAGAAATTTTCGTCATGCTCGGCATGTAGCTCTGGCAAGCCGAGTGGTCAATTTAAAAGCCTTTTAGGCGGCTAGGAAGCTGATTAGCTATCTTTCAGAGCGGCATTTAGCATTTCATCAAGCTTACGCGTATCTGCGCCTGCAATGAAGTCATCATTGATGACAAAGAATGGTGTTCCCGTTAATGAGGGGATACGGTTCGCGAGAAGCAAGCCATCTTCAAGTTGGCGATCCATCTCTGGATCTTCCATGTCTTTTTTCAGCTTATCCATATCCAACCCGGCCTTTTCCGCAATGGCGAGCACACGCTCTTTGGTTAAGCTGCGCTCATTCATAAGCGAGAAGTGTATCGTTGAATATTTACCTTGGCGTCCTGCTGCGAGGGCGGCTTTGGCCGCATTGCGCGATGTTTTCGTGCGTCCGTCTAAGATAGGAAGTTCTTTGAAGACGACGCGTACGTCATCCGGATACTTCTCCATCACGCCCTTCACCCAATTTGAAGAGGTTTTACAGAACCCGCAATTATAATCGAAAAATTCGACCACAGTGACTTTGGCGTCTTTCGGGCCAATAGACACATCACGCGGATCTTTGAACAGCGCGTCAGACACAGCGGCAAGCGCGGCGCGGTCTTCTTTTTTATCGAGTTCAATCAATGCCTCACGGAGGATTTCTGGGTTCTCCATGAGGTATTCTTTTATGATATTTTCAACATCAGCACGTTTCATATCGCGGCCTTTTGACTCCGCTTGCGCGCACCCTGATATTGCGACGAGGGCGAGAGCCATTGCGGTGGCAGTGAATGTTTTCATGAGAATCTCCGATATTCTAGCCGTGTCTAAGCCATATTGCTCAGTGAAGACTAGAGGGAAGTAGTAAAGGTTTCGTGAGTTATTTCGTACTTACATTAAAGGTCAGTGGCTTGGGGCCGCTACGGCGCCCACGGCTTTTGGTAAGCTGAGCATCTGAGACAACAATAATGTCAGATGCACGCCGCCATTGCGGATTTCCGCGTGGTAAGTCTTCTTGGGCGCGTTGAGCGAAAGAGCGTGCGCGCTGCAAGTCGCCAATCGCATAGGCTTGCTCCGCAACCGCATATTTTGCGAGGGCTTCCTGACCCAGCTCGCCATAGGCGCGGGAGAGCGTGTACCAAGCATAGCTATTTCCCGTCTCAACAGTGAGCGCAGATTTCAATAGATCAATCGCTTCTTCGACGCTGGAACGATCAGATGTTTCCAGAAGTGATTGCGCAAGAGCAATTTCTAAGAGAGGCGCGTCAGGCTTTAATTCTAAGGCTTTGCGGGCAGGTTCGATTGCTTTTTCGCGCTGTCCGCTCTCATAGAGGATCTGAGCTTTCAACTCGTAAAAATATGCATTTTTAGGTTCTTCGAGGATAAGGCTGTCAACTTCGCGGATGGCGTTCCGAAGGTCGGCGGCTTTAAAATGGGCAACGGCACGGGCATATCGCGCGGCTTTGGACTGGTCCTCGGGCGGATATTTGGAAAAGACGACTTGGGGGCCTTCTAGAAAACCGCGTAATTTTGCTTTGGCCATGTCCAGGCGATGCTGATGGTCATCAGAGTCCTTTGCTTCGGTATAGGCGCTTTCTTCGACGCGTTCGCGCAGGGCATCAATACGGTCAGAGGAGAGGGGGTGACCCCGGAAATAAGGATAACGACGCGCATTGGATAGCACTTCTTGCGCGCGAAAGCGGTCAAAGAAATCAATGAGGCCCTGACCGGATTGTCCTGTGGCCTCCATATATTGCGCGGCATATTGATCTGCAGCCGACTCATTCACGCGAGAATAAGCGAGAGCCTCAATGGCGCCGAATTGCTGGGACCCGCCAAGAACAAGTGCGCCGGCTTCACCTTCACCAGCTAATATGGCGGCAAGGCCAATACCTGCGGCAATTAACATGGCTCCATATGCTGAGCGGTTGCCATAGTCCCGGCGAACCAAGTGGCCGCCTGCAATGTGTCCCGCCTCGTGAGCGATGACGCCTTTGAGTTGATTAGGTGTATCGGATTGCAGGATAATGCCGCTATGCAGAAATATATTCTGACCGCGCGTGACGAAGGCGTTCAAGCTGGGGTCGTTGACGAGATAAATATCGACACTGGAGGGGCTTAAGCCTGCCGCCCGCAGAATAGGCGTTGTATAGTCGCGCATCGTCTCTTCGATTTCAGTATCTCGTAGGAGCGATTGCGCGAATGCCGGCATGGCCTGCATGAGTGTGACAATCATGGCCAAGGTAATGGCAAAAATTGATTTAAGTGAACGGTTTAGCAAGGTTGCGGTTTCCTGTATTATTCTTTGTAATATATCCCGTTTCAGCGGCTCGTCGTCAAGTTACCCGCCTGTAACAAAGCAGTGAAATCGCAGCACGGCTTAACTGTCTATACTGACCCCCGCAAGGCGCGTGATTATGGGTAATGAGAGATAAAAAACGACCAATATCGCTAATGTTAATTTGACCCATAATTTTGGAAAACGTCGCCAGAGAACAATAATTGAAATCAAGGCTATCAGCGCCTCAATCGTGCTCACCCATCCTGCGTGATGTTGGGTTTCATAATAGGACAAGGGAGAGATGAACCGCCAGTCGGAGAACGGCCAGAAGTGCCGATAGGCATCGTGATTATGGACGGGAAGGTCTGTGGCCATATGGATGAGGGCAGCGAGGGCAAAAAATAGCAATAGCTTGCCCCAGCCTTTAGCGCGCATGAAATAACCTAATAGGGCGAGGGCGCCGTAAACCGGTATGGAGTTGAAATAGGCGATGAGGTTTTGCATGGGCGGGGCGAAGTAGAGCTCTCGCCACATTTGCTCGCCGGAAACGCCATTTAAAAAGTACTGATAGGGAGCCCATAGGTAGATTGCGGCATCTGGAATGATTGACCCCAAAAGCACCGTCCAATTGCGCTTTTTTTCGCCGCGTTTTGATAGGACGGCTAACGCCAGCAGCGTATGGGTTGGGGAGTTCACCTACGGCGCGAGCGCAGCGAATTGGCGCTCTGGATGAACGCCGACCCAATTATCATCTACATATTTTTTGATCGCTGCGTTATCTGCATTCATGTCGCCAGTAAGGGGCATGAGTCGGTCAAGCACGACGTGTTTTTTCGGGCCATCAAAGGCGCAAATGAATACTGGGACATTGGCCGCATATGCCGCGCGCAGATAACCGGTCTTATATCTAGGGACGAGGCTGCGTGTGCCTTCGGGTGGGAAGCCAACGCAGACTTTTTCTTCGGATTCAAACAGTTCGACCAGCTGTTCGACAATATTGCTGCCTTTCCCGCGATCAACGGGGTAGCCGCCTAGTGCGCGAAATAGCGGGCCCATCGGCCAGAAAAACCACTCTTTTTTAATGAGGAATGTATATTTGAAGCCAGAGGCTAGCATGGCAAGCGAAGCCGAAATGGCATCCCAATTCGAGGTATGCGGCACGCCTATGATCACAAATTTCGGAACGTCCGGCATTTTGCCGACCAGTTTCCAGCCCGTTAATTTAAGGCCAAAGGAGCCTAACGCCCGTGTAAAAGCATTGCCCATACGCGGGGAATGCTCGCTCATATGTGGGTTGTCATATTTCATGAGAGTTACGTGTTGTTTTGCCTGACGCCGATAAAGTTTTCTTGGACATAAGCCTTTACTCTCGCGTTATCAATATCGACATCGCCGGTTCGAACAAAGGAATTGTCTATCCGGATTTCTCGGCTAGGCTTGTGCAATCCCGTCATTGTAATTTGAACATCAACCGCATTTGCAATGCGTAGATAGCCCTTTTTGAAATGCGCCACATTTTTACGGGTG
The DNA here is from genome assembly GCA_020629875.1 of Hellea sp. Taxonomy (GTDB): domain Bacteria; phylum Pseudomonadota; class Alphaproteobacteria; order Caulobacterales; family Maricaulaceae; genus Hellea. The sequence continues at coordinate 22,953 of JAHDCL010000038.1, forward strand.
CCTTCTGGGGCAATGGTCAGCCAAGCCTTGTCATGCTGCCCATACCAATCAACCATTTGCTGCGTAATGTCAGATTTCTTTGAGCGGTCTACGGGCACGCCGTTCATAAAGCGGAGCAGGCCGCCAAAGGGGAAGAAGAAAGCTTCTTTTTTCATTAGCCAGTTAAACCGGATACCCACGGCCAGCATAAAGCCCATCGCCAGAAAGAAGTCCCAATTTGAGGTATGGGGCACGCCAATAATCATGCCTTTAGGTGTGTTGGGTAGCTGACCAACAATCTTCCACCCCATCAGGAGTAATACCGTTCGGCCAATCCAGCGGGTTATCGCGTTGCCCATAGTCGGAATTTCGGGTGACATATGGGGGCTGAGATATGACAGGGTGTTAGCTCTTCTCTGGTCTTATGCCCACATAGGTCTGGTCGTAATAGGCTTTGATGTCTGAATTGTCCCGTTCGATGTCATCTGTCAATGGCCAAACGCGGTCCAATACAACGGCCTTGTTTTTACCATCCACAGCGATGAGAAACACGGGAACTTTGGCCGCATAGGCAATGCGTAGATAACCTTTTTTGAGGGTTTCAACTTTGGAGCGCGTTCCTTCGGGCGTCAGCCCCAAATAGGCTTTTTCATTAGCGTTGAACCAATCGGCCATTTGGGCGGTGACGTCATTGCGCGCCTTGCGATCAATGGGGACGCCGCCCATTTTTTTGAATAATCCGCCCAAAGGCCAGAAGAAGGCTTCCTTTTTCATCATCCAGGAGCAGCGTAGCCCCGCAGCTTGCATGGCCGCTAAAGCCAATATCAAATCCCAATTGGAGGTATGAGGTAGGCCAATAAAGACGACTTTGGGTTCTTCGGGGAAGGAGCCAGTGATTTTCCAGCCCATGAGGTTTAAAACGCTGGCCCCCAGCCAACGCGTCAGGCGATTGCCGGATCGCGGCTGATATTCATTGGTAACGAAATCGTATTGTGACATGA
>JAHDCL010000039.1 GCA_020629875.1 Hellea sp.
GCCGACGACATATTTGCGAACGCCGTCAAAATCGGATTTATTTTTTTCTTCTAAAACTTGGTAAGCGCGGTGGGGCAGGATGAGCGAGCGGCGAATATCGGTCGCGCCGCTATCGGCCATTTTAAAGTCCATTTTATTCAGCGCATAAATCTGCCGCTCGGCCTGTTTAAAGATTCCGACTTTCTCTTTGGTGGTTTTTTCGGCCACAAGGCTTTCCACTGTCCAAGCCAATGCCCAATCAAGTCCGGGTTCACCGTCGGCCTGCGCGAGAACGTCCCGCAATGGACCGCGCTGCTCGGTAAAGGCATGGCTATGCATGGGGCCAAGGTGGAAACGGCGTAAAAGTTTTGGATGCAGGTGGTTAAAATCCTGATCAAAGCCCTTGGCGATGGTCAGGAGTTTCAGGCTGGACACTGCCTGCGCCATAAGGTGGCTTTGCACCCGCGGCCAGCGGCGCTCATCATGGGGCAGGGCGCGATGAGACGTGTCCTCAAGTTCCATCAAATAGATAGAGGGCAGGTTAGTCTGGCTGTCATAGCTCGCCCAATGGACAAGGTAATTGCGCCGGCCCGCCTTCATATCTTTCCCGACCCAGATAATTTGCGGGTGGTTTTGCGAGAGGAATAAATCCTTCTCTGACAGATATTCATAATAAATGCGCTGGCTCAGCGCATATTGCAGCTGGCTCGGCGCGGATTGCTCGGTCAGGATATGATTGATCATATCTTTCTTGAGGCGTTCTTGGCTCGGCAATGATTTCAAATGCTTCTTGGCCTGCGTAGCGTCAGAGGCCATTTGCATCAGCTCCCGGAAAATCGGAAAGCCGCTTTCGGTCTTATCAATGCTAAAGTTCAAATCCGCCTGTTCACGCACGCGGTGTGCCATGAGGAACTTATAAGAGAGCGCCGTGAAGGTATTTGACAGCGCCTCTAAATATTCTTTGAGCATCTTGGCCTCAGGCGAGGTGATGAGCCTTTCAGATTTTGAAAGGTCAACAACCTCGGTGAGGTGAACAATAATACGCTCAAATTTCGCAAAATAGCGCCTTGTGGCTTTGGCGCTATCTAAGACTTTGTGGTCGAAGGTCAGGTCCACCTAAGTTGTCCTAACCCAGCGAGTCTTCGCCATATGCGTTCTTGTCGTGCATTTCGATAATCTTTTCGAAACGGCGTGCAAAACGCTCATCAGCTTTGACTTTCTCTTCCAAGACCTTGCGGGCAAAGACGATATGGTCCTCATGGGATTCCATCATTTCCGCCATGCGGTTATTGGTGGCGGCGCCAATGGCGGCCATTGCGACCTGCGCTTCTTTATCTGTGGCAACACCAATCTCATTGATTTGGTGAGCAACATCTTGCTGTTGCGCTGTCTTCAAAGATTTAGACAAGGCATCATAAAGAACAACGCGCTGTTTCGTATCGGTCTGTAGCTTATTGAGCAGGACCATTTGTGTAGCCATTTGGTTCTGGAGTGAATCCAGCCAAGTTTTGCCTTTTTCAACATAGCGCTCAAGTGTCTGCGAGCCGCCAAGTTTGACTTGCTCTAATTGAACAAGCTCATTGTAGCGGGCATTCACTGTTGCCAATTCAGACTCAAGCTTAGAGCGCTCATTGGCGTCCGTTGCGACAGCCAATTTTCCTTCCAGCTCGATAACCTGCGGGTCCAAGGTCTTAATCTCGTCACGAATTAATGTGAGTTCCTCAAGCGTAGTCCCGCGCTCTGCCAAAGTGTTTTGCAGATTGGTTTCAACTTGGTTCTTGTGGCGGGCAAGTTCGTCGAGCTGCTCTTGCAACATCGCGCCAATCGTGTTGGACTTGCTGATTAAATCTTGCAGCTTATCTTCAATCGTTGCGGCGCGGATACGCTCTTGGCGCATCATCTCCGAGCGCTTCTTAGAGAAGATCCCGACAAATTTTTCCCAACCGGTTTTTGACCGCATAGAGTCAAAGTCCTTGGAGAAACCAGCGGTAACATCATCAAGACCGAGGATAAGCTCAGCTATGTTGGCATTCATCAAATCTGAATGTGCGTGCACGTCTTCTAATGAAGCACTTTCGATATCCAATGTGATATCCGTACCCTGCGCCATTTTCGTGCGCGCGGTTTCAATTTTGCCAGATAATTCGGCGATTTTAGATTGCGCCTCGGCAACCTCTTTTCGAGACTTTTCAATTTGAGCTTCGAAACTAGACATATATCGTCTCCCCATTTTGTGTCCAATATACATAGGGAGTTTTGGGCAATTTACAATTGTATAACGCCCAATTTTTGGGAAAATCGACTCAGAGGATGACTTAAATCATAACGCGAGGATTCATCATATTGTGGGGGTCTAGCGCTTGTTTTATAGATTTTAACATAGCGAGTTTCACGGGGTCGGCGCGCCGTGCGAGGTCGGCTTTTTTCATGATGCCGATGCCGTGTTCGGCGGAAATGGATCCGCCAAATTCACCCACAAGATCAAAGACAGTTTCTGAGACCGCTTGCCACTGATCAAGGAAATCTTGTTTTTTCATGTCGATTGGCTGCGCGATATTGTAATGAATATTGCCATCGCCAAAATGGCCAAAGCCGACAGGGCGGCAGCCGGGGATTTGGGTGTTCATCGCAGCATCTGCCTTTTTGAAAAAATCAGGAATGCGGTTCAGCGGCACCGTGATGTCAAATTTGATAGACCCGCCAAGAAACTTTTGTCCCGCCGACATATTTTCGCGGATGGAGAGGATTTGCGCGGCTTGTGTTTCGTTTTGCGCAATGACGGCATTCAGGATGAGGTCTTTTTCGAATGCCGTGCCTAAGAGCGTTTCCGCTAAAGCCGCGCCTTCGGCCTCTGTCTCCACATCCCAATCAATGACGACATACCATGGGTGAGGGGTATCGAAGGGATCACGCTGCCCTGGCATATTACTGACCACAGCGTTAAAACCGATATGCGGCATGACTTCAAACATGCCTAGCCTTCCGCCCGCCCGGCAATGCTCGAGCAGGGCGAGCGCCTTGCTGGGATTTTCGGCGGCGGTGATAACCCGCTGGGTGTATCCGGCTTTGGGAAAGAGTTTTAGGCTCGCCGCCGTAATAATGCCGAGCGTACCTTCCGCCCCAAGGAAGAGGCGAGAGAGATCATAACCCGTATTGTCTTTGCGAAGACTGGTCAGCCCGTTATAGATTTCGCCGCTGGCTAAGACGGCCTCAACGCCAAAAACGAGGTCTTTAGTCGTGCCATATTTTAGTACATGATTGCCGCCCGCATTGGTCGAGAGGTTCCCGCCAATGGTGCATGAGCCTTGGGAAGCTAGAAAGAGCGGAAATTTGCGGCCGACTTTATCCGCCGCGTCATGAACGGATTGCAGAGTCGCGCCCGCTTCGACAATCATGGCGTTATTGGTCGCGTCCACATCGCGAATGGTGGTCATTTTTTTAAGGGATAAAAGCACTTCACCTTGCGGGGTTTGCCCGCCCACCAAGCCTGTATTGCCGCCTTGGGGGACAATCTTTAGGCCATGCGCCGCGCAAATTTTCACGGCCTGCGCCACTTCGGCGGTCGAGCGCGGGGTGAGCATAAGCGGTGTTTCGCCCTGATATTTATCTCGCCATTCGACAAGGTGCGGGGCGATGATATCCGCATCCTGCGTCCAGGCGGTGCTGGGCAGGGCCGTTTTTAATGCTGTGATGCCATCAGTCATTTGGCCACTCAATATCATAAGCGGCAAGGGCGTCAGCTTTTAAAGCGCCCTCGCGTAGGCATTTGATGGTGCCGTCTTTGACGAGGAGGATAGTGGAGGGCACTTTCTCGCGGCTGGGGCCCGTGTCCAAAACGCCGTCCACGTCTAAACCCGTCTCCGCTGTGGTGGCGTCAGGCTCACCGGATTTATTGGCGCTTGTAAGCGCGAGAGGGGCCTTAAGGTTTTGACTCCATTCAATATCGGGACAGCGCAGGGCTATGGTATCGCCTTGGTAACAGCGCGCATTTAAAACCTTATCTTTGGCAGGTAGAACGAGGGTCAAAGCGCCGGGCCAAAACTCCGCCGCCAGACGAGAGGCAAGGGGGTCAAATTCTGCGAGCATTTTCGCCATATTTAAATTGCTGACACAAACTGCCAAAGGCTTGTTAAAGCCGCGTCCCTTAATGGCGTAAATACGCTCAACCGCCTCGGCATTATCCGCGCGGCAGGCGATTCCGTAAACGGTCTCAGTGGGCAAGACGCAAACGCCGCCTGCATTTACTTTATCGATGACTTCAGAGGCTGACATCACTGTGCTTCGTTAAATTCCGTTTCAATGCGCAGGCTCACCTCATCGCCAATACCAAAGCTCACCAAATGTCCCATATTATAGTCCGAGCGCAAAAATTTGGTTGTTGCGGAAAAGCCGAGTGTCTTTCCGGGATTACCAAATGATTTTCCGGCGCCGTTAAAGGTGACGTCGAGTGTGACGGGCTTGGTCACGCCTTTTAGGGTGAGGTCCCCTGTAATCAAACCCGTGGCTTCGCCAGTTATTTTTATGCCTGTCGAGACAAAACGGATTTCAGGATATTGGTCGGCGTTAAAATACTTTCCGCTCATCGCGATTTCATCATCAAATTTGGGAAGACCCGTAGAGACGCTTTTCGGATCAATGCGAATATAGACTTTGCTCTGCTCCGGCGCGTCCGGATTAAAGTCAAGCGTGCCGGTAATTTTATCAAAACGGGCCGTATAGTTAGACAACCCAGCATGAGAGAGCGACCACGTCACGCTCGCATGGGTCGGGTCGAGCTTGTAATTTCCTGCTGGCGCTGCCGTTGGCGTCACGACGGGCGGCGTGGCGCAGGCCGATAACATGCCACAGGCGAACAAGCTCGTTAAAATAAGTCTCATACCCACAGTATAGTTACGTAAATGACAGAATGAAACACTTGATAAAGCGCGCGCATCACGGCATTGGCGGGTTATGAATGCAAAGGAAGAAATAAATGCAGCGGTAGAAGGGGCTGGAGATGATGCGCCTATGCCGACACTGGGGCAGCGCGTCATGGCGGAAGTCCGGTTTTTCGCGGGGCTTGCGGTTGTCATGCTCGCCTTTCTTACATTGATTTGGGGGCATTATAAAATCCCATCGGAGTCTATGCAGCCCACCTTAGAGGTTGGCGACCATTTATATGTTTCCAAATTCGCCTATGGATATTCGCGTCATTCCATTCCCTTCAATTTGCACAAATTGCCGTTTCTTAAGGATGGAAAGATATTTAGCAAAGTTCCAAAACGCGGAGATGTTGCTGTCTTTAGAAACCCTCGGACCGAAATTGTTATGATAAAGCGCGTGGTGGGTTTGCCCGGCGACACAATCAGAATGCATCGCGGGAGACTTTTCATAAATGATGTTTTGGTGCCCCGTGAGAATATTGATAATTACCTTTATCGCCAGCACGCAGGCGGTGTCACGGGCGTTGATGTTTTTAAGGAAACATTACCTGACCTTGCAGATGCAGTGGTCATTTACGAACAAACCGATGGCGGCAACCTTGATACGACCGAGAAGTTTTTAGTGCCAGAAGGACATGTGTTTTTCATGGGCGACAATCGAGATAACTCGCTAGACAGCCGAACGGTAATGGGCTCCATTCCGCTTGAATATCTAATTGGACGTGCCGACCTGATGATGTTTTCATTTAAGCGCTGTAAAAAAGAAAAGGACTATTATTGTCCCCCCTTCAGGGCGATGAAAAAGCTCTAAAACGGGCTCTCTGCGCTAATCTTCACATCAACGACTACTTCTGTACTCACCCATTCATCTGTGGACCATGCGCCTGTGCCGACCTCCCACAAAGTCCGGTCGAGTGTCACTGCGCCTTGCATCTGCGCCTTGGACCCTGAAATATCGAGGGTGAAGGGAAGGGTCAGGGGCCGTGTTTTTCCTTTTATGGCGAGCGTCCCTCTGGCCTCATAGGTGTCTTCGCCCGTCTGAATAAAGTCATCGGATTGAAAGACTGCTTTTGGGAAATTTTTGACGTCAAACCATTCCTTCCCGGGTAGAGCTCCGTCGCGATCCGCATCCCCAGCTTCTACCGAGCCAAGATGAATGGTGGCTACCACTTGAGCGTCTTCGATGGCGTCTAGTTTGAAATTTATCAGTGCATCGAATGTTTTAAACTCGCCCGTAAATGCCTTGCCTTGTTGGGATGCTGAAAATTTTACGTGACTCTCAGCGCGCGTCATGAGCCAGTTGCCAATAGGCTCCATGTCTGGCGCGGCGCTGGCGACGGGCGCTTCTGTCAATTTCGCTGGGGGCTCCGCTGCTTGACTACAGGCTGAGAGCGCCAGAAAAGTCGTCATAACAGGTAAGGTAAATAGTTTCATGTGAGGCTCCTTGTGATGACTATACGTGTGAATTTCAGTTTTGGGAGATTTTTTTGTCATCCTTGCATCCAAATGGACACGAGGTAACGTCTTAGACATATAATCAGATAAAAGGAGACGATTATGGAAGAAGTTTTAGTCCCGATTGCCTTGTTCGCAATCATTCCCGTGACGGTGTGGGCTGTGGCAGCTTATCGGCATAAATCCATGAAAGCAGCAACGGAAGTCATGAAGGCCATGGTGGATAAGGGAGAAAGCCTTACGCCGGAAACTATCAGATCTTTAGGTGTCCGGCCGCGCCGGAAACATGGAGACCTACGCACAGGTTTGATTCTTATCGCGCTAGCCGTTGCGACGATATTCTTTGGGGGTGCCATTCCAGAGAAAGAAGCGCAGCAAGTCTTTGGCGGTATCGCAATGTTCCCGTTACTGGTTGGCCTTGTCTATGTCGGTCTTTGGACCTTTATCGGCCGGAAAAATCCCGAGGATTAGATTATCTCTCATGGGGACACATTTGAAGATCTGCTTCGCGCCCATCAGGGCGCGATCAGAAACTTTCTACGGCGGCTGACCCGCGAAACGGCTTTGGCTGATGATTTAGCCCAAGCCGCATTCTTAAAAGCGTATGAGCGCTGGGATAGTTTACGTGACCGGAAAGCGGCGCGCTCATGGCTTTTTCAAATCGCTTATCGAAGCTTTCTGGATCACTACCGTAGAGAAGCCAGGCGGCGTGACCTAACGGACGTCCATGTTGAGGAAGAGCCTGCCGAGGCACCTGCGGGGATGAAGATAGATGTTGAGGCCGCAATGAACAGCCTTCCAACTGAGTGCCGTGCGGTGGTTATATTGTGCCTCGCTCACGGAATGAGCCATAGCGAAACAGCGGCGGCTACGGGCCTGCCGCTCGGGACGGTGAAATCACATGTCAGCCGGGGAAAGAACAAACTCAGGACTTTTCTTTCCGCCTATGAAAAGGTAAATTGATGATGATGCAAAACCCAGACGATAACGTGTTTCAGGATATATTGTCCGAATATGCGGCCCCTGTAGAAGAGGATGGCTTTACGCAGTCCGTGCTTGAATCAATAAAGGCGGAATCAAAACGCATTCGCCGCATTCGAAGTGTTGCAATCTATGGAGCTTGTTTTATCGGGGGACTCATTGCGGCAAGTCAGTTCCCAGCTTTGATGGCGCTTATCGGGGAGATCGACATTGCACTGCCGAGCATACCCCAAACAGGCGCGATACCCCTTTCGCAATGGAGCTGGGCTGGGATTGTTCTTTTAGGCTTTGTGCTTTGGGCAGCACTTGATAGAAAGGCCTCTGAAATTTTCTAATCGGAGCCTCTATGCCTGACACTTATGCTGACCAATTTCGCGCTACTGGCGGAATGGACTTTGATCTCTCAAAATGCCCTACGGAGGTCGATATTTTCACGGGAAAATCCTCAGCGCGTGCGGCGATAAAAGATAACGCCAAGGCTATTCAACCCCTCGCGCATAAGCTTTACGGGGAGGCAAACCGCTCCATTCTAATCGTGCTGCAAGGCATGGATACATCGGGCAAAGATGGAACCACGGCGGCAATTTTTCACCGCACGCCGCCGCTCAACGTCAAGGTCGCAAGCTTTAAGGCTCCAAGTAAAAAAGAGCTTGCGCATGACTATCTCTGGCGGGTGCACGATGTGTGTCCGGGTAAAGGTGAGATCACGGTATTTAACCGGAGCCATTATGAGGACGTCCTCGTGGTGAAGGTCCGAAACTTTGCCCCAGCCGAGAAGGTTGAACAGCGCTATGAGCAAATTAATAATTTTGAGAAGCATCTCTCTCAGAACGGAACAACAATATTGAAGTTCATGCTCCATATCAGCCATGAAACCCAAGGCGAGCGCCTAAGGGAGCGATTGGAGGAGCCCCGCAAGCGGTGGAAATTTAATCCAGGTGATCTTGAAGACCGCAAATTATGGCCGGACTTCATGGGAGCTTATGAAACTATGGTACGGCGCACGAGTACTGCACATGCGCCCTGGCATATTATTCCATCCGATAGCCGCTCAACGCGTGGCGCGATTGTCAGCGGCATTGTCAAGGACACACTTGAGGCTATGAATCCCGAATATCCCGATCCGGGATACAGGCCAGCCGATTTCCAGATTGACTAATACGGTACCCGATAAACGCAGGCGTTCTGTGTGGATGTGGTTGGGTCATTTCATCCGCGCGGCATTGCTCATCTTTTTGGCGGTCAATCTCTATGCGGTCACGCTTCGCGTCTTTCCGGTCCCCACAACAATATTGATGGTCCAGCGCGGCGTTGGCGGGGATGAGATCAAACGTGAATGGGTGCCTCTGGAAGAGATGTCACCCCACATTGTTGAAGCCGTAATGGCGGGGGAGGATTCCCGGTTTTGTGATCATAAAGGCATCGATTGGGAGGCCATCGAGCAGGCTTTTGAGAGTAATCAAGCGGGCGGGCGAAGACGCGGAGGCTCGACGATTACGCAACAAACTGCCAAAAACGTCTTTTTCTGGAATGGCGGCGGGTATTGGCGAAAAGCTGGAGAAGCCTGGTTTGCGAGCCTTATTGATTTCACGTGGGGGAAGTCACGCGTCATGGAGGTCTATCTCAATGTTGCGGAATGGGGCAATGGTGTGTTCGGTATCGAAGCGGCCGCACAGACCCGTTTCGGAAAAGCAGCGAAAGATTTATCGCAGCAAGAGGCAGCGCTCCTGGCCGCTGTATTGCCCAGTCCGAACAAGTGGCGTCTCGACCCCCCATCCGAATTTGTTCAAAAAAGAGCGGGAATTTTGCGCCAGCGCATGAAAGTCATTCAAAACTCGGCTTATGCAGACTGCATTACAGGCCTAGCGCCCCGAAAAATGACACCGCCGAGGGTAACCAATAAGGACCCAGCGCCTGTAGACAAAGAATCGGAGGCAACCCTTGAGGAGGTTCTCTCCGCGGCCGAAGACAGTTTGAAAGAGAAGGAAAACGAGATGATTGAGAATGAGCCCAAACCGAAGCCAGATGAGTTACCCCCTGTTGATCCTTCAACAATCCCGCATGAGCCTGACACAGTTCCGCCTACCCCGTCACCAGAATTTCCGGATAATATGCCTCAAGAGGTTCCGGCTGAAACGCCGCCAACCGAAATTCCTCATCCAGACGGGCTTTAGAGCACAGCCAGAATAGCTTCAGCTAATTTAGGAATATTGCTCACATTGGCACCAGCGATATTTATGCGGCCAGACGGCATCAGGTAAACGGCATGGTCTTGGGCCAAAACTGCGACTTGCTCTTTGCTGAGCGGCAGCGTTGAAAACATTCCGTTTTGATCCTTTATCGCCGCAGCCATAGCTTCGCCGCCTTGGACGTTAAGGGCTTCGGAGAGAAGTTGACGTAAGCCCAGCATACGCTCACGCATTTCATCAAGCTCTTGCACCCAAATTCCGCGTAAATTCTCGTCGCGCAAAATTCGTGTTACAATGGCTGCGCCGTGATCTGGCGGCATAGAGATGAGCTTGCGTTGTATCGCGCCAAATTGACTTTTAATTGTTTTGGCTTTGTCAGCGTCCTTTGTGATCGCGGCGATTAACCCTGTCCGCTCACGATACAATGCGAAATTTTTGGAACAACTTGCAGCAAGCATGACTTCGGGACATATTTCGATGACTTTGCGAAGGCCGTAAGTGTCCTCGTTCATGCCGCGTCCAAGCCCGAAATAAGCAAGGTCAATAAATGGAAATAGTCCGCGTTCAGCCATGAAAGGCGCCAAGCGGTCCCACTGTTCAGGTGATAAATCCGCGCCTGTTGGATTGTGGCAGCACCCGTGAAGCAAAACAATGTCACCGCTTTTTGCGTGATCATCCAGATAAGAGAGCATATCTTCGAAATCAACGCCCAATGTCTCGCGGTTATAATAAGGATAGCTTCCCATGCGCAGTCCGGCATCTGATATCAACGGGATATGGTTGGCCCATGTCGGTGTGGAGGCCCAGACAGTCGCATTGGGCGCAGCCACATTTAAGAGCTCAGCGCCTAGACGTAAGGCTCCAGAACCACCCGCTGATTGAGCCGCGCCGACGCGGCCCTCAAGAAGAGCAGGGTGGTCTTTGCCCAACATGAGCTCGAGCATGTCGTGGCAATAGTCTTGGTTACCAACGGTCCCCACATAAGTTTTGGTCGTCTCTTCGCGGCCCCACATTTCTTCTGCAAGCTTTACAGACTTTAATATGGTCGTGTTGCCCGTTGCATCTTTATAAACGCCGACACCGAGGTCAATTTTCTGGGGACGGGTATCAGCTTTACACTTTTCCATAACCGCCATGATGGCATCATTGGGACGGGGGGCGACAGACTCAAACATAGCAACCTCTGATGAGTAGAGTTAAGACGTATAAATAAGCGCCACGCGTTAGCCGAATAAACTCGCTTTGGAAAGTCCCAATTCAATGAGTTGCCTCTTTCCCGGCGAGATGTCATCACGCAGAGAAGATAAAAATATAAGGGTGAGATATGATTTACGTGGTATTGGCTTTGTTGGTGCTCATTGGCGGTTTCTTTTTTTACACGCTTAAGGTTCTCGGCGGAGAGGATCTCTCGAAATATGATCGCGATGATCCCGTAACCTTTGATGTGCCAGAGAAACCCGACGGGATAGAGCGGCTTAACGCTTATCTAAATGATGCCTTTGGAATGCATGGGCAGTCTGCGACCGCTAAAACTGGCTGGGCAGGAAAGCGGGAACGTTTCGATGCCGCAGGTTTAGCGCGGGATTTTGACTGTGAATTTCGCCGCGATAGCTTCGAGGCAAATGGCGTGACGATCGATGGCGCGTGGACGCTGGTTAAGGGCGCCAATCCAAATAAACGTATTCTATATCTGCACGGCGGAGCTATGACCGTGGGCAGTGATATCAGTCATCGAGCCTTGACCTATAATATCGCGAAGCGAACAGGCTGCGCCGTGTTCGCCGCCAATTATCGGCTAATGCCTGAAAACCCGCGCCAGGCGACAATAGATGATAGCCGCGCTGCTTATAAGTGGGTTTTGGACAATGGGCCTGATGGTCCTGCTCCGGTTGAAGCGATTGGTGTTTCAGGAGACTCTGCGGGCGGAAATCTCGCCCTTATGGTGAGCCATTGGACCAAACAAGCTCAGATTCGCCGTCCAGATGCTGTCGTGGCTTTATCAGCCAATACTGACGCGACGGCCTCCAGCCCGTCTATGAAAGAAAACCTAGGCACGGATTTGATGCTCACGCCGCTCTTAAAGGATGTATTGAAGGTTCCTCGCGCATTTTTGCTTTTGGGCATGCGCCGGGCGCTAGGGATGAACCCGTCCGACCCACAAGTGTCGCCCATATTTGCTGACCTCTCAGATCTGCCGCCAACGCTATTGCAAGCCAGCGCTACCGAGATGCTCTATGATGATAGTGTGCGTTACGCAGCCAAGGCCAAAGCTCAAGGATCTGCTGTTACGTTCCAAAGCTGGACGAACTTGCCACATGTCTGGCAGATTTTTGATGAATATGTTCAACAAGGCGGGGATGCTCTGGACGAAATTGGATTGTTTTTTAGAAAAAATGGTTTAAGTGGAAAATAAAATACATATAAATAACAATGCCTTAATGTGTTTTTAGGGCCAAATATGTGTTGATGAATGAAATCTGAAGATAGGTATCAGATAGCGTTCAGAGCCGCCTTGCTAAACCCTGTTTAACGGTCGGGCATACCCCCTTCCGGAGCCAAGACAGGAGAAACATCATGGCAAATTTAAATGCTAAAAAAACTCTCGCTGCCGTAGCTCTGGCTGCGGCGACATTCGCCACCCCAGCTCTCGCTCATGCCGGGAACTACTCAACGACCTCATATAATGACGATTGCCGCACGAATACTGACGAGCAAGTCTTAGCTGGCGCGGTCGGTGCTGTTCTGGGCGGCGTCTTAGGATCACAAGTCTCTGGCAACGGCGCGCGGACAGAAGGATCTGTTTTGGGGGCCGTCTTAGGCGGAGCTGCAGGCGCGGCGATTGCTGACGGTAACAATGATTGTGATAAAATTCGCAAGCGTTCAACGTACCGCACGACCTCAAGCCGCGGTTATGATCGGGGTTACACGACAAACCGCCAGGTTTATACAAGCCCGCGTATAACGACGGTACACCACCGTGATTATGGTAGTAACAGAGGTTATAACCGCGGAACACGTGGATATGACCGGGGTTATGATCGCGGAGGTTATGACCGGGTAGATCGTATTAATCGCCGGATAGACTATCTTCGTGCCGAACGAGCTGAGTTGAAGCGTGAGGCGAGCTATTATGGTTACAGCCGCCGCATTGATCGCCGCTTAGATCAGATTTCTTGGGAATTGAAGGATTTAAAGAAGCGTAAGCGTCAGGTTAAAAAAGTCGAACGTCGCCGCGCCGCGCGTCACTACCACGGCTCTAATGTTTGCTACACGTCTCATTAAGACGATCTAACTCTTTCGAAAGCCCGGATTTTTTCCGGGCTTTTTATTTGATTTTAAAACTCAAAGACTCGCCCATAAGGCGAGCTTTTTTGTATTCATCTTAACGATATGTTAACCATGCAAAATATTGGCGTGAAGCTTGCAGAGATGAGCTCAATATCGCCATCAGTGGGGTGGTTTACCTATTTCGGCAGAGGAGCCAAAAATGAAATTTCTTATGACAACGGCGGCAGTCGCCGCCATGGCCTTTGTGCCAGCGACCGCACAAGCGCAGCTTTTTGGCGGCTTGGATAACGGTACGCTCTTGGGCGGCACAGTTGGTGCGGGTCTTGGCGGGGCCATCGGCTCCAATCTCGCTGGCGCAGGTCAGCGCGACGAGGGAACAGCCATCGGCGCTGTTGTTGGCGGCTTAGCCGGCGCAGCTTATGCGAATAGCCAGAGTAATTATTATGGCAACCCCTATGCAGGGCAGTTTAACCCCGGCTTTAACGGCAGAAACCTCGTTGGCGCTGGTATTGGCGCAGGTATCGGCGGGGCTATCGGTTCTAATCTTGCGGGTTCAGGCGTTCGCCAAGAAGGTACGGCGATTGGCGCTGTCCTCGGCGGTGCGGCCGGTTACGCCCTCGCAAATCGCGGGTCCTCACGCTATGGCGGCGTAGGCCCCCAAGGCGGATTTGGCCCAGCTGCTATCCCTGGCGGCGGATATGCTGGCGGCTTTAATGGCGGCGGGTTTGGTCCTGCTGGTCCTGGCTTTGTTGGTGCGCCTGGTTTTGGTCCTGTGGGGCCAGGGTTTGGCGGCCCAGCTTTTCCGCATGCGCCGATTATGAGTGGCCCTCAATTCGTGCCGTCAGGACAATTTATCTCGGGCCCAGTTGTGCCGGTAACACGGTTTGTTCAGCCAGCCCCGCGTCCTGTGATTCTGTCCCAACCTAGAACAGTCTTCACCGCACCTGTCTCGACAGGCGTGACTTATGCGGCTCCAAATGTACGTTTGGCAGGCCCTCCAATTCGCCCGACAGTTGTGCGCCGTACCATTACTGTGGAGCCAGCCCCAGTCGTTCGCGCCCAGCGCGTTATGGCTGAGCCGGCAAATTGCCCTGCAGGGACAACATTGCAGGCGGACGGATCTTGCCTTGAGCGTAGCGTGTCCTATTCCGCTCCAGCTCCAACATATTCCTCGTCTGCACCCGTGATTTCGCAGCCATATGTAGCTCCAGAAATGGCTGATTGCCCCGCTGGTACAACACAGCAGTCTGATGGTACCTGTTTGGAGACGAGTTATGGGTCGTCGTCCAGCTACAGTTCTTCAAGCTATGGGAGTTCATCGTCCCGCGTTACTTTGCCGGACACAATGGTGTATGGTGGCACTAGCTACAGCTCATCCTCAATGGCAGGCGGCTTTGGCTCTTCAGCCGAGGTCGCGAACTGTCCAGCTGGGACATCAAAGCAGTCAGATGGAACGTGCCTGTCTTCAAGCGTGACTAGCTACACACCTTCATACGGTTCATCTTCATATGAATCATCTCCTTCATATGGCTCATCTTCTGTGACGACATCTTACCGGACGCCGAAAATGCATAAGAAAAAATACCGTAAGGCAAAAAAGGCCATGCGTGCCTTGGACGAATATTGCTATGCGGGCAGCTCCAAGCGTTATGATAGCCTTGGTAACGAGATTAAGGTTGGCCGACACGACAGTTGCCGTAACCACTAATCATAGTTAACAGATAGTAAAAAGCGGCTCTTTGGGCCGCTTTTTTTATGCTTATTGCCACTGCGCGGTAACTGACTCAACGTTTTGCACTTCATCGTCGGTTCAGGTAGACTGCGCTATGAGAGAGCATAGCATCAGTGATGGTGCGTCTTAATTAACGGGAGAATTTCCATGAATTTCAAACTCGGATTTGCTATCGCAGCCGTCATTACAGTTGCCGCGGCCCCTATCGCCTCAGCGCATGATAATGGTTATAATCATCGTCACCAAGGCAGCCATAATAGCGGTGATCAGCAGCTCGTTGGTGGCGCCATCGGCGCAGTCGTAGGCGGCGTATTAGGCTCACAAGTTGCAGGAAATGGCGCGCGCACGGAAGGTTCCGTTCTTGGCGCTGTCTTAGGCGGCGTTGCCGGCGCGGCTATTGCTGGAGATGGCAATAATAATCATCGTCATTATAGCGGAAATGGCTATTACAATTCGAATACAGGTTATTATGGCGGCTATAATAGCGGCTATCACAATAGCGGTTATGGACACAGCTATCCGCGCACTTACACCACAACGACCTATAGCCGCCCTTATTATAGCGGTTACAGTTACCCGACCACTTATTACGGGAATGGCGGATATTACTCGCGTCCGCGTACAAGCGTAAGTATCAATATCGGCTCTGGTGGTTACTATGGTGGCCGCAGTGGGTATTATTCTCGCCCACATTATTCGCGTCCGCGTTACCGCCGGGCACATCACCGACACACGCGTCATTGCCGCCATTAGGCACCGCAGCAAGTGATTTTGAAGCCCGCCAGTTTGGCGGGTTTTTTTATTGCGGTTACTTTCTGGCGTGAAGTAAATATTCCGTATTCCCGGAGCCGCCCTTAATAGGAGATTTACATGTGGCCACGACATGCCAGCCTTTCTCTGTCACCCATGCGGAAACGTCTGACAAAGCTTGCAGCGCCAGGCTCTCTGATTTGACAAGGCCGCCGCGCTTGATTCCCGCTTTACCCACTTCGAATTGCGGTTTGACCAGCGTTACCAATTCAGCCGTTCTGGCCGCGAGGGTGAGGGGGCGTTCCAGCACTTTCATACAAGAGATAAAGCTCGCATCGCAGACGATGAGCTGCGGGGGCGTATCAAATTGTTCAGCGGTCAATTCCCGCGCATCCTGACCTTCCATAGAGATAATCTCGGGAACATTATGCAGGCTCGCATGAAGCTGCCCATGCCCAACATCCACGGCGTAAATTTTGGCCGCGCCTTTTTGAGCAAAAACATCAGAAAAACCGCCCGTTGAGGCGCCAACATCCAGACAGGTTTTACCCTCGGCGGAAACGCCAAATTCTTTCAGTGCGTAAGCGAGTTTCAATCCTCCACGCGACACCCATGGATGCTCGGCCTTAGCGGAAATTTCGTTTAAGTCAGAGAGTTTTTCAGATGCCTTCTTCAGGCGCTTACCATCTACCTTTACGAGGCCAGCCTTAATCGCCGCCTGCGCTCGCGCGCGGGATTCGTAATAGCCATTTTCTACGAGGAAGAGATCGGCGCGTTGCACTATGCGAGGTTTGCCCGCGTCGCCATTTCCTGACCTAGTGCCTTAAACACAGTTTCTACAATCGCATCCGCATCCAATCCCGCTTGCTTATACATATTGGCGGGTGTGTCTTGATCGATATAAGTGTCAGGTAAGGTCATGGTGCGGATTTTGAGGCCGTTATCGAGGCGTCCATTTTTCGCGAGATCATGCAGAACAAATGCTCCGAAGCCGCCGACAGAGCCTTCTTCAATTGTAATGAGGACTTCATGTTCATCAGCCAAGCGGCAGACAAGTTCACTATCCAGCGGCTTGGCAAAGCGGGCATCGGCTACTGTTGCCGAGAGGCCTAATGTTTCAAGCTGTTCTGCCGCGAGCATCGCTTCGCCTAATCGTGTTCCGTAAGACAGAAGCGCGATGCGTGTACCCTCGCGTAAGATACGGCCTTTGCCGATATTAAGGATTTCAGGGTTATCAGGAATATCTATGCCTGTCGCTTCGCCGCGCGCGTAACGAAATCCCATCGGACCTTCGTTGTAGGCCACGGAGGTCGCCACCATCCGGGCGAGGTCGGCTTCATCAGCCGCCGCCATAAGGACCATATTCGGCAGGCAGCCGAGATAAGCGATATCGAAAGAACCCGCATGGGTCGGGCCATCTGCACCGACTAGCCCTGCGCGGTCCATGGCGAAACGCACGGGTAAGTTCTGGATACAAACATCATGAACAACTTGGTCATAGCCGCGCTGGAGGAATGTCGAATAAATCGCGCAGAAAGGTTTAAACCCATCGGCGGCAAGACCTGCCGCGAAGGTTACGGCATGTTGCTCAGCAATGCCGACATCAAACATACGGTCCGGGAAAGCCTTGCCGAAAATATTCATCCCGGTACCGCCTGGCATGGCAGCGGTTATGCCGACGATTTTGTTATCTTTCTCGGCTTGCTTAACAAGCTGCGTGCCAAAGACATGTGTATAGCTCGGCGCATTTGGGATGGACTTGCTTTGCTCGCCTGTGACGACGTTGAACTTTGACACGCCGTGATATTTATCGGCTGAGTTTTCGGCGGGCGCATAGCCCTTACCCTTTTGCGTCACCACATGAATGAGGACGGGGCCCTCTTTCATTTTTTTGACATTTTCCAATACAGGGATGAGCGCATCGAGATCATGTCCGTCAACGGGGCCGACATAATAGAACCCAAGCTCTTCAAACCATGTTCCGCCCATAAACATGCCGCGCGTATATTCTTCGGCTTTGCGGGCGGTTGATTTAATCGGGCGAGGGGCGTCTTTGACCATGGCTTTGCCCGCGCCGCGTAATTTTTGATAACCGCCTGAGCTCACCATCTTAGCCAGCATATGGCTCATCGCGCCAACAGGCGGGGCGATGGACATATCATTATCATTTAGAATGACGATTTGGCGGCTATCCGTGGCGCCAGCATTATTCATGGCTTCATAGGCCATGCCGGCTGTGATGGAGCCGTCTCCAATAACGGAAATGACATGGCCTTCGCGTCCGTCTAAATCGCGGGCCGTGGCAAATCCCATACCAGCGGAAATAGAGGTCGAACTGTGAGCGGCGCCAAAGGGGTCATATTCACTTTCCGCGCGTTTGGTAAAACCGGATAGCCCGCCGCCTTTGCGAATGGTCCGCATGCGGTCACGGCGGCCTGTGAGAACTTTATGCGGATAACATTGGTGACCAACATCCCAGATAAGCTTATCTTCAGGCGTATTAAACACGTGATGTATGGCGACGGTGAGCTCTACAACACCGAGACCCGCGCCTAAATGCCCGCCCGTGACGGAGACAGCATCAATGACTTCCGCGCGGACTTCGTCAGCAAGTTGCTTGACTTGTTCACGCGTAAAGCCGCGCATATCTGCGGGAAATTTAACCGTGTCTAAAAGCGGGGTATCCACCATGCGTTTATCTCTTATTGTTCCGCCCCTAATGGGATCGGTTTAGCACAAAATCCACTGTATCACAGAGGGTTTGTGCAGAATTTCCAAAAGGGTCAAGGTGACGTTTTGCCCGTTGCCCTAGCTGTGCGGCTTTCTCTCGCGCCCCTTCAAGGCCCAGGATTGACACAAATGTGGCTTTCCCGAGGTTTTCGTCTTTGCCAACAGCTTTGCCGACCACTTCAGCATCACCTTCAACGTCTAAAATGTCGTCTTTAATCTGGAAAGCGAGTCCCATATCGCGGGCATAATTCTTGAGGGCTTTGTGCTGCTCTGCCGTGGCATTTGCCAGTGTCGCCCCTGCCGTGACGGCATACTCAATCAAGGCTCCCGTTTTCAAATCTTGGAGCTGGGTAATCAAAGCTTCGTCGCGATCTGACTCAGAAACAGAAATATCAATAACCTGTCCGCCAATCATACCCTGCGTGCCGCCTGCGTGGGCGAGAGCTGCGATGAGAGATAGCCGGACGGACGGATTGGGATGAACATCCTCGCGTGCGAGCAATTCAAAACTATGGGTTAGCAGCCCGTCACCCGCCAGCACCGCCAAGGCTTCATCATAGGCTTTGTGAACAGTCGGTTTTCCGCGCCGCAGGTCGTCATCATCCATACAGGGTAAATCATCATGGACGAGCGAATAAACATGTAAGCATTCGAGCGCGGCCGCCGCGACATGAACCCCTTTATCTTCATGGCCCAGCATCCGTGCTGTTTCAATCATGAGGAACGGACGCAAACGTTTGCCTCCGCCCAGAGCGGCATAGCGCATGGCTTCCATGATGACCGATTGATGGCCTCCGGGGGAGGGCAGTACAGCCGATAGTGTTGCTTCCATCTGCTCCGCAACAGCGGCGAGGCGCGCGGGGAAGTCGTTAGACCTATCTTCAGATCGATCTTGTGCAGAATTAGCCTGCATCAAATGGTGCCGTTCCAGCTGCATTGCCATTACCGTCGAGAACGATTTTTTCGACCTTAAGCTGCGCGTCTTTAAGCTTACCTTCGCAATGGGCTTTCAGCTTTGCGCCGCGTTCATAGATGGAAATGCTTTCTTCCAGAGGGGCTTCGCCGCGCTCTAGCTTGGCAACAATGCCTTCAAGCTCGCGCAGGGCATCTTCAAAACTCATATCTTTGATGGCATCTGCCATATTATTCTCCGTAACCTGTGGGCCGCTCGAACCGGCGGTGACTCCAATGAAGATCACCATTTTGACTTTTGCACTTCCAGCCGCGTTTCATAAGCGAACCTTTTAGCATGCGGTTAAACCACCCATGCGCGGAAACGTAAACTATTTTTCCGCCTTTGGCATGCTCAGCAAGCACATCGCACATTGCGTTGGCTCGCGCGCGGGCCTCGCCGTGACTTTCCATGCCGTCAGGCCAGCCCCAATACCAGACAATGCGGGACCAAGTCCCCCATGTTTTGGGGCGAAATTTTAATTTCCCAAGATGCGGTGGTGGCAGGGCCGCTTCGATGAGCTCATCATAGACAAAGTCGGGTTCACGGCCGCTAGCTAAAACCGCAGATTGTTTGGCGCGCAATAACGAACTGGAAATCACGACATCCGCCTTCTTTGCCCATGGCTTGAGGCTTTTCGAAATTTTTTGCTCTTCTGCCAATCCCCCGAGATCGTATTGTTTCCACCACTCGCGATACTCACGCCACGTCAGACGGATCTTGCGCGAAAGCGCAGGCTTGCCATGACGGGCAATTATAATCGTATCGTGACTCATAAGGGCGGTTATTCCTTTATGACCTTGCTGAGTCCATAGGGTTTATTTCGAAAAATTTGTGATTATAGTTACGCCATGAGCCCATTTCCGTTCGAAGCCGCACACCCGGTCTATCCCGCAGGTACAATTGTGATGATCCGCGTCTTTGGCGCAATTAAGCATTACGGCATATGCACTGGTTACGGCACAGTGATTCATACATCTCGTAGGTTTGGTCGGGCTCTGGAGTCTGATTTCGAGACTTTTTGCCATGGCCGAAAGGCTCAAGTGGTTCCGCATAATTCTCCGGTTGATGGCAGTACGCTAGTCGCCCGTGCGCGCTCACGAAAGGGGCAGCGCTATAATGTTCTCAATAATAATTGCGAACATTTCGTCACTTGGGTGGTCGAAGGCAAAGGCCGCAGCGCCCAGTTAGGCCCTGTTGATGCCCGGCGTTTATCTAAGGATTAGTCCAGAATAATAGTCCGTTTGTTAAGGCTTTTTTAACCCTATCGCTTGGCGGTAATTTAATTGAACAGTTCTATGGTTATCAGGTTGAGGTATGATTTGAGTAGGGTCAACCGGGATAAAGGTTATGTGTTATGCCGTCATTTTGGCAATCTTTTAAAGAGGATAAAAGCGGGCATTTTGCTGTGCAATTCGCGCTGCTTGGCCTGCCTTTGGTCATCGCTACAACATTTGTGGTTGATTATGCGAGCTCTGACGCTGAGAAAGTTAACGTAAAATCTGCATTGGATGCGGCGGTGATTGCGGCCGTAAATAATAATACTCTGACACTCAGTCAGAAGGAAGATTATGCAAAAACGCATTTTATTCAAAATTATTCGGGCAAAATAGATTTCGAACTAACGCCTCTCGCGACGTCATCTCGTGTTGAAATGTCTGCATTTGGACTCGCGCCTGTGACGGTGGCGGAAACATTGGGTATCAAAGGTATCGAAATTTTCGAAAAGAGCGCCGCCGAACAGACCTCTGAAAACGTCATTTGCGTATTGTCTTTGGCGCCAAGTGGAGAGGCTCGTATTTCCTTTTCGGGACGCGTCAAATTTAACGCGCCTACATGCTCGGTTCACGCAAATTCTACAAATCCTGAGGCCATCTGGTCATCACGAGGTCTTGTTCCGACGGCTAAGAGTTTTTGTGCGACAGGCGGCGTCTCAGGAAATTATCAACCCTATGGAAAAGGGGACTGTGCGCCGGTTGCAGATCCCTATGTTTATACCCAAGCCCCTGCGGCAGGGCCATGCATCAATTTGGGGGCTATCGTAGATATTCGCAGCGCCGTTAATACAACCACTAAAGGCGCAGGCGCCAATCCATCGACGAGCAAAGAAGTTGGCGGGGGAAATGGCGGCGGTGGAGGTGGTTCGATTGTCGAAAACCTCACGGGTAGCAATGTGTCATTACCGCCCGGTACTTATTGCGGAGGCCTTACCGTTGACGGGCAAAATGTTACGTTTCTACCCGGGAACCATATCATGTTGGATGGTCCGTTGACCTTTAGAAATGGGGCCGAGGCGGTTGCGGATGATGTGACATTCGTCATGAAAGGCGAGAGCTCGACCTTAAATATTGTCAGCGGCGCCTATGTAAAGGTCACAGCGCCAGGCACTGGAGCGTTAGCAGGACTCGTTTTTTTCCAAGATGTTCATCATGGGTCTTCAGACGCAAGCGCATACCCAAATGGGATTAATTACATGGCCAGCGGTGGTGAGTTAAATATTACGGGAACGGCATATTTCCCAACTCAGACGGTAGAGGTTGCGGGTCAGTCTGTCTTTGGATCTAATGCGCCGGCGACATCCTTTATTGCTTATAATGTGGATTTTTATGGAAGCCCGACGATCAACGTATCCGTCGATCACCAACGGGCTGGGTTGCCGCCCATTATGCCGCGCACAGAAGATGGTGCGCGTCTTGTTGAATAGCTAACCCGCTTCTTCTTTTAACATTTCCAATTCCAACCATTCTTCTTCGCACGATTCGAGCTTGGTTTTTACTGTGTCCAAATCGGAAATCGCCTTGTTAAATTTATCAGGGTCTGAAGAGAATAATTCAGGGTCCGCCAAAATCGCTTCTATGGCCTTTATATCCGCTTCATGCTTGGCCATCTCGCCCGGCAATTGTTCCAAGCGAAATTTATGTTTGTAAGACAACTTACCCTTTGGCGCAGAGGTTGTTTGAGCAGTGTCTTTGGGTTTTGGTTTCGCTTCTTTCTCGGCCTTTTTGCGCTGTTGAACGCCATGACCGCGTTGGTTAATCATATCCGTATAACCGCCCGCATAGCTCTGCCATTTTGCATTGCCTTCAAAGCCAATGGTGCGGGTGACAGTCCGGTCCAGAAAATCCCGATCATGCGAAACGACAACAACGGTGCCGCTATAATCAGCGACAAGTTCTTGGAGCAGGTCTAGCGTTTCCAGGTCCAAATCATTTGTCGGTTCATCGAGGACAAGGAAGTTACTCGGCAGGCGCAATCCGCGCGCTAATTGCAATCGCCCGCGCTCCCCACCAGAGAGCGCATGTATCGGCGTGCGCGCTTGTTCGGGCAGGAAGAGAAAATCTTTCATATAACGAATGACGTGAACGGAATTATCACCGACCATAACTTTATCGCCGCCATTATCCGTCATGGCTTCAGCCAACGTCCAGTCGGGGTTTAGGCTCTCGCGTTTCTGGTCGACGACAAGCGGCTCTAGGTTTACGCCAAGCTCAATGCGGCCCTCATCCGCTTCAATCTCGCCCATTAATAGTTTTAGCAATGTCGTCTTACCCGACCCATTAGGCCCAACAATACCGATACGTTCGCCGCGTGTAATCTTGATGGAAAAATCATCAATGATCATCTTGCCGTCATAGGCTTTGCTGACATGCTCAAGCTTGGCCACGGACTTGCCGGATTTCTGGCCTTCTGTGACGGAGATATTCGCCCCGCCCACAACTTGTTTCTGATCGCGCACCTGTTGGCGCAAACCGGCCAAATCTTTCAGGCGTTTTACATTACGCTTACGGCGGCCCGACACTCCATGGACGACCCAGTGCTGCTCACGGTGAATTTTCCGCTCGAGCTTATGACGGTCCAGCTCTTCTTGCTCCAAAAACTCATCGCGCCAATCTTCGAAATGGGCAAAACTTTTCTCTAATAATCGCGTCTCGCCCCGATCCATCCAGAGCGTCTTACGCGACAGATTTTCTAAAAAGCGCCTATCATGGGAAATCAACAAAATGGCGGAGCTCATCTGCTTAAGCTCCCCCTCCAGCCATTCAATAGCAGGCAGGTCCAAATGGTTTGTCGGCTCGTCGAGCATTAGAATATCAGGCTCAGGCGCGAGGGTCCGGGCGAGGGCGGCGCGGCGCTGTTCCCCGCCGGACATAACTTTGGGGTCTTCATCCCCGGTCAGGCCCAAAGCATCGAGAAAATAGGGCACGCGGTACCCATCATCCGCGCCCACGAGACCCGCTTCGATATAATCGCGCGACGTGGCAAAGGCGGAGAGGTCAGGTTCTTGGGGCAAGTAACGCACCGTTGTCCCGGGCTTTAGGAAACGCTCGCCTTTATCTTGTTCCACCATACCGGCAGCAATTTTCAAAAGCGTTGATTTCCCCGACCCATTACGCCCGACCAAACACATGCGCTCACGCGGCATCACAGAGAGCGCCGCCCCTTCAAGAAGCGGCGTCGTCCCAAAGGTCAGGTGGATATCAGATAATGTCAAAAGCGGCGGGGCCATAAAGTCTCGTAAAAACTAAAGCGCCCCTATCCCGTATTCAGGCGGGAAGTTCAAGC
>JAHDCL010000040.1 GCA_020629875.1 Hellea sp.
ACAGCTTCGCAGACCTGCGGGATAAGGACCATGCTCGCGACATCTTGGGGATTTTTAAATCCGCCGCCCTCGCCGCCCTCGACAATAAGGCCGTCAACGCCTGCTTCTATGGCCCGTAGCGCTCCCTTCAAACTTGGAACAACGTGATAAACTGTTAAACCCGCTCCCTTAAGTAATGTGGTATATTTCATGGGATCGCCCGCCGATGTTGTGACGAACTTAATCCCTTGATCAATGATGAAATCTATAATTTTTGGATCGCGAACAAACGCCTGCGCGACATTCACGCCAAAAGGCTTTTCTGTTAAGTCATGCATCTTCAAAATCTCTTCGCGAATAACGTCCAACTCACCTGAACTAGTTTCAATAATGCCCATACCTCCGGCATTCGAGACTGCTGAAGACAGTTGAGAACGCGCAATCCAGCCCATTGCCGCTTGGATAATCGGCTTCTCAATACCTAGGTTTTCCGTGATTCTTGTATGAATGGTCATGACAAACTCCTCTTTAATCCTGCTTTATGGACCAAGGCATCCGCTGTCGAGAACAAATGATTTTTGGCATTGCATCTGAACAATGTTCTTGTTATGTTCTTTTTCTGATTACGCGAAAGGAGACTGTAATGGCACGTAAAGCTAAGAAATATTTAGACGTAAAATACACGGATCGTGAACTTGCGAAACGCCTCGGCGCGCGCTGGGACCCATCCGTGCAGCGGTGGTATTGCCCGGCGGGATCTCCGCTTGCTACAATTTTTAAATGGCGCTCGGAAGCCGTTGAGAGCAACCCAACAGTTAAGCACGTTGCTCACAATGAGAACTTCGAATTAGATTTGGTGGGTTAGCTTTCCGGAACTTTTGTTTTAGGCTTAAATTTACAGATCTCTTTTATCGCGCAATTATAGCATTTTGGTTTGCGCGCTACGCATGTATACCGGCCATGTAAGATTAGCCAATGATGCGCGTGATCTATAAATTCATCTGAAGTGACACGCAATAAGTTTAGCTCTACTTCGACAGGATCCTTTCCGGGTGCCATACCCGTGCGATTAGCGACGCGAAAAATATGCGTATCTACTGCCATGGTGGGTTGTCCGAAATAATCGTTTAGCACGACATTTGCTGTCTTGCGCCCAACCCCCGGAAGCTTAACCAAATCTTCCCGATTATCTGGCACTTTGGAATCAAAATCATCAATCAGCATTTGAGACAGCTTGATAACATTTTTCGCTTTATTTTTATAAAGCCCAATAGTTTTAATATGTTCTCGTACGGTGTCCTCACCAAGTGCAACCATTTTTTCTGGCGTGTCCGCTTTTGCGAAAAGTGCTTTGGTCGCCTTATTCACGCCGACATCAGTTGACTGAGCTGAAAGGGCAACTGCCACGACGAGTGTATATACATTCGTGTAACTCAGCTCCGTCCTCGGGGCGGGGTCGAGTGTTTGAAGGTGGCGATAAATATCGTCAATCTTTACCCGCGTAAGCTTGGGTCGTGGCAGGTCTTTATAGAGTTTTTCTTTCTCTGGCATCCTGCTCAGTCTTTCTGCGCAATTCGCTCCAGCATCATATCCCGCATATTATCGGCGAAGCTGAGCGTAGGCTGGGCTATCAATTTACCCTTTGCATCAAACGCCTTTGAGGCGTTTCCACACCCAACTTGCTGCGGTAAGACGTCTCCTCCCAGTCGAGTGAAGATGAACTGCATTTGACGCATACACATTATTCCACTCATAGGGCCGGGCGTCGCTGAGGCAAGGCCCCAAACAGCTTGTTTGATGTAGTCCGTGCTTACCGTGCTGGTCCAATCAATCGTATTTTTAAGAAGGGGAGGAAGACACCCATTATATTCCGGAGAAACCACCACTATGCCATCAAACTTAGAGAGGCGCGTAATCAGCTTTTTGACGGTCGGCGGCACCTCTAGGTCACCGTTAAAAATAGGCATCTCATATTTACCCAAATCAATGGAGCTGGTCTTTGCGCCGCGTTCCTTAAACCGTTTTATCAGAGCTTTCTCGAGCTTCTTATTTATCGAACCCTCACGTAGCGAGGCACAGATAAAGGCTATTTTTGGAGCTGTCATGGAAGGTCCCATCGAAAGTATGAAAAAACGTTATAGGACTAATACGCAGGGCTTCAAGCTTTGGTTGGGAAACTCTTTAGCCTGTGCGTTTCGCATTCCAACTCTCATACTCCGCCTTCATTTTGTTGTAGCGCGGATGGTCACGAAGGTTGTCGAACCCTGGTTCCATTTGATGCAACAGGAACATATGAGGGCCTGTCATATCGCGCATGCGTTCCGCATAGTCCATGGCCAAATCGACTTCCCCAACACGCGCAAGTGCCTCGGCGATCTCGCCCAGCGCAGTAAGCGCCGCTAATGCATCATCTGGAGCATTGTTTTCATAGCTTTCAGCCAATGCCTTCACGCTCGCGGTGTCTCCTAATAGACCTGGTATAACAATGGGTGAATAGCTTCCCACGTGCGACCAGTCAGACGAAGGGGGCTCCAACTTCACTGCATTGCGCAAAGCGTCGGTTTCTTCTGTTGAGTTCTTGCCTTCAACGCGAAGAGCGCGAATTGTATTGACCCTGTAAGCATGCGGGCTTCCTCCGGGGGCGCGGCTCTCTTCGGGCCACTCTTCTAGTACCTTGTTAAATAGAGCAGGATTGCGAGTGGCCAGTGCGTAATTCATTTTAGCCTGTTGCAGGAGTGTGCCTGTTGGTTCTAACGCTCTATAGGCCCCAATCGCATCACCTTGAAACTGTAAAATGGCGGCTTCGAAAGCTGCAACCTGAACAGAGCCGGGCTGCATCGCTTTGGCAAGGGTAGTCATTTCATTAGCCTTGTCAAACTCCCCGATCAGAACATGGGTCAACCCAAGTTCAGGTATGAGATAGAGTGTTTTGGGGTCCAGCCGGCGGGCTTTGGATAAATCTATGGCAGATTCTCTAAATCGCCCTAGGCGCCGTGCGATAAAGGCTTTGCCCGAAACTGCATGTATATTATTTGGGGCGACTTTAAGGGCTTGGTCAAATATGCCATCAGCGGTCCTAAAGTCTCGAAAACCCCAATAATAGTAAAAAGCTTCTGCTAGCAAGGTGTCAGGATTATTGGGCGATAGTTCTTTGGCCTTAGAAATGCTTCCCAATGCAGCATCGCGATATATTGTATTTCGGCCGTTAAACCAATATTGTGCCATTTGCGCATAAGATTTAACCGCGTAGGCGTCCGCAAAGTCAGGGTCGAGAGCAAGGGCTTTATCTGCAAGTGCTATAGAGCGATTTAAATCTGCCTCATTATTGTTATCTGGCCGCATAAGAAGCCGACTTTGAATATAGGCTTCATAAGCCGCGAGGTTTTCCGTTGGTTTATCTGAAGCTGCGGTTACATCTTCACCTGACATCACTGCTTCCAGAGCTCTGGCTATGACTTGAGTGATTTCTGCTTGAATATCGAAGATGTTGTCTGTCGTAAGGGCCCGATCATAGTTTTCTGCCCAAAGATGCTTATCATCTACTCCGTCAATTAATTGAACGGTGATACGTACGCGGTCCCCTGCGCGCTGTACGGCGCCTTCCAAAATTACGGCCACGCCAAGTTCCGCTGCGATTTCAGGAATGCGTTTTTCCGTATTGCGGTAGCCCATTACGGAGGTGCGAGAGATGACTTCAAAGGCAGACACTTTGGAGAGGCGGGTCAGTAAGTCGTCATGGATACCATCCGCAAAAAAAGCGTCCCCGCTCTCACTGCTACGATTAGAAAATGGAAGAACTGCGACAGAGTGATTGCTAGATTGGCGTGCGGTTCTTACGCCATCGGCGGGGGCAAAGCGATCAGCCAGGAGTAAGCCGCCTATCGCGATAAGACCTATGATAATTGCTATTTCGAGTTTTCGCCCCGTTTGAGAAGCGATGGAGTTTTCCTTTGAAATAGCCTCGGTTCGCTTAAAGCCGTCAGGCGTGAGTTCAAAGGCCCATGCCAGAACAATAACAACAGGGGCACCCAAAATCATGAGGGACATGAATAGGGCATCAAACCATTCAGGGAGCTTCATGACAGATTCAAGAGTGAAGGCAATCTGTACAAGAAACCATGAGCCAACGAAATATGTCCCGGCCACGCGAAACACATTTCGCCGCCGCATTTCCGCAAAAAATTGTATGGGGTCCATATGCGCCTACCCTATCCTTGCTGTGCCTTTAACATGGTTTACCATAGCTGTCTAAGAACAATAAAACCGCATATGCCGCCTTGCGTTCTGAAATAGGCGTTATATCATCACAATATGAAAAACTTTGAAGGCATTTCATTTCTTTGGGCTGTGGCGATATTGGCGCTTATTGGTCTTTTATATAGCGTTCGTGCGTATATTGGATTTCGCGATATTGAACGGGATGCGCAGGAAGATTACGGTTACAAACAAGAGCGAGGTATGCTTGATGGCCGACTGTCTCGGGAAGGATATATTCGAATATTTAAACGGCTTCATAGCCCTCGACGCCCTGCTTATATTGCAACGGCAATATTTGCGATTTTAATTTTCACTTGGCCAATTATGGGGGCGTTATCATTTTTACTGGAGCAGCTTTATCAACTATCGGGTCAGAATAGAGTCTTTGAGCCCGGGTTTTTGGTTTGGCAATTCTGTATATTTTTCGGAATAATTCTATCTTGGGCGGCAATATCTTACGTTGTTGCGCGCCGCTATCACATACGGGCTCCAGGAACGCTGAAATATGAAACAGAACAACAGGTCGAGGAAGAAAGAACCGGAAAGCGTGAAGAGCTGGTTATTGAAAATGATTGGGGAATTCCGCCGCTCCTAGCGATCACTGGATTTGCGGCGATTATTATTTTTGTGATTTTCTGGAAATTATTTGTGAGCATCTAGGCATTTAGAAGTGAGAGTGAGATAATGGATTTTTTACATACGATGGTGCGGGTCACCGATATTGATGCGAGCCTCAAATTTTACTGCGAAGGTTTGGGCCTAAAAGAAATGCGCCGCGTCGAGAATGAAAAAGGCCGTTTTACGCTGGTCTTTCTGGCAAGTCCTGATGATCTGGAACGGAGCGGGCTTAAGGGAGATGAATATCCTTTGCCCAGCGGTCTGCCTATGATTGAGCTAACCTATAATTGGCCTAATGAAAATGGAGAGAGCGAAGACTATGGCGAGGGACGAAATTTCGGACATTTAGCGTACCGCGTTGATGATATTTATGCCGCGTGTCAGCGGCTCGTCGATATCGGGGTGACCATCAACCGTCCGCCGCGTGATGGGAATATGGCCTTTGTGCGCAGCCCGGATAACATCTCCATCGAGCTTCTTCAGCGCGGAGACAGATTGGCCCCACAAGAGCCATGGGTCAGTATGGAAAACAATGGTGCTTGGTAATTATTTGCGAGCCGAGCTACTTCTTTTTTACTGGATTAAAACGCCGCGTCGTATTGATTTTTCTTTGCGTTGGAGGCGGAGGTGTTTTTCCTTTTGGCTCCATCGTACGAACAGAAAATAGCATTTTTAAATTTAATGCTAAAATTGCCAGCACAATTGCAAGCCAGATATACATCCATACTTTTGCCGGAATATATTTTAGTTCACGTTCCATTTGCGCCAAGTCTGAGCTTGGCCCTACCCTAAAATCTTGAATTATATAAATAATGCTAGCAATTCCGAGCAGCATCAGAATTTCGCGGCCATACTTCGTCTTGAACCCTACAAAAAATAGGAGCGCTGAGAATCCGCAAAGCACGGCAGTCGTAAATAATGAATTATACCAAATAAAGCCTGTGATAAGCATGGCGGCGATAACGAGCACTAATGTCGGCTTCACCCAGTTATGACGCCTGGCACCTATATAAAAAAGTAAGTTTCCAAAAATTGCGCTGCCAATATACCCGCCCATTAATATAACGCTGCGATTGCCGTTAAAGGTACTGGTCACGCCAGCAGAGTTTGTTTCAATGGCAATATATTCCACCGCTCCACCAGTGATAAGCGCTCCGGCAGCGTGCCCAAATTCATGGAGGAATGTGACAAAGAGACGAATGGGGTAAAGTAGTTGCCAGCCTAATAGACCGCCATAGCTTGAAAGTCCAAAATAGATTGCGGTGATAACAATAATACGCAGGGCGAGGGAAGATCGGCTCGTCATACCTAAAGGCCTAGGACATCCTTCATATCATAAAGGCCTGCGGGTTGCTGCGCGGCCCAGAGGGCCGCAGCCACCGCTCCGCTAGCGAAGACGCTTCTGTCAAAGGCATCATGAGACAGGGTAATCATCTCAAGCTCGCTGGCGATACGCACTTCATGGGCGCCGATAACGCCGCCCCCTCGTAGCGCCGCAAAGCCAATTTGACCCTCTATGCGGGCACCCCCGCGTCCTTCTCGGGAGAGCACTTGATTGTCTTTAAGCGAAACCCCTCGTCCTTTGGCTGCCGCTTCGCCGAGCATTAATGCCGTACCGCTTGGCGCGTCAACTTTGTGTTTATGATGCATTTCAAGAACTTCAATATCCCAACCCGTACGGAGTTTATCAGTCGCAAGCTCCACAAGAGCTTCGAGCATGTTTACACCCAGAGAAAAATTACCTGATTTTAAAAGGGTGATGCTATCCCGCACCGCCAAGAGGGCTTTTTCCTCCGTGTCCGTATACCCCGTTGTCCCGGTTACAAATGTGTGACAGCGTTTATTATGCATGGCCAGCGCGGCATCTATTGCTGCACTGGGATGAGAGAAATCAATTAATACATCACAGCTATCCAATGCGGCCTGAACGTCTGCGCTCAAGCAGATTCCACAGGATCTAAGTCCGGCGACTTCCGCGGCGTCTTTACCGATGTGAGGGGAAGTCTTCGCTGTAATAGCGGCGGTTAGTTGCGCGCGCGGCTCTGTTTCCAGTGCCCGAATAATCGCCCCGCCCATACGTCCATCTGCGCCAAGGACGCCAATATCTAACTGCTTTGTCATGTCAAAACATGTAACGAGCCCTTATTTTTTTGCAATTTAAATCTATATAACTTCCATGCGTATTTTGTTTGGGATAGCGATTTCTCTTATTTTTGCGGGGTCAGCCTGCGCCGACGAAGCCTTGGTAAATGCCGCGCAGGACCGCCTTAAGCAGGATGTGACCTATAATGGTAGCTATATGAAGCTGGCATATCCTGGGGGTGATGTCCCTGCCAATATAGGTGTGTGTACGGATGTGATTATCCGAAGTTACAGAGCAGCTTTTGGTTTTGATTTTCAAAAAGCGGTTCATGAGGACATGAAGGCTAACTTTTCTGCTTATCCGAAAAATTGGGGCCTGAAACGTACAGACAGAAATATCGATCATCGCCGTGTTCCAAATTTGGAAACTTTTCTGAAACGCCGCGGCGCGAGTTTGGGTGTGAGCCAAAGTGCTTCTAACTTTCAGCCGGGCGATATAGTGTCTTGGCGTTTAGCGGGGGGCTTACCGCATATAGGGATAGTTTCTGATCGCAAGGCGGCAGACGGCACGCCGATGGTTATTCATAATATTGGTGCCGGCCCCCAAGAAGAAGATGTTTTATTTGCCTATAAAATAAGCGGGCATTTCCGGTATATTCCGAAAGATTAGAGCAGTAGCTAATCCTTTACGGACACCTCTAAATTGTTTTACGTTCTGGCCATGAGATTGTTGGCTGTATGTTTCGTTGTAATATTTAATCTGACCCGCTCTGATATTGGCAGTGCCAAAGATATAGAAGTTCGCTCTGATAATTTCATTATTTCCGGTGATGTTCGTCAAAAAGATGCAGAGGCTTTATTGCGTGACCTAGAAGTTTTTCGCAAAAACGTTTTCAAAGTCTTAGGCGTAAATGGCGCACCTGAGATTGTGCCTGTTCAGGTATATGTGGCTAAAAATGAAAAGGCTCTAAAGTCTGTGATTGGTGTTGGTGGCTTTGGCGGTATGTACACAATGACCCACAATGGCCCCGCATTTGTTCTGAATGGGAAAGCCGGATTTCGGCGTGGTGGGCAGGCCCGGCATATCGCGCTCCATGAATATACGCATCATATTGTCGGTGCATATACGAAGCTTGATTATCCACGCTGGTATAATGAAGGCTATGCGAACTATCTTGCGACCTTCACTTACAAAGACGGAATCTTTCGTGTTGGTGATCCGCATCAGCCTTATGCCTATAGTTTGCGTGAAAAAAATTGGATGCCAATGACGGTTGTTTTGGGAACAATGGATAAATATCCGTTTAATATTGGCGATACATCCAAAATTGGGCAGCAGACACAGGCACAATTTTATGCGCAAACATGGCTGGCAACTCACTATTTGCGGAATGAAGAAAAATATGTCGGTAAGCTTACCGAATATGTCCGACGTCTCAATAGAGGTGAGAGAAATCTCCCAGCTTTTGAAGCTGCTATGGGCGTCAGCCCGGAAGAATTCGAAGTGGAGCTCAAAGCCTATTACAAAAGGAATAAATATAACGTCACACGATTTAAAACAACTGATCAAGATATCCCGGCTCCCAAAACGCGTGAGCTGACAGCACAAGAATCTGATATGGCAAAGTTGTCGGCGATGCGCAGCTTTGTTTTCACCCATGAGCGAAGAGATACAGTTATCAAAGCCTATGAAGCTTATGAGGCTGAATATGGCGTAAGCGCAGAGAGCCTGGCTGCTAAAGCTGACTTGATGGCCTACAACGCGAGGACGAAAGAAGCCTATGATAACGCAAGGGGTATGGTTGAAAAAGCCCTGAAGCTAGATCCTGAAAATATAGAGGCAAATAAAATTGCCGCGATGATTTTGGTGCACCAACATGGCGGCGGTTTTGGGGGAACCGAAGCAGATATGAAAAAGGCGCGCAAATATGCCGCCAAAGCTCTACGTCATGATTCGCAAATTCCTCTCGCAAATTATAGCTACGCTCTAAGTTTCAAGGGCCGATATGATCCGCCCGAAAATGCGCTGAATGCAGCGGGTTATGCGCTAGACTATTACCGCGACAAAGGCTTTATGGGCTCAAACCTTAGCCTGGCGGCCATTTTACTGACTGGTGAAAAATATGACGAGGCGCTTCCACCAATCCGGCGCGCTATCACCTGGTCCAAAGATCCAGCCATGCGTATGGCGGCACAAAGCATGCGCAAATATATTGAAGCAGAGTCATCTAAAGAGAAATAGAGCGATGAAAATATTCAATTATCTGAATGGTATTTTCTATGTCCTTTATGGAATTTTTGGTGCTGCCATGCCCAAACCCATGGCAGGCTTAATGGGGTGGGATCCGACGCTGCTCGGGCTTCACCAAATCCGCGCGATGTGGTTATTATTAGCCGGACTTGGCGCGATGTGCTTGCTTTACACATCTAAGCTAGCCGACCAAAAACCAATGACGTTGGCCATTGTTTTTGCGACGCTATCAATTCTCACGGGCCGCTTATTAGGTGTTGTTTTTGACGGCGCTGGTCCGATGCAAACCTATCAAGAAATAGGACTTGAAGTCGTTATCATCACGCTCGGCGCATTTCTGTATAAGCGAGGTTAGGCTTTCAGACCCCATTTCCGATTTACCCAAATAATAATTGAAATAAGGATGATCATTAAGCCAAACTCGATGGCAAAGTCATGCCATTCAATGACGGGCTCCCCGACGGTGAAGAGTGCAGTATTGGGTAGGTCAGGGTCTTCATAACCTAGGAGACCGAAGACGAAAATATTATTCGCAATATGCGCGCCAATGGCGCTCTCGATCCCACCCTCAAAATACAGCAATATACACATAGCCATACCGTAAAGAAAAATACTGGCCAGATAAGGCCCCATTTGTCCGCTGGCTTCGGGGTTCCATGCATGGAGCAAAGCAAAGCCGCCACTAGTAATAGCAAAGACAAGCCATGGTGAGCGCAAGTATTTTATCAAGGCTTGGTTTAAATAGCCGCGGCATAAAAATTCTTCAGCCGCCGCTTGAAAGGGAACCAATAAGAGCGTGATAGCCAGCAATTTGAGATAAAACACCCAATCCGTTTGAACTTTCAAACCTTCGAATTCTTTTGGAAAGAAGATATATTCAACTACTGCAAGCAAACCATAAAAAAGAAATATAATCGCCATGGTGCGCCATAAGTAATCCCATCGAAAACGTTTTGCAGAGGTCAGCAAAGCTTTGACAGGCAGATTGTGTAAATATTTATAAACAACCGGAATGACGAAAAAAATTGGCAAAAATGACAATAACATCAGAGCATAAAAACCTGTCGGAGATTGCGGCAAAATATATGCGGTGCTCATGCCAATCAGCAACATTCCGGCAAATGACAAAGCAATAATAAGCGCTAAGCCGCTAATCCAGGCCCACCATTGGGTGTT
The DNA here is from genome assembly GCA_020629875.1 of Hellea sp. Lineage (GTDB taxonomy): Bacteria > Pseudomonadota > Alphaproteobacteria > Caulobacterales > Maricaulaceae > Hellea. Next base: position 10,364 of record JAHDCL010000040.1, read on the forward strand.
GCCTTGTCGTGCAGATGCAAAATAGGCCGCTAGTGAGGCGGCCTTTGTCTCTGAAGTTTTAATCTCAGGCGGGATATCAGTAACAGTGTCTGTTATTATCGGGGCGCCAAAACCATTGTCATCATTCGACCTTCAGTTTTGGGCTCGAACTCGACTTTTGCGATTTCTTCGAAATCCTCTTTGACTTGAGCCAAAAGCGTCATTCCGCGATCCATATGCGCCATTTCTCGGCCGCGAAAACGGATGGTTACTTTGACTTTATCACCGCGGTCGAAAAACTTCTGCATAGCCTTTGTCTTCACCATATAATCATGGGTGTCGATGTTTGGACGCATCTTGATTTCTTTCAAGGATGTCGTGCGTTGATTTTTACGATTGGCCGCCTTTTTTTTCTGATTTTCAAAACGGAGCTTTCCGTAATCCAAAACCTTACATACTGGTGTTTCTCCGGGGGCAACTTCAACAAGGTCGAGCCCAGCAGAGCGTGCAGCCGCCAGAGCTTCGTCTAAAGAGACAACGCCGCGTTTTTCGCCGGTTTCGGTAATGAGGAGAACTTTAGGATTCGTGATTTCACGGTTGGTGCGCGGACCTTTGGGTTTCTTAGGTGCTGCTGCAAGTGGGCGTCTGGCGATGGTAGGTTCTCCTAAAGTTGTTTGTAACCGAGCGTAATATGGACGTGCAGGGCCGTTATTTCAAGAGGTCTTTATAAAGGGCGAGCGTTTTAGCCTGAAGGCTTTTCGTTGAAAAATTGGTCGAAATACGCGACCGGGCGGTTGGGCCGTCATAATTTTTCCAATTTAGAGCCTTCTCAATGCCCTTTGCCAGCGCAATGTCATCTCCGGGCGTGACCAAATATCCAGTTTTGCGATCGACAATACTTTCCAATGCCCCACCATGCGCTGTGGCAACAACCGGTTTTTGCATGGCTTGTGCCTCGGCGGCCACGCGTCCAAAAGCTTCGGGGTCCGTTGAGGCTGAAATGACGACATCCGCAGAGGCGAGCGCCGCCGGAACATCGCGGCTGTGACCTGGCATTAACACACGGTCTTTCAAGCCAATCTCGGAAACAAGCGCGTTTACCTCTGAAACGAAGTCGTCGCGGCCTTGAGAGTCCCCCATCAGGATTAACACGCAGTCATCGGGCAATTGTGCCATTGCCTTAACGGCAACCAGCTGCCCCTTCCACCGCGTGAGACGGCCCGGCAGAAGTATAGCCCTCTGATTAGGTGATATTCCCCAACGATTGCGCTGGGCGAGAATATCTTTAGCATTGATAGAAGCGGGATTAAATTTTGCCATATCGACGCCGCGCGGAATAGCTGTGATTTTCTCTGCCGAAGTGCCATGGGTTTTGATGATGTGAGATTTAGTGAACTCTGAATTGGCGATGACGTGAACGCCTTTGGCCATAACCGAATTATAAAATGTTTTGAGGCGTGAGCCGCTATTGTAGATGCCGTGATAGGTCGTCAAAAACGGGACACCTTCAATTTTGGCAGCATAATAAGCCGGCCAAGCTGGTGCGCGTGAGCGGGCATGGACAATATCGATTTTATGTTCATGAATAATCGCGCGCAGCATCCTGATACGACGAAAAAGAGTTAAGAGGTTTTTCGATCCAATGTCGGTTTTGTGCAAAATTCCGCCCATGTGAATTAGTTCATCTTCCATGCGACCGCCTGCACTCACGACATGCGCCTTATGTCCCTCGGCGATTAACGCCTGGGCGATTTCAAGCGTGGTGCCTTCGACACCTCCGGCATTGAGTTCTGGGACGACTTGGAGCACATTCATACGCAGATAACTTTCATAAGGATTCTCTTAGCATGCACAGTGATGTGACACTCAACTATTTATCGACCCCAGATGGCGAAAAAATTGCTTATAAGAAAACAGATGGCGCGGGACCCGTCTTTATATGGTGTGGTGGACTGAAATCCGATATGGAGGGCGGAAAGGCAATCCACCTCCATGATTGGGCAATAGAACAGGGGCAGTCCTACATTCGTTTTGATTATTTTGGTCATGGGGTGAGTAGCGGCGAATTTAGGGACGGCACGGTTTCGCGTTGGTCGTCTGATGTTGTACAAGTGATTGACGAACTAGCGGAAGGTAACGTTATACTGGTTGGGTCCTCTATGGGAGGATGGGCATCATTACTGGCGGCGCTGAAAAGACCTGATCGTGTAATGGGGCTTTTGCTTATTGCGCCGGCGCCAGACTTTACTCAAAAATTAACATGGGAAGACTGGACAGACGAACAACGCGAAACATTAAGGCGCGACAGTATTGTGTTTGTCCCGTCAGATTATGATGAGCCGTATGAATATAGCCGCATTTTGATGGAAGATGGCAAGGCGAACCAAATTCTGGATGCACCTATAAATTTTGAAGGCCCTGTTCGTATTTTGCAAGGCGCTGCAGACTCAGTGGTTCCATGGGAATATTCACGGCGAATTGTCGATGTCATTACAAGTGAAGATGTAGAATATACCTTGGTAAAAAATGGTGATCACAGCTTATCGTCGCCAACCGATTTAGAGAGGCTTGTGCGTGCGGCCAAAGAGCTTAGCCGCAAGCTTTCATGATGACCATAACAGACGCAAAACGAGGATTGATAAAACAATTTCGCGATGCGGGATTAGTAGCGCCGGATTTGGATGCAAGGGCTATACTCGTTGCGGCGACGGGCTTTACGCCCACAGAAATAATCACCCGAGGGGGTGAGGACTTATCCGGTGACACAATTTGCCTTTTAGAGGACTATACCGCGCGCCGACTAACGGGGGAGCCCGTTGATCATATTCAAGGCTTTCGAGAGTTTTATGGACGGCGGTTTAAAGTTAACAACGATGTGCTTTCACCTCGGCCTGAAACGGAAATGCTGGTGGATAAAGCCTTAGAGATTTTAAAGTTTAAAGATGCCGCTCATATACTGGACCTAGGTACTGGGTCAGGCGCCATCATTCTTTCCATTTTGGCTGAGACAAACGCTATAACAGGCGAAGCCGTTGATCTTTCGGCAGCTGCCCTGAAAATAGCTAAAGAAAATGCCGACGCTCATGATATTTCAGGGCGTGTGACATTCCATCAAGGTTCATGGTTCACGCCTGTTTCTGGTTGCTTTGATATTATCCTTTCAAACCCGCCTTATATAACAGCGACAGCAATGGAGAATTTGGAAAAAGAGGTCAAAGGCTTCGATCCAGACCTTGCTTTGCGGGGGGGAACGGATGGTTTGGATGCTTATAGGGCCATTATTTCAAAAGCCGCAAATTATCTCGTCCCACATGGCACCTTATTATTCGAAATTGGCTATGATCAGGGTGAAACTGTCTCTCATCTCCTTGAGGAGGCGGGTTTTTCAGATATATTTGTCCATCAGGATCTATCAGCCCATGACCGGATGATTAAAGCTGTGTTTAATTTATAAAAAGCCTTTGCCTTTGGAGATAGCTTTGCTATCAGACCCTGTGAGAAGCCGGCGGCTGATGCCCCCCTCACCATAGCCCAAAATTGAGAAGCCATCGCGGGGGTGCGATGCTTAAGGGATTTTAAGGACGTTATCATGAAGCGCCAACGCGGTCGTAATCGCAATAATCGAAATAATAGTAATAACACGAATCCAAATCGTTCTATGGACAGTAATGGTCCGGGCGTGAAGGTTCGGGGCAATGTCAGCACGATTTATGAGAAATATACGGCGCTTGCGCGTGATGCCCGTAGTTCAGGTAATCGCGTAAATGCCGAAAACTTACGTCAACACGCAGAACATTATCTACGTCTGATGAATGAAATGGAAGCTGCGCGAGCAAAGGCTCAAGCCGAGCGAGACGCTGCGCGTGCTACGCGGGGTGAAAGCGACGAGGGAGAAGACGGTGAAGACCGTAAAGGCCGCCGTAATAATAACCGAAATCGCAAACCGCGCGATGAAAAGAGTGCGGAAGATAAATCAGAAAATGATACGCAAGAGGGCGCGACACTGGAAAAGACTTCCGAGGTAGAAGCTCCGAAAGCTGATAATGACGCGCCAGAGATTAGCGCAGAAGAAAAGCCAAAGCGCCGCCGTAAGGCGCCGGCGCGTAAGAAGGAAGAGAACGAAGCTGTAGACGCCGCCGAATAAATTTTCTGAGTTTACATATTAGTATTTCCAAAAAATTAGGGGCTCGTTGGAGCCCCTTTTTTAGTGGATTGATCTTGGTAAAGTTGTCCTCTTTAACCCTTTCTCTTTGGACCCGGTTTAGCTCTTAGGGTTCCATCTTTTTTCAATAATCTCCCTTGGGCATCGCGCGGGGCCTTGCTGCCAGGCTTGGGTCCACGTTTTTTTGGGCTAGCCGCAGCGTCTGCCTTTACTGTTGTTGATTTAGCAGTGCTTGTCTTATTTTTTGATCCAGCAGGACGGCCTCTTTTTTTCGGCGCAGTAGCTTTCACAGATTTTGCTGCGTTAGTTGTGGCTGCTTTTGTTTTGCTGACAGCCGCTTCAGCGACGTCCTCCGCAGAGTCTTTGACGCTATCAGCTGCACTTTTTGTTTTCTCTACCGCCGATTTGGTTGCCGCGCTTGCTTTTTCACCAGCAGTTTTGGATAAATCGCGTGCTTTCAACGCCGCGGCTTCGGCCGCTTTTCGCGCTTCAGCGATAGGGTCAATATTTGCTGTTTCCGACTTACCACCATCGGGAGAAAGGTTATCGTTTATTCTGAACAACGCTACGGCAAGTTCACAAATTAGGCGAAGAGTAACCAGCGTCAGGAGGATACTACCAAAGAAAAGAATAAATTTCACAACCGCGGCTAGTGGGCCCAATTTAATTGCACTTAAGGCTTCGCTAAAATAATTGAGGCCAGCAATAATTAATGCCAACCAGAAAAATGCGATAACTAATTTTTCTTTCATTAACTTTTCAAATGAAAAGAAGAAATTTATGAGGTTTTTCATATTTACAGCTCCGCTGATTATTTTTTTAATTCTTAATCAGATATAGAGATGAAACGCAAGTTTTCGGTTAATTAGGTGCAGTTGCCGTCATCACCACTGCTGCAGGGGTCGCCGTAATTGTTTCCGCACCAATGCGCATATCTTCAATTTCTTTGCGTCGTTTCGCAAAGGTAGGCATTTCCGCCTTGTTCAAAGGTTTACCCGAAAGCTGCGACAGGCGACGAGGGTTTATTTTTTTACCGTTTAAGTGAACTTCATAATGTAGGTGCGGTCCTGTTGACCGGCCTGTAGTACCCACATAACCAATAACTTGATCCTGCTTCACATATTTGCCTTTGCGTACGCCGCGGGCAAATTTATTCAGATGGGCATAGGCGGTTTTATAACCATCCGTGTGACGTATGCGGATGTAATTGCCAAAACTACCATATCTATCAGCGCGCTCAACTGTACCCGAGCCAGCAGCAAGGATAGGGGTTCCGCGTGGCGCGGCAAAATCGACGCCGGCATGCATCTTACGATAGCCTAAAATTGGGTGTCTGCGTTTGCCAAAGCTCGAAGATAGCCGGGCACCATTAATGGGTGTTGCCCTTAATTTCCTTTTCGCAGTCTTGCCTTTTTCATCGTAAAAATTCTCTCGCCCTGCGCTATCGGTGTAGAGCCAGAAATCCGACTTTTTTCCGCGCGGGCTGAAAGATGTATAAAGTAAGTCGCCAGATTTGATGATCTTTCCCTTGCGGTCACGGGCGACTTCAAAAAACATTTCAAATTCATCACCGGGCTGGATGTCGCGCTGAAAATCGACCGAGTATTCATATATATTTGCAAATTGTTGTACGACGCGGTCGGGCGCGCCAAGACGTGTGGCATCCAAGTAAAGCGAATTGGATATTTGCGACTTCACACCGATGGTTTCATATTTAAACTCAGCTGAGATTTGGCGAGCGGTATAATTTTCGTCTACACGGTCAACGAAAACCGTCTTTTCAACGGATGGCTTAAATGTCAGGTGATCTAATGTTTCGCCCTTAAAGTGCAGATTAAACTCATGTCCGACACGAACATTTCGCGGTTGATACACCGTAGCGAATGCTTGTGTAACCTTATAGGCCTGACCGCCGCTAAGACCATTTTTCTGAAGTAATGGGCCAAGGCTATCGCCGGAACGAACCTTTAGAGTCTTTACTGTACTAGAGGGGCTGTCTTCTTCCAGCGCCATGTCATAGCGTGAGATGTCGATTTGCGGTTCTTGGATTATCTCGGCGGTTGTTGAAATAGGTTCTGGGTCGTTTTTTGGAAGTGTAACAGCCGCAATAAGGATCGCAGCGCTGCCGGCCGCCAGAAAAGCAAAACGTTTCTCGCGATATATTCGCGTATTATCCATTGCAAAGAAAGCCCTTAGCCGCACAGCTATTGCTTCTTTAACTACAGTCTTGGTCCCAGCTTTATCCGTTTCCGGTGTGGGGGATGCCTCATCCATCATATATTATCTCAGCGAGAAACTCTGGTTTGTAAAAAACGCGCCCAGCCATCTTCGCGTTTTATCCCTAATGGGGCGTTAACACAGTTCATATACCTACGTAAACTTAACAAAATTTATGGTGCATTCACCCATGTACCTCTATTGAGTAAACTAGAATAGAAATGAGGCTGAACGCAAATTACGATGACAGTTCTTCACACAGCCCCCGAGGGGCCAGTTTCGCCGAAGAAACGGTCTATTTGGCGCTGGCTATTGTGGGGACTTTTTGTTTCCCTAATTCTACTGATTATCCTTGCGACCTTTCTCTGGGTTAACCGCTACAGCCTGCTCGAAGAAGCCGCGGAGGACTTACTGTTAGAACAGGGAATCCAAGCTGAACTCTCAATTGAATCCATAAGTCAAACGCAAGCTGTTGTGAAGAATGTTCGCCTAATCGACACGACTTCTGACGACGCCCAGGTGTTTTTCGAGGCTGATAAAGTCACGGCTGAATATGAGTGGCGCGAAGCCGTGAAAGGCCGCTTTGAAAAACTTGTTTTTGTGCGGCCTCGGGCGCGGTTCACTCTGGATGAAAGCGGCAATATCATTGACGGATGGATTCCGCCTCAAGGCGAAGGGGATGGAGGTGAACCAGTATTGCCACCCAAGGGGATTGTTATTGACGGGGGTGTTTTTACGCTGGGGAGCCCATTCGGGGATGTCGTTACAGAGGTTGATGCGGTTTATTTTGCGCAAGATAAATTTACGGCGAAATTGGATATTACGCCGACGACATTCGCCTATAAAGACTGGAAAATGGCCGGCGGGGGGCATCTCGACATTGAGCTAGAAGGAAATAATCCAAAGCTAAGGCTGGATTTGAAATTATCGAGCTTGGAACATCCGATCATAGATGCGCAGGACCTGCATGTGCGTGGGGATATGGTGCCAGAAATTTATGAGGAGACCTTCAAAGTCGACGGGGACTTGGACTTTACGTTTAGTTCTTTGGTGACAGCGCAGTTAATGACAGGGGTAGGCCAATTTAATTGGGAGGGCCATGCGGAACGAAACGCCTCAATAGATCATCCCTTGGCCCTGTCGGGCACATGGTCCAGCGTTGTATCTGACGTTGTGTTACCAGATCCCGCGCGCCGTAACAGTTTAGCAGAAACTCTAAGTCTTTCGGAGACGTTGTTAAAAACACCTATTGCTCAAAATTTTAGTGGTGAGCTGACTCGGAGAATGACAAACTTACTCGAGCGCAGTGATATTGAAGCGTCGGGGGGCATTGCCCTTGATGCAAGGGGTCTGAGTGTCAGTTTGTCAAGGCAGGCTATCATGCGCGGAGATAAAACGACGCTGCGTTTAGAACAAACTGACTGGGCGCCCATTTACAATTTTTCACGCGATGACGAAAAGATGCGGCTTGCTTTTCACGCGGCCCTGACCCAGCCAGCTGGCCTGACTTTTCGTGAAGCTGACCTCGTTGCACCTACGCAGAATGGTTGGCAGCTTGACGGTGTTGAACGATTCTCTGCGGATATTAGCACAACTGGCACTTGGCAAAGTAATGGGCTAGAAGGGCGAGGAGCGCGCTTGGCCCCATTTAAAACGGAAGCTGTCTACAGGGCTGACACGGAAAATGATGACGGAGCACGCAATCTTCTTCTTTCGGGCGGGGTGGATTATGACGGAACTGTGCCCGGCGGATATGTAACCCAACTAAGGACATCGGGGCGCATGACGATGGACTTGCGTAGCGGGGCTATGTCAGTGCGTTTCAAGCCAACTGGAAATCTACCCATTCGTATTTCGAAAATGGAGACCTCCACGGAATGGCGCGGCGAGGATGTATCAGCAATACTTTTATCGGATGATCCAATCTTCACGAGAGTTGGGGCAGTTTCGCGAATGAACGCGCAACTTTCAGATGTTAGTTTTAAAGCTAGCGATGCGACTAATAGTAAAAATCTTGAAATGAGCTTTGAAAAAATGAGTGTGTCGGGCGAGTTCAAAGGAGATAAGCAAAGTTGGGATGTATTGGGCAAAAGCGCGAAAGTTGTTTCGGAGGATATGCCGGGGCCAGGGACAGTGATTACAACGCCCGAGGCTCGAATTCAGGTTCAGCGTGAGGATATAAAAAGTCCAATCCAATTTTATTTGGCGGCGCCGCAAGCTGATGTGAATACACAGTTGGTCAGGGCGACATCTATTCGCATAGAGGCTGCGGGGGAGCCGGACGAATATGTGCTTCGCTATGGGCCGGGCGAGGCGAATATAGGTCGTGTTAAATTTGTTGGTGATGCGATTCCGCGCTTGCCGATGACGGGTCATGTTAATTTCGAAGGCGGTGCTTTTACCGGGACCGCGACCACCACATTGCCTCTCGCGGATGATACACCGATTGATATTTCTTACGAGTTTAAGGACGGGAAGGGCACAGCTGATGTTGATCTTCCTGAACTTACTTTCACGCCTAAAGGCCTACAACCGCAATACCTCGTTTCTGCCCTCAAGGGTAAAATCGCCGAAGTCGAAGGGGTGGTGCACGCTAAAATAAGGCTTGCCTTTGCCGCAGGACAGCCATTGCAAAGCTGGGGCACGGCTAAAATTGTCGATATGAATTTTGGTACATTGCCGGGGCCTCTGACAGGCGTAAATACGGAGATGCAATTTTCCAATATGTTCCCTCTTCAAAGCCAAGGACGGCAAACTTTGACAGTGGACAAATTCGACCCGGGTTTTCCATTAGAAAATGGCGTTATTGAATTTGAAATGATACCCGACGGGGTGAAAGTTCATTCAGCCCGCTGGCCTCTGGGAGAGGGCTTTTTCTCGCTGGACCCATTTGATTGGCTTTATTCAAATGAGACCAACCGTGTGGTGATGCGCATTGAAAATGTCTCCATTGGTGAATTCCTAAAAGATGTGGGAGAGGGAGATTTGAGAGCCACTGGGAATATTGAGGGTACGTTGCCTATTGTGATGTCAGGTATCGATGTACGCGTGGAAAATGGTGAGCTTTGGGTAAAAGATGGAGGCGTGATTCAATATAAATCCAAGCAGCTTGATTCCATTTCCGAATTGGACGGAACAAATGAACGCGCCGTTGCCGCCATGCGCGCGGGTAATTACAGAGACGCGGCTTTTGAAGCGCTAAAGAACTTCGAGTACCAAGAATTACGGGTTAAGATTGACGGGGCATTAGATGGTCCGATCGATGTGTTCTTGAAGGCTGATGGCAAAAATGACGACGTCTTAGGTGGACAGCCTTTCCTATTTAATATCAATTTGCAGGGAGAGCTCTTAAATATCCTACGCAGTTTTAATACTAACGCTCAAATCAAATCTGAGCTCGCGCGAAGAGGCCTCACGAAGGAAGAAGAAACTCCTGATTTAGAGCAGTAGAATAATCGGGAATATCCGTGCATTTTGCCCTTGCATCCCCTATATTTTTGGCACGTAAACGGGTGATTCGCGCCCTGTAACCAGAAAGAGTTCTGCATGGTCGATCCTGCTGAAAACCAACCCGCATATGGGGCCGATAGTATTAAGGTTCTTAAGGGCCTGGATGCGGTTCGAAAACGCCCGGGTATGTATATTGGCGATACGGACGATGGCTCTGGCCTGCACCACATGGTATATGAGGTTGTCGATAACTCAATCGATGAGAGCCTCGCCGGACATGCTGACCGCGTAGAGGTCACGCTGCACCCTGATGGGTCTTGTTCCGTGCGTGATAATGGCCGCGGTATCCCTGTGGCGATCCACGAGGAAGAAGGCGTTTCTGCCGCCGAAGTGATTATGACCCAGCTCCATGCGGGCGGTAAATTTGACCAGAACTCTTATAAGGTTTCCGGCGGTCTTCACGGGGTGGGCGTTTCTGTTGTGAACGCGCTTTCTGTCTCGCTCCAGCTCACCATTTGGCGCGACGGCAAAGAACATTATATGGAGTTCAGCCATGGCGAGACGGTTGAGTCTCTCAAGGTTGTAGGCGATGCACCGCAAGATAATCGCCGTGACGGAACAAGCAAAGTTCTGACAGGAACAGAGGTCCGGTTCTTGCCGTCCGAAGAAACTTTCACCATGGTCGAATTTGACCGCGCGACGTTAGAGCGCCGCTTGCGTGAACTTGCCTTCCTTAATTCAGGCGTGATGATTATCTTAAAGGATGAGCGCCCCGAAGACGACATCGTCACCGAGCTTTTCTATGAAGGCGGCATCGAAGCTTTCGTGCGTCATTTGGATGCTAATAAGGAAGGCCTGCTGGAAAAGCCTATTACTGTTGTTAAAGAGTCTAACGGCATCACCGTGGAAGCGGCTCTGTGGTGGAATGATGGCTACCATGAAAATGTCCGCTGTTTTACCAACAATATTCCGCAGCGCGATGGAGGAACCCATTTGGCGGGCTTTCGCGGCGCGTTGACCCGCACTGTCAATAAATATGCGGCTGAAACGAAAGCCTCGAAAAAAGAGAAAGTCACTATTTCCGGCGATGATGCGCGTGAAGGTTTGACCTGCGTCTTGTCGGTCAAAGTGCCGGACCCGAAATTCAGCTCTCAGACCAAAGATAAGCTCGTTTCTTCTGAGGTTCGCCCGGTGGTTGAGTCTTCTATGAATGAAGCATTGGGCGAATGGTTTGAAGAAAACCCAGCCCAAGCCAAGCTCCTCATGACGAAGATTGCCGAAGCCGCCGCTGCGCGCGAAGCGGCCCGTAAGGCGCGCGACCTAACGCGTAAAAAATCTTCTCTCGATGTCGCTTCGCTTCCGGGCAAGCTCGCCGATTGCCAAGAGCGCGATCCCTCGCTTTCTGAAATTTTCATCGTGGAGGGCGACTCTGCGGGGGGCTCTGCCAAGCAGGCCCGTGACCGCCAAAACCAAGCTATCCTGCCGCTTAAGGGTAAAATCCTAAATGTCGAGCGCGCTCGCTTTGACCGTATGCTCTCCTCACAGGAAATCGGCACCATGATTACGGCGTTGGGCACGGGCATTGGCCGCGAAGATTTTGACGCGGATAAAGCGCGCTATCATAAGATTGTTATCATGACCGACGCCGATGTTGACGGCGCCCATATCCGCACATTGCTGCTGACGTTTTTCTATCGTCAAATGCCAGAACTGATTGAACGCGGCTATCTTTATATCGCCCAGCCGCCTCTCTATAAGGTCGAGCGGGGCAAGAGTACGCAATACATCAAAGATCAGGATGAACTGGATGACTATCTCATCGATGCCGGTTCCAAGGAGGCGTCTTTGACGTTGGATAGCGGCGCGAAAGTTATTGGTGAAGACTTGAAGCGTATCGCCAAAGAAGCATTGCAGGTTCAAAACTTGATCAACCGGATGAAACACCGTGCGCCGGATAGCGCAATCGCACAGCTCGCCATTGCGGGCGCGCTCAATATCGATGAAAGCGAAGAGGCGATAGCCCGCGCTGTCGAGCGATTAGATATGATTGCTGATGAAGGCGAAGATGGCTGGGCTGGCCGTTATGATGATGACGGTGCACTTGTCCTCGAACGTGATGTGCGCGGCGTTACCGACCGTATCACTTTACGACCTGGTTTCCGCGATAGTGCTGATGCCCGCCGTCTGCACAGGCTTGCTCCCGCTCTGGCGGAAACTTATTCTGGCCACGCAGAATTTCGCCGCGGCGATGGTGACGCCATAGAGGTCAATGGCCCCGCCCAATTGCTCGAAGTCATTTTCGAAGGCGGCAAAAAAGGCTTCAAGATTCAGCGCTATAAAGGTCTCGGTGAAATGAATCCCGACCAGCTCTGGGAAACCACGCTTGATTCAAATGCGCGGAGCCTCTTGCAGGTCAAAGTCGAAGGTGCAGACTCCGCAGACGATCTCTTCACAAAACTCATGGGCGATGTGGT
>JAHDCL010000041.1 GCA_020629875.1 Hellea sp.
GAACCATGAGCACACAGACCCACACTTTCAAAGATATGAAATCAGAGTTTTTGGCCAATCCCAAAAACAAAGCGGCCTATGATGAATTGACTCCAGAATATGCTGTAGCCAGCGCGATGATTAAAGCGCGCGCCGAAGCGGGTCTTACACAAGCGCAGCTCGCCGAGAAAGCCGGCATGACGCAAGCCCAAGTTTCACGACTGGAAAGCGGTCAATGGCCCACGCCAGCAACAATTGAGAAGCTGGCGCGTGCCTTAGGTAAACGCGCGGAGCTGCGTTTCGTATAGATCTATTGAGGCTTGGGACGAGACCATACCAAGTCAGCGCCGTCTTCGCGGTCAAACAATGCCGCATTGATAGGCTTGTCCATTTCTGGGCCGTCTAGTTTTACACTGATATAGTCCATGGGCTCGCTATCATCTTGCGGCTCAGATGTTTCGTTCCAAGCCACGCCGATGTCACAGCGGCCTGACTTCACAAAGAAATCTGGAGAGGCCTCAGTCTTCTTTTTGTCATTCGGGACAAACCTAACTTTGCGGTTTGTCATTAACGTCGCGATTGTGCCCTCATAGCCTCCGGCTTTTGTAGGGCTGAATGTTCCAATGGTTGCCATAATAATTCCTTTCTCTGGCTTCTTGGGGTTTAGGCTAGCTCGCGCTTGGCCTTCTTGAAACCGGCATCACTTGCAAGAAATCCTGCGAGCATTGACGGAATAAGGGCTGTGATGTCGGCTTTCTCGCCGTAAGCTTTTTCATAGACTTTCGCATAAGCCTTCAAATCGGCTTCGAGTTCGGGCATCACGGTAATCGTGTGTTTGACAGGTTTCGTATCAGGCAGTTTATCCAGTTTAATTTTTGGTTGGCTCATCGGCTTGCTCCATATGGTTTGAGAATAAGATCGCGCGAAACGATGACGTTGAAACGCCAGCCTTGGCGCACTTTGAGTGTCGGCTGAACATTCAGGTTACGGTCAATGATGCGCTGCCCCGCTATATTGGCTGTATCTTGCCCTGCATTTTGCAAGGAGCGCGTAAGACGGTCACCGTCATCGCTGGCAAGCTCTGACCCAATTGAAAGTAGAGACGACAACGCCGCGCCTTTGATGAATTGCCACGTATGCTTATCGACCTTGTCTTTCAGACCTGCAAAACCCTGGCTGTCTGAGCCGGGCAGATTATCCAGCTGAATGCTATCGCCGTTCGGCAAGATAAGCCGCGTCCAAACGACGAGCGCGCGGCCCTGGCCAAAGGCGATGACACTATCATAGCGGCCCATTAACCGAGAGCCTTGCGGGATAAGCAGATGTCGCCCCGTCACCGTATCATAGACGTTCTCAGTCACTTGACCGATGACTTGGCCCGGCAGGTCAGAGTTAAGCCCTGTTACGAGCGAGGCCGGAATTATATTGCCTGCCATGACCTGATAAGGTGAGCGCGGCGAGACGAGGCCGTGGGAATTATAGATGTCGTCTGAATCTCGGTCGAGGAACGCTTGCTTAGCATCTTGGTTGTTCTGATCTATTGCAATGGTCGATATATCAAAAGCCGATGGCGGCGCACCCAGACTAGGATAGTTTGGAATTTGCGGGATGTAATCTAATCCCAGCTCGGCCGTTTGTACCGATTGACGTTCTGTGCCCCGCCCTGAAAGTTCAAAAAACAAATTGGGCTTCTCAGTTTGTGCCTGATATTGAGGTGCCGCTGTGTATTGAGGTGCAATCGCGGGCGGCGCGCGATAGCTGCCTAGACTCGTCGGTCTAGCTTTCAATGCGATAGGTTCAATCTCGTGGACCTCTCCAACTGTTTCGAGATAGGCCGCGCCAAGGTCGCCCGGTAGAGGTGGACCGAGTTTGGGCTTCATCTCACCATAAGATTTGGGCAAAAGCTCTAAGCCATCCGCCATCGGCTTATGCGTGACGTTATAAAGCTCAGCAGCCCGCTCATCGTCATAGTTAGGAGATTGCAGCGCGATAGCTAATGCACCAAACATAATAACGCCGAGTATAAGACCGCCCCCCATTAAGGCTTTGCGACTAAATCGTCGCACGGCGCGAGGATGCGCGCGTATTGTCAGGTCTGGCGCAGCGCTACTCATGACTCGCGCACAATGCGGACAACGGTTTGGTTCTTTTCACCAAGACGCAGCTCGGCAAAATCAAACAGACGATCAACGATATAAAATCCGTCTTTAACGCGATAATTTACAAGCTTACCCATTTTATCGCCGCCATCTGTAATATCGCCGCCATCTGTAATAAAGAGCGGCGGTGCTTCCGAGACCGCTAAGCCTTCCGGAAACTCAATGTAGATTTTCTGCCCGTCATCAAAAACGCGCGTTGGCCGCCAATTCGGCGTATCGCCCTTAATGGAGTAGTCAAAGCGTAGCTCTTCGGCGTCGAAGTCAAGATTAGCCTTTTTGAAGCTGGCTTGCGTGACGCGCGGCTTATCCAATACTCGGCTTTTAATTTGACGAATAGCATCATGCGGATATCGCCATGACACAGCGGCCATATAGGTGTCTGCAAAAGATTTGAGATCGAGATAGTAAGTCCGCTTAGTTGTCGTAATGACAGCATTGGTTGAGAGCTGCGGCGCCATGGGTTTGACGAGGATATGCACTTGCTCATTCGCGCCTGACCCTGACACCGTATCGCCAACCGTCCAGCGTTCCGTGTCACCTGCAGATACTGATGTCAGAGCTTCACCTTTCTCAAGCGCTATGTCAGTCACCTGCGACGGCGATGTGTAAACTTGATAGAGTGAACCCGGCGTGTAGGGGTAAAGCTGTATCGCGTTCAGGTAATTGTCTGAATTAGGCTCCACAACCGCCGTGCGGTTAGCATAGCTCACCGCCTGAAATCCTTTCCGGCTTGGCGGATCATAGAACTCAACATTGATGGGATTGGCTTTCATCTGACCGGGCATGATCAGGTTTTGAACAAAAGGCTCGGCCACAACAGGCTCCTCATCCGTCTCAATCTCCGGCTCTAAATAAACAGCCTTTGACATATCGGCAGATGTTGTGACTTCGCCCGATTTGAATTTAGTCATTACGCCTTGCAAACTGGCGCAACCTGTTAGCCCTGAAGAAATGGCAATAAGGCTAATGGTTGTGAGTAGGTGTGAAGCTTTCATGGGGTATCTCCTTGGGAAGCGTATTGAGAGGACAGGTCTTTTGACCAGTTAAGGCCATGAACGTAGAGGCCGAGCGGATTGCGATGCAGCGTCTCGGCATCCGTGGGCGGCTGCAAAACGATAGATAAGCTGGCCGTAAAGGTTTGCGCGCTGACTTGTGCGCCGCCGCGATAAGACGTTTCGCGCCAACGGATTTCAAAGCTATCGGCAGAGGATCGCACTACGCTTTTCACATCTACTGTGACGCTGCGTTGTCCGACCTCGCTAAACGGATCGTTCTCTTGGGCATAAGCGTTAAGCGTGATGGACGCCTGATCCGTTGCAAAACTATAAGCCTCCAACCAGTTTTCGCGCAGGACAACGGGATCGATGGATATTGAGCGCACATTGTTGATAAATTTAGCGAGCTGATTAGCGATTTGCGCATCGCTTGGTACAAAGCGTTCAGCCACGGGCCCAACGGCTTTCACGCCTCCTGTCGCGTCCACTTCAATAACGTAAGGCGTGACTGTGGCTTGAGCACCTTGCCAGATAAATCCACCAGCTAAAATCGCGCTGAGCATTGTTTGTCCGAAGAAAGCCAATCGCCAATTCTTGCCACGTACAAGAGCTGAACCGAGGCGGTTATCCACGACCTGCCGAGCTTTTTGATAAGGCGTTTCAGGAATGGGCGTATTGCCATATTTTGATTGGCTGCGTTTCCACATAATCTATCTCCTATCCATCCGGGTTTAATCGAGGGCCATTTGCCGAACCTCCGCCCCCAGCGCTAAGCGCTTGTTGTGCGGAACGCCCTAAAGAACGTGTTTGTTGACGACGTTGAACTTTCTTTGCCCAATCAGGACTCGTTTTCTCTTTGCTTTCGGCTGTGTCTTGCAAAGGCTTCATACCTTTAGACAGCGCCGCAAACCCTCCACGCGCGCCCCTGTCGTATGCGGCGGAGACACTACCGCCTGCAGTTTTCAAAAGGTCTTTGCCTTTTCCGGCAACACTGCGAACACCTGCTTCAGCAACCGCGCCAATCCCGGCAGCAGCGCCTTTGACGCCGCCGCCATAAGCCATGTTGCCAAGCGAAAAGGCCATCTTCGAGCCACCCGCAAGAGAAGATCCCGCCTTAACAGCACCGGCTGATGCTAATACGGCACCTTTTGCGCTGGCACCCGCCATTGCACCGCCTGCCATAGCCCCAGCACCTACAGCTGCCATAGTGCCAACGGCTGCACCTGCACCAAGCTGAGGTGCGCCCGAAACTAGTCCTGTAGCGATGCCAGGGCCAAAGAGCCCAAGGGCGAGAATGGCAAGTGAGCCAAGAATGACAGAAGCCGCATCCTTCAATTCAACTTCGCCCGGTTTGAAAGCAGACGTTATTTCTCCAAATATCGTCGAACCAATCCCGATAATAATCGCCAGCACCATGAGTTTGATGCCTGATGACACGACGTTGCCGAGGACTTTTTCAGCCAGAAATGAAGTCTTATTCCAAAGCGCGAATGGGATGAGAATAAAGCCTGCGAGCGTTGTCAGTTTAAACTCAATGATGGTGACGAAGAGCTGTATCGCGAGAAAGAAAAACGCGAAAAGCGTAATCACCCAAGCCAGCATCAGCACCACAATGGTCACAAAATTTGTGAAGAACTTGACGGGGCCTAAAAGCTCGCCAACTTCATTTAAGAGAGGGTGTGCCGCTTCATATCCTGTGTTCGCTATAAAACCAGGGCGTAGCAAATCTTTCGCCGTCATTGTCGAATTGGTCGCGTTTAACCCAAGCTGCCCAAAACTATCAAAGATGATATTGGCAAGGCTTGAGAAGTTATTGATGATCAGCGCAAAGACGCCTACATAGAGTACTTTTTTCAGAAATTTACCGATAACAGAGCTATCCGACCCCATAGCCCAATAAAGTCCTGCCAATGTTATATCGATACCGATGATAAATGCTGTCAAAAAATGGACATCTGCATCCACTAAACCAAATCCGCTCTCAATATAGTCGGAGAAGGTTTTGACAAACTGGTCTATGACACCAAGATCATCCATTACTTGCCTCCGCCTGAGTACGCAGACTTCGAACCAACAAAATGAATTCGTTTTTGACGGCTTTCTTTTTCAATGGCGAGACGGCGCGCTTGCTCGACCGCATCCGCACGGCCGTGCGTGACCTGCATTTGTTGCATTTGCATGAGCTGCTTGATGAGGAGCGCAAGGAGCTGGTTCGTCGATTGCGTCGCTTGCAACTCACCAACCGAAGACTGACTTTTTGTCATGAGTTGACCGAGCAGGACCTTATCGCTTGTGATGCTTTCAACCATTTTGGACTGCATCACCATTGTATCGTTGTAAGCGCGGCGCGACATCTGCCACTGCTCTTCGGCCCGAATGACCATTTCATCCTCGGTGAAACTCTCATAGCTTTCAGGATAGGTCTCGCGCACAATCTGCTTAGTGCGGTTGACCTCATAGGCCACATTCTCCGCTTGCTGATTTAGCCTCGTAATTTCATCCAGAATAGTGATTAAGCGGCTTTGAGCGTTAAAGTCCAAACGGCTTAAATGCTTGGCATCATTGATGAGCATTTGCGCTTCATTACGAAGCTGCTGGGCTTGGCGTAAAAGAGCTGTGTAGCTGCGAACCGCCGTGAGGAAGTTCTGCTTAAAATTGGCTGGATCATAAACCACGCCGCCAAATTGGGCATAGCTTACAGTCGCATGAGAAAAGCTCATGGCCGCTATTATAGTAAGCGCAATTATTCCGCGACGTCGAGCCATGGCACATACTCCTCATCATTTAAGTTAAATTCAGCGCTCAGCAGATCTGCTGCCCAATCGAGGCCTTTGAAGCGCAGCCAATTAACAGCAAAGTTGTTAGGGCCGTTGGCATCTAGCACATGATCTAAGTCACAATGGTCTTGCTCTGAGCTTGCTCCGCAAAAGGCGAGCGCAACGGGGCCAAGCTGTAAGTCGAACAGGCGGTTGCCGCCGTGACTTTGAAAATAATAATCGCGCTTAGGCGTAGCCGAGGCGATTATCCCGATCTGGCGATTGTTTAGCCCGAAGCGCTCATAAGCGACTTTCTGCTGAGGCTCCATGGCTCGGTTATTGGGCAAGAAGATGCGCGAAAGGCAGCTTTCAATAATAGCCGGCGCAATCGGACTATTGGCAATATCTGCCAGCGATTGCGTTGCAAAAATAACGGAGACGTTTTTCTTGCGCAGCACTTTAAGCCATTCGCGGATGCGGCTTGCAAACATTGGGTCATCAAGAAATACCCAGGCCTCATCCAAAATAAGGAATGTCGGTGAGCCATCAAAGCGGGCTTCGAGGCGGTGAAAGAGATAGGTCAGAACCGGCGCAACAAGACCCTTGCTGTGCATGAGCTCTTCCATCTCAAAAGCCTGTGTTTTGTTGTTTGAAATCTGATTGCTATCGCCGTCGAGAATATGTCCGTAAGCGCCGTCTAATGTGAAAGGCTTGAGGGCTTGGCGCAGCTCTCCGTCTTGCAGCAAGGCTGATAATCCGGTGAGCGTGCGTTGATTGGACGGCGCGCTTGCAAGACTTTCCAAAGCTGACCAGACGGCTTCTTTGGTATCGGGCGTAATCTCAATGCCTTCGCCTGCGAGCAGCCCTGTGACCCATTCCAAGGCCCAAGCGATTTCGTTTTCATCAAAAATATTGCGTAGCGGCTGAAACGACAGCCCCGTATCCTTTGAGCCTAGTGCGTAAAAATCTCCGCCCAGAGCATCAATGGTTGCTCGGGATGATGCGCCCTTGTCGAAGGTAAATACCTGAGCATTAGAATAGCGTTTGAACTGCAAAGATAGCAAATTGAGCAAGACGGACTTACCTGCGCCCGTTGGCCCTACGACAAGTGTATGTCCAACATCGCCCTGATGGGTCACAAGTCGAAACGGCGTATGGCCTTCAGTTGTCGCATAAAGCAATGGCGGCGCGGTCACATTAGGCCCGCTGAAATGTGTATTACCTTCCGGCCCTGCCCAAACGGCTGATAGCGGCATAAGATGCGCGAGATTCAGCGTCGAGACTAAGGGCGTTCGGATATTGGCGTAAGCATTTCCAGGTTGTGACCCTAGCCATGCATCAACGGCATTGACGGTCTCATGGATAGTGACAAAACCGCGCCCATTGATAATGCGCTCAATCTCATGGATGCGAGCCTCGGCTATAGCGGCGTCAGGATGCAGAACGCAAATGGATGTCGTAAGGTAGCCGTAGCCAACATAATCGCCACCAAGATCCTGTAATGCTGCGTCTGCATCTGCTGCTTTATTGTCCGCATCACTATCGACCAGAACAGATTGCTCATTCATCAGAGCTTCTTTTAGTAAAGCGACAACGGATTTTCGCTTGGCAAACCACTGACGGCGCAGCTTCGTGATTGTCTTCGTCGCCTCCACTTTGCCGAGCGGCAGATAGCGCGTCATCCAGCGATAAGAGAAACCAAGCCTATTTAACTCATCAAGAAGACCCGGTGTTGTCTCATTTGGAAAACCCCGAATAGAGAGGATATGGACAGCGTGATCGGCTAGACGCGGCACAAGTACGCCGACCAAATCAGCACCGCCAATAACCGCGTCTATGTAGGCAGGAATGTCAGGCGTCTTTACCGCGTGACGCTTAGGCGAAACCGTTGAATGCAGATATGTCACCGTGGCGTCATCATCGAGCCATGCAGCCAAGGGAAACTGTGTCGCCAGCAAATCAAGGCAGCGCGCCGTCTCATTGATAAAACTATGCAGATGATCTCGTGAGGATAGGCCGACTTCATCTTTAGGCGTTTCAATCAACAACCCTTCAGCTTTGGAAGAGCGGTCAGCGGGCGGCATAAACTGAAACGTCATATAATAGACGCTCTCAAACAGCTCGCGCTCATCTGTCTCTTGTTCAAATTCGCCGCGCCGTTCTTGCTCCACAATCCATGCGGCAGGGTCTGTGAAAGTTGACTGCGGATAGCCCCGCGCGGGAATACGCGCCGCTTCAAAATAGAGCGCCCAGCCCGAGCCAAAGCGTCGCAGTGAATTATTGATCCGCGCGCAGGTCGCGACCAACTCCTCTTCCGTCGAACTTTCCAAATCCGGCCCACGAAATTCCGCTGTGCGCTGAAAGCTGCCGTCTTTATTAAGGACAACTCCGGGCGCGATGAGCGCTGACCACGGGAGGTAGTCGGCAAGGCAATTGGGACGTTTGCGGTATTCCGTTAGGTTTAACATGACAGATAGCTCTTATGTTTGATGTGGCGCACCAGCACGTCCATGAACTTTGGATCGCGCGTGGCGAGAAAAACGTAAAGCGTGTGAGCCACGACCCAATAAAGGATGCCAAGAAACCAAAGCTGCAATCCCAGACCAAAGCCCGCTGCAAGCGTGCCGTTTAGGATGGCCGCCGTTCGCGGCGCGCCGCCGAGCAAAATCGGCTCGGTCAGCGAACGGCGCAAAGGTATGGCGTATCCTTCGACCATTAGATGACCGCTCCGCCTGAGAACTTGAAGAATGAGAGGAAGAAGCTCGTCGCCGTAAAGGCAATAGATAGTCCGAAAACAATCTGGATGAGCTTACGCACGCCGCCGCCTGTGTCGCCAAAGGCAAGGCCGAGGCCCGTCATAATGATTACGACCGTACCAAATATTTTAGCCACCGGGCCTTCAATAGATTGCAGGATTTTGGTTAGGGGCGCTTCCCATGGCATAGCCGAGCCTGCGGCGTGAGCTGTTTGGGGCAACAATATCATCACAGCGACAATAATAAGCGCGCCGAATAAAAGCCGTGAGTTTAGGTCGTAAGCTAAGGGTTTAAGCATGGGTTTCTCCTGCGTAAGTGAGTTTTGGGATGAATGACGGAGCTGTTAGCGGTTCGAGCGCGTAGCTCTGGCCGCTGACGTCCACGAGGCGCGCGATCGTCTCAATACGCCTCTTGGAACCTCGTCCGGATATGAAGACAATCACGTCGATTGCTTCGGCAATGAGCGCGCGCGGAACTGTCTGCGCCCCCTCAAGGATCAGTTGTTCAATGCGGGACAGGCCCGCTTTTGCAGAATTGGCATGGACAGTCGCGATGCCGCCCGGGTGACCCGTATTCCAGGCTTTGAGCATATCCAGCGCTTCGGGACCGCGCACTTCGCCTACAATAATACGGTCAGGACGCAGGCGTAGCGTTGAGCGTACAAGATCAGATAGCTTTACGTTTTGACCGTGCGTGCGGAGCGCTACCGTGTCCTCGGCCTTGCATTGCAGTTCACGCGTATCCTCCAAAATAAGAACGCGGTCACCGGAGCCTGACACTTCAGCCAGTAGCGCATTAGCAAGCGTCGTTTTGCCCGATGATGTGCCGCCCACAATCAATATGTTTTGACGGGACGAGACGGCGTATCGAAGTGCTTCAGCTTGTGTTCGCGACATCGTTTGCGCGTCCACATAATCACCTAAAGAGTAGATAGACACTGCGCCTTTGCGAATAGAAAAGCATGGAGCAGTAACGACAGGCGGGATGACGCCTTCAAAACGCTCACCATTGCCGGGCAGTTCTGCGCTAACGATTGGCGAAAAGGCTGTCACATCTTGGTGGATATAACTGGCGACAAGGCGCACAACGCGCTCCGCTTCATCCGGTTCTAATCGAATGTTCGTGTCAAAGCGCCCGCGCCCAAGCTTATCGAGCCATAGACGTCCATCCGGGTTGACCATGATTTCAATGACGTTGGGATCATCCAGCGCATCTGTAATCATCGGCCCCATAGCCGTTCGCAACATATCTAATGTTCGCGCATTGGTTTGATCTGAAGATGATTTAGCCAAAGTTGTCTCCAATATTTTTGGACGACAAGGCTGCAAAATTATCCAATTCTTCCGATGTGAAAAAATCCTCTTCAGGACCCGTTATCGTTTTATCGAGAATATTTTTAATAGACTTGGGACCGCCCTTCATGCGCTCCCCAAGTTCATCAATATATTCGTTTAGCAACCGGACCCCTTGCGCGGCGCGAACATCTTGATCCTTGTCACCATATTGCGGGGCGAAGGTGAAAAAATAATGGCTCAGCAAAGCCTGCATTTCCGTGAGGACATGCGTGTCGCGATGTACGCGATGTAGATGCCGCGTTAAAATATCAAGTCGCAACAAGATCCGTGCATCCCTCATATCGTCACGCTCAAAGCTAAAGTAGCATGAGAGGGCAGCATTCATGAGGCGATCACGGGATTTCCCCTTCCGGCTTGCCGCAGAATTGAGTGCCCTCCAATTATCCTCAGTGATACGGCCTCTGACTCGATGAGTTAATTTTTCCATCTTAGACTCCCATTCCCATGTCTGGTTCTGCGGTCCTGCTGATGTCATGTGCCCGCGCGACTGGCGTAGTCTGGCGTTCAAATTGTCCTAGCTTAGTTGTAATTGAGAGTTCCTGTTCATCATTGAGCTCTGCCAACAGCTTGTCCTCTAAAGTGCGACCTTTCTTGACCTCTTTTTCGGGCAATTTAGGTTCAATCTCTTTTCCAGAATTTTCAGTTGAGCTGTCGTTTCTCGAGTCATCAACCGAATATAGGCGATCATCCACAGGCCGCGTTTGATTGCCCCAGTCACATGGTGATGGACTCGGGTAGCCACCTTGGCGAGGGAAAAGCGTCGGCGGATTTTGAACACGACCTGTGAAATTTCTGTCGAGGTAATATTTTAGCTTTTTGGCTCTGATGGGTGGGAAACCTGATAGCAATACCAATTCGTCCTCAGGGGGAAGCTGCATGATTTCGCCCGGCGTAATAAGCTGCCGTGCGGTCTCCTGCCGAGAGACCATGACGTGAGACAGCCAAGGCGCAAGCCGATGCCCTGCGTAATTGCGCATGGACCGCATTTCGGTTGTGGAACCTATTGCATCAGACAAACGCTTAGCGGTTCGTTCGTCATTCGTCGCAAAAGCAACACGAACATGGCAATTATCCAAGATTGAATTATTCGGACCATAGGCCTTTTCAATCTGGTTCAATGATTGTGCAATTAAGAAAGAGCGCAGACCATAGCCAGCCATAAAGGCTAGAGAAGTTTCAAAGAAATCCAGACGTCCAAGAGCTGGAAATTCATCAAGCATGAGTAAAAGCTGACGCGGTGACGGCTCGCCCTCCCCAGTAGCAAGCTTCTCTGTTAGGCGTCGGCCAATCTGATTTAATATCAATCTGACTAGCGGCTTTGTGCGTGAAATATCTGATGGCGGTACGACGAGATAAAGCGACGCGGGTTTGTCAGCTTGCATCAGATCAGAAATTCTCCAATCGCATTCTGAGGTCACCTCGGCGATAGTGGTATCCCGATTAAGCCCCAAAAAGCTCATCGCGGTTGAAAGGACTCCTGAGCGCTCGTTTTCAGATTTATTTAATAACTCACGCGCTGCTTGAGCGACAACCGGATGGACTTTCGCCTTACCGCTTTCGCCGAGGTGATTAGTTTTCATCATGTCCCGCAGCGTTGCTTCAAAAGAGCGCTTTGGGTCAGAGAGGAATGAGGCTACGCGAGCTAGCGTTTTTTCGCGCTCTGCGTAGAGAATGTGAAGTATGGCGCCAACAAGTAAGCTGTGAGCCGTTTTTTCCCAGTGATTGCGGCGCTCCAGCATACCTTCTGGATCAACTAGAATATCAGCAATATTCTGAACGTCACGGATTTCGTTGATGCCTTTCCGGACTTCAAGCAAGGGATTGTATTTGGCACTCAAAGGATTTGTAGGATCGAATAATAGGACATGTGAGAAAGTTGATCTCCAGCCCGACGTTAGTTCCCAGTTCTCACCTTTAATGTCGTGAATGATGGCGCTATCGGTCCAAGACAATAGTGTCGGAACAACGAGGCCCACACCTTTACCGGACCGTGTCGGCGCAATAGCCATGACATGTTCAGGCCCGTCGTGACGAATATAGTCGCCCTTTGTTGACCCAAGGAAAACACCCTTCGCATTGGTCAAGCCAATAGATTTGATTTGCTTATGGGATGCCCAGCGCGATGATCCAAAAGTATTCAGCGACTTGGTGGCTCGTCCGCGCCAGACAGATCCGATGACAGCAAAGACCGTGCCGACAAATCCGCCGCCCGCTGCAATCTGGCCGCCTCGGTTGAAAATCTCCGGCGCGTATGCATCAAACTGATACCACCAAGGAAATAAGCTCCAAGGTGCGTAAACTGTGTGCTGACCTAATGCGAAAAGGCCTTTGCCCAAATAGGCGTCATAATTGAACTGAAAGGCGACCCACTGGGTTGCATACCAAGTCGTCAAAATAATCGTCGTAAATACAACGATGATTTGTCCGATTAATATGCTCTGTGGCGACATAGCCTAAGTCCTTCATTTCTGATGGTCTTAGGCTGCAACAAAGTTTCAAACTTCGTCTATTGAGTTTATTTCAGGAATAAGCAGGGCCCAGAAGGATGAAGCAGGGTCGAGTGAAGTGAACTTCTTGCGGCAAAATATAAATTAGAAAATTATTGGCATCAGGCATATTTCAAAACTATGATAAGGCGAACAAAACCCGGAACGGATCATGGAAGCACCACACGAGGAAATAGAGTTTGACGACCTTTTAAAAGACTGGCCGAATGATGATATACTTTTCACAGAAGAAGCACGTGCTCAAGTTAAAAGACAACACCCAGACCTTTATCCAATTTTTGATTGGCCTGAAATTCGGGTAGAATTCAAACAGCATGACCAACCCGCACTCAAGGCTAAAGCTCTGAACGTCAAATCTGGACGACTAACGCTAATTTTTAGCTTTTTAGGATTGGCTATTTCAGCATTGTCGACTGTGAACCTTAATTATGAGTCACAAGTGAGGTCTATTGCTGAAATATTCCTTTTAATCGGAATAATGTGCGGGCTCTGGCATTTGTGGAGATCACGACATAAAAAAAATTGGTTAGGACATCGTTTTTGGACAGAGCGTTTACGGCAGTTCTATTTTCAATTCCTAATCAATAATATTGAGTTGGCTGCTCAGGCCACCGTCAACGCTGAAAAATTACAAGAGTATGAAAACAAGCGAAGTGTGGAACTCGAAGAACTACTGAAGCAAAAATCTAAAACAGCAATTTTACTCGAAGAAACGATAGATGATCTCGCAGAAACATCTCCTTGGATGAACTCTGAGTGGGATGATGAAAATCAAATAAACGAGAACGTCCCTAACTTAGTTGCCTTAATAGACATTCTTGGTCGTCAGCGCATTGGCATTCAGAAAGAGTATGTATCCAAAGTTATGAAGTCGGGATTTAAATCGCCGATAAAACGCCAAGAAATGTTCGACAATATAATCAATTTTTCAACCGTAGGCATGATAGTTATCAGCGCAATAGCGGGCATTGTTATGCTGACAAATTTCAACTTCGTCGACTTTAATAACTTCTGGACACCCAAAGAGCGACTTGAGATATCTTCTGGTCCTGTACGTACAATGTTCTGTTTCGTTGCTTTGTTAGGTGTTCTAGTAGCTATGATAAAAGCTATTGATCAATCGCTTAGCATCAGCGCGAGTGCTGAACGATATAAATGGTACCTAGCTTCAGTTTCCGATTTAGATAATCGATTTGGTATTGCTCAATCGTCTACGCAAAAAATAAGATTACTTCGCGAGTTAGAACGGCTTTCTTATCAAGAAATGCGGCGATTTTTGAACTCTAATATGAAAGCGAAATTTGGGGTTTAGAAATTATGGATCGGCCAACCCCAGATAATTATCAACCGTCATCCCATATTCTTTAAATGCCGCAACACAGACTTCATCAGTCCGAAGTTTGTCTATGGCCGTATCAGCTGGCCCAAGAATGTCAGAAGTGTCTAAACAACTTAAGTCAGGATATCTTAGCCAAGGTGCCGAATATCCTTCATTTGCTGGCGGGCATACCCAACCATCATCTCGAGGATGGGTAAAAGATGTAGGGCGTGGGGTATCCTCTGGCCAGGTTTCTAAAATATTTCCAAGCTTAGGGTCGAACCCATAGGCTTTTAATTGTTTATCGGTAATGCGTCCCCTCAAATAATAATCTTCCGCCCAAGTTAATCTTGTTGGAGTCTTTTTTTCTTGACACCAACAAGGTGGATCAGCGCTCAAATTCATTTCTGTTCTTTGTCGAGGCGTTAAACATACAGAGGATACTTTTGCTAACGCCGAGAACGAAATGGTGCTTTGCGTGCTCATCATTGAAATGTACTTCATCGTCCAAATTTTTACCACATTATCGGTTGAGCTGGAAACCATTCCCCCCCCAGTAGCATTGAACTTAATAGAGTTAATTTCTTCCTCATGACTGAAAGAAAATATTTCATTGCCTGTTCTCGAGTCGCGAATACTGGCTGAATTTTCATCAACAACAAAAAACTGATTTCCATTTGGGCTAAAACCTGCAACATAATGCGGGTTATCCACCAATATCTGTTTAATTTTTTCACCTCTTTCAACATCCCAAACTTGAAAAGGGTTGTTCAATATTCCCGCACCGATGTTCGAGCTAATAATAAATTTTCCGTCAGGGCTAATTCTAGCGAACAGAATTTCTCCATCATGATGCAAGGTGACCACTTCTTTCAAGCTTCCTACTTCTAGGATACGTATTATGTCATTGGCTACAACCATCACCTTATCACTATTCCTAGTGTATTCAGCATAGTTGATTTCCTCGTCTGATTTCAAATCAGCTACTTTTTTTAAAGTATTCAACCTAAAAATTTCAGTATTCCAACTTTCAGTTTTGGCAATTAAGTTTTCGTTGTCATCGCTAAAAGCTATGGGGCCCAAATTTTCATGCCAGGCAAAAATTTTACGGACAGCTTCGATTTCATCACCAGAGATTACATTCCAAATTCTGATCGACGTATCTGATTGCACAGTTGCTAGTAACTTTCCATCAGGACTAAACTGAAGAGACCAGATCGTTTCTAATGTTGATTCATTATCTTTTGTTAACTCGAAAACCTTTTTGCCAGATACACTATCCCATAAAATTGCCTCATAATCAGAGGCAGTAGCTATATACTTTCCGTCAGGACTAAATTCTGCTGATGAAATGTAGGCGTCGTGCCTTAATATAGTGAGCGCTTCACCTGAGTAACGATCGGTTACCAATACAGCTGGAGAGCCGGTGGTTGACTCCGTTTGAGAACTATCGATTTTTGTTGTATCACTACCTTGGGTATTTGGAAAATCGTCAATAATCGTTAGTAGTCGGTTTCCAACCACATCTAGTGAAGCTAGACCGCCAATATCATTAAAAATTTCGGGTTCAGACAAGTAATAATCATCTATATTCCAGACACGTATAGTATTCCCACCTTCGGTGTTTATATAACCAGTGTGAGACTTGTAGGGTTCTCCATAAAATTCAGGTAATCCAGCTGATGTTGTTACGATGCGTTTCCCATTTAGCGAATATACGGCATCTATCATTGGATTAACATGAGTGAAGCTATGTATTAGTGCTCCTGAACTGTGACTCCATACTCTAGCAGTACCATCTTCAGAAGAAGTCAAAATTTGGTTTCCATTTGGACTGAAAACAACAGAAGAAACTTCAGATAAATTTTTTAGTTTAAACAAAAGCAAGCCTGTTTCAGCGTCCCATAGCTGAACCTCATTTTTTTTGGAAACAGTCAATATACTCTCGCCAGTTGGGCTAAAAATTACTTTCTCAAAGTCATCAGTATTGAGAATTTTCGCTAACTCTCTTCCTGTGCTCACCTCCCATATCCCAATAATACCCTCGTCAACATGCGCTGCGATGCTAGTGCCATTAGGATGAAATATACTCTCCCCCCAAATAGCATTGTCCCTGATTTGAGATACCTGGCTACCAGAACTCGCATTCCATACTTTCGGCGGGCCATTATTAAACAATGCTAATATGTACTCACCATTTTTACTGAATTCCATAAACTGTAAACCTTCACGGTGTGAAAGCGTCCACTTGTCCTTAAATGTTTCCAAATCTAGTATGTTTGTTTTCGTAGCACTATGACCAACCAAAGCTATCTCACCATTTGGACTCATAACAATCGTTTCAAAATCACTATATAAACTAGCCTTAGAAACTATTTCTGAGCCTTGAAAATCAAAAACTGTAAAGTTTTTATTTGTTCTATCCGTTACAATAATCTCATCATGGGGGCTTAAAAATATGGGAAATGCTTCATACTTTTCTATATCTAATCCAAATGATGCCAATTCTCTTCCCGTTATACTGTCCCAAATTTGAATTTTATAATTCTCAGATAAAGTGATAATTTTTTTTCCATCCCAGCTGAATTCAGCAAAATTCATACTCCCACCGTCGGGGTCAATTTTGGTAACAGATGAAGCATTCGCCGACTCCCACACTGTAACTTCATAATACGATGGTGATAGGGTTAAAAACAAATGATCATCAGGACTAAACCGTGTATAATCACTGGAACTGATAAAATCATATTGTATAGATCTTATTTTCTCTATGGCTGATAGCTGTTCAATTGCCGAACTGTCTCTGTTCCCGATGAATTCAGGAGCATGATTTACGCTTTCTGCAACAACCAATGCAGCTGCATCATGGTTATTTTGCTTGATTAAAGAATTTGAGAACGCTGCGAGTAAATCACTTTGATTATTAAGGCTTGCAACAAGAGTGTTTTTTGTTTCCGTTGCTGTATTACTAGCTTGAAAGAACACAATTCCAAAAAAAATAAATGCTAAGGAGAGAACACTCAAAAGAATACCGTTGCGATATCTCTTGTTTCGAATTTGCAGCTTCTCGCTAACACGAATATATTCTCTTGCGGGTGCGAGTGCTGCTTCCCATTCTGAACTTTTCGCTGATAGGGTTTTGAGTTCTTCGAGGCGTCCGCCTCTATGATCAATATAGTCTTTCGTTTTACCGTTAGCTTCCCACTGGGTCGATGAAGTTAGTGCTGTGTCTAATCGAAGTAGATCCTCTTTCTCAGCTTCGAGTATCTTGGATAGTGTAGGCCACTTTCGTAGCAGGGCCTCATGGGCGACTTCAACACTAGAGTCCCCGTCGGTTGCTTTGAGTGTTAGAAGGCGTCTTTGGACGAACGCATTGACCAAATCTCTGAGTCTAGCGCCCGAGAAGTCCGAGAGCGATGCCACCCTGCGTTCAAAGTTTCGGCTATCTTTATCAACCCGTGCAAGACGCGGGATAAAGGCATCTCTCAGAACACCCTCTCTTGTCTTAGGGTCCTTTTCTATGCCCGCATCATGAAGAGCCTTATTCGCCTCAAGTTCAATGGTCTTTGCAACCCCGCCTGTGGCCTTGAGATCCTCTAAAGTGATGGTTGTGGCCTCAGTAGTATTATCAGATCCAATATGATCATTGATAAGCCTAGACATGGCAAAGGCGAGAAGCGGCAGGGCGTCCTGCTGACCGCTGATCTCCTCCATCAAGGCTTTGCTGACCTCAGGCGCAAAGACGGGGGCTGCCGGACCGGCTTCCCTGCGCCAGACCTCGGCAGGGCCGTTGATTATCTGCGCAAGCTGTCCGCTCACAACAGGCGGCAAGCTAAAGGTAGTCTGCTCTATACCTTCGAGTATGTTCTCTGACTGAAGCGCGCTATAGCGATCAGAGCGTATAGTGGCGATACAGACCACCTCTCCGGCCATCATTGCCCCGCGAACAAGCTTTAAGAACGCATTCGTGTCTTCATGGGCATCCGAGACAAAGAGCTCTTCAGCTTGGTCTATGGATAGTACAGGTAGCGGCGCGGCCCGATCTGAACCTAAGAGAGCAGATTTATGTGCGGCCTGCCTTAAGTTTTGCAAACAGCTAACAAAGCTCTCCCCATCCTGCACGGCGCGCCTTAGAGACGCTCTAGAACTCTCAAGACCTAATCTCTGATGCAGGAAGTGTAATTGCGCCAATAAACCCTCTGGCGCCTCTATAGGACCATCATCACCACTTCTAACCGGAGGTATAGGCAGCCAGTTCGTATCATCACGTTCAAGGCGTGGCAAAAGACCAGCTCTCAGGAACGAGCTCTTACCTGCACCTGACGCGCCCAATATCACCATAAAGCGCGGCGGGTTCTTACTCGCGAGACCTCGCAAGACATCTAGCCCCTGCGTTATCTCAGCGTCTCTGCCAAAGAATACGGCCGCGTCCTTGGCCTCAAGCGGCTCAAGGCCTCGATAAGGCATGCGCCATCCTAAAGGCCCTTCTGGGTCTTTTTGCAAACTAAAGCTCTCAGGTGCAATAGCCGCCTTAGTTAGCCCGTGCCGAAGCCGTGTCAGCCCGTCCATTGTAAAGCGAACAATATCAGTCTCGCGTGTGATCGGATGCTCAGTATCAAAACGCTGCGTAGGTGTGTCTACGCCTTTTTGCGCCACAATGGAGACAGCTTGCCATTGAGATGTCAGGCCTTGGGGTAAATCAGACAAATCAACATCGTCATCAATGATAAGAGCGAACATTTTCTTGTTAAGTTGGAGCGCTCGGTCATATTCTTCCCGGCACCATTTCGCTGATAGCCACGCTTTGGACACAAGAAAGATAATAGCCTCGCAACGTCTCTGTGCGTCATCAAGTGCTTCGACCCAGCGCTGACCTGCCGCCATGCCCCCTTCTGGGCTAATATCAAGATATATATCTTCCTTGCCCCACCCTGCTCCATGCAGCCAACTCTCAAGCGCCAAAGCCTCTGCATCATTACGACTAGAGTGAGATATGAATAGACGCGCCATCTAAAGATATTCTCTCACAATCTTTTGGGTCCACGTCAGCATCAATGCATCACTTCCAATCCGTGTGACTCGCTGAAAACTTGATGACTTGATTTCCTCTGCGATCCACCCGCGAGCGGAGCGATACTTTGAAACGATTGACATGCTCGATTCCCCCAACTTCATACTCATTGGTGAATACTGTTTCATCTGAGAATCGACCACTTCGTTCGCGACTGATTTCTAACCCGCATTCTACTAAAGACTTCACCAAAACATCTTTTGCTCGACTAGCTTCCACCTCCGGCATTTTCCATTCACATTGATAAGACTGATCAAATGAAATGCTTTCATCGGGCTTTGAAACAATAACTTCACACTTCACAGCGTTAGGCAGGTAATAATCAGCTTCATACCATCGCGTATCTTCATCTCTTAAAGATAACCTGCCGTGTAGTTCGGTTAAATTGTGGGAAGTCATCAAATTACTAATTGCAGAAATGTCATCGCAGCTTTCAGCATAGGCTTTTGAACAAAAAGTAAGTCCAGAAATTAGAAAAGTAGCCCCAATAAAAAGAATGTAAAATTTCTGTGCCATAACAACCGTATACGCTTTGGTTGCAAAAATTGCAATTATTAGAGGATTAGCTTATAGGAACATCAGATTATGAAAGGAAATCTGATGGAAAGAAGAGATCTTCTCAAAGGATTTTTATATTTAATTGGTGCAAACTGTTCAGCTTGTGCCTTCCAAGCTTCTGCCCAAATCTGGCCTGGGCAATCAACTGCTGCTGACCGCGAAAGCCCCTTTAAAGCTTCTACAACTGGGAGTGAAAATGAAGTAGAGTATGCTGGCTGCCAAGGCCTAGATATTTACAGTTTTTCTGGAGGAAATGATACTTTTGCTCAAGGACTGACAAACACCTCAGGAGAGCTAAGGCTAGATCAAACCTTACAGCAAGAAAAACGTTATTTGGATAGAGCTTTTCTTGTTTCACCAAGCTTCGCGTATCTGACAGGACCAAAATCTGGCGGAGCATTTGCTACATCAAAAAACTACATAAATCCTCAAGCGTCTGGAACTGTGATGCTGGGTCTCGACTTGATGAAAGCTGATTGGCAAGGAACTGGCAGTGCTATCGCTGGTATTATGGGTCATGAGTGGGCACACATCTGCCAATTCACTTATTTAGGCTCAGCTATAAGAAATTCACGAGTTTACCAAAGGGAGCTACAAGCGGATTTTCTAGCGGCTTGGTATCTAGTCAATAGAGGGCTGGATAGCGGAAATGTTTTTGACCTTATGGAATTTCGCAATAGCCTGTACGCAAAAGGGGACTTCGATTTTCATAATCCTGACCATCACGGAACGCCCATGCAGCGTTGGGACGCACTGTTACGGGGAGCACAGTTTGGGCTTACAGGTGTCAATTCCTCAACCACCATCGCTCAAGCATTCTCTGTCTCGCGGCAGATTTACAATGTTTAATCGTTAATGAATAGGACTATGAATTTTCTCAATTCAGTCTAAGTCCGTTAGTGATGCTGTGAAGTTTGCCCAACACGAATCCCAAAAACTCTAGAATGCAATTTAGGAATTTGGTCCAAAAAAAGACTCAGGAAATCTCTCTTCCTTTGGTGAGTGCCCACGAAATCGTTTGCCTACCGATCGTCCCCTTTATGGCTCGACCTAAGTTTCGATCCATTGTTTCTCGCCACGGAACCAATGTAAATTCTTTCGAACTTTCTATCACCGCATATTTGCCACTTGGGCGTTCGACTGTTTTCCTAAACACACCTGAGAGAGACCCTTTTCTTGGCGCACCAACGTAGGGCTTCGCTATTTCCTTCCTCAATGCTTCTGCAGCAGCCTTTAGGTCTAAGGACTCCAGTTGGGATAAAGTGTCCTTCGTGACAGCTCCTGACTTACTCAATAATTGCTGACTTCTCAGAAATGCCATACGGTCTCTTTTTGCTTTCTCGACATCAATGCCAAACCCCTCTCGTGATAGGGCGCCATTCGTGGACGCTAGTTCTTCATCCACCCACGTCCGCCCTATTGCCTCGGTAGCTTTGTTAAGACTTAATCGCGAGTTCAAGATAATTTGGACTGGCTTCCCAGCGCTATTCTCTCGTTCAAATACACTCGCCCGTTTCAAATAATCTTTCGGAACTTGCCAAGTGCCATCTTTATTTCGTTCGGCATGACCAGAGCGTCTCATCGATTCGAGCCGCCTGATATGTGCCTGAATGTAAGCTTCGCTCGCTTTTGGGTCGGCAGCTTCATGCGCGGATGGACTGTAAACGCCGCCCCGCTTTGCAGCGATTTTATCAATAGTGTAGTCGGATGATTTCGGCTCAAAAGTCTGAGGACGGATTGTCACAATCATATCCGCTTGAATATTGCTGACATTGGCTTCTTTGCCGGTCTCAACGAATATGGCTTCGCCCTGCAAAGTATCGAGGACAATAAAGCTTCGGTCATTTACATCATCCAATATCCCAACTTGTAAAACTCTACCCGTGATTGGCTTCGCGTCACCCGCGAGCGGATCATAGATTGGCTCTCTGCGGGACGGTCTTTCCACGCCAGTCATTCTCATGGCTTTATGACGCGCTTTAAGAATGTCGCCTCGATCTCCCATGCGCCGCAAAGTGCGTTCAAGATTTTCATCCAGTTTCCATTTTCCACGCCCGAGTTTTTCGGCAAGGCCCATACGCGCGAGATTTTTGACCCGCCATATTTTAAAACGCTGTGACCAATCACTGCCATCTTGTTTTATTTCCGACAAGTCGACGACATTCTCTGTCGCTTCATAGAGCAGGTCCTTATCAATTGTCGTGAACCGTTCCTGCCGCGTCATCACCGCAAGTTTTTTAGCAACATCGATTTGAGTAACAGGGCCGAGTTCTAACGTGGCGAGATGCTCTGCGCGATCACGCATCCCGTAAGAAATATAATCCCGCGGGATAACGAGATCTTTCCCGTCATCTCGCACGCCGCGTAAAATGATGTGACTATGTGGCCTGCCGGTATCATAGTGGTCAGCTGCAACCCAGTCTAATGTCGTGTCCATATCGCGCTGGACTTCAATCATCAAGTCACGCGTGAACCGCGTCAGATTCGTGATATCTTTACCGTCTTCCGGCGAAATGATAATTTTGAAATAATGTCTGTCATCCTTGCACCGCTCGCCGAAACTTTCCGTATCAGCTTCTGGCTCAACCGCAGTATATAGTCCGCCCTTTTCATTTTCCTGCGCAGCGCTCTCGCGGGCGACATAATCTAAATGCGCTTTAAATATCTTACTGCCATTACCCTGCATCTTCGCTAGTGAAAATTTCACAACAACACGGCGAGAAAAACTCTGTTTTGGAACAGCATTTGAGCGCGCCTTTCCTGACCATTGTCGTCCTGACTTTTGCGCAGCGCGCCTGACGCGTCCTGCAAAGCTAACAAAGCGCCCTGTTCCGCCAGGCGACATGATACGGCCAAGTTTGACTTTAAATGGATTATCATCGGCCATTTTGCGCCCCCAATGGTCTGAAAAGCCGCAAATTTACGTTTGGCCCAGCCGTTTCCTGCGGCGCCGTCGGGGATC
>JAHDCL010000126.1 GCA_020629875.1 Hellea sp.
GCCCGCCCCGCCTCTTTGGCCCGCATAAAATGATCGCGTGAGAGTTTGTCCATGGGGGCAATCTACCCTGTAGGGTGGATTAGGCAAAGCCGTAATCCACCATTGAGCTAGGCATCATGACGCGGTGGATTACGAGCAAGCTCTAATCCACCCTACTCGCTAGATTTAACGCATCTTGTGCTGGAAAATAGATCTTATGTTCTTTTATTGGGGTCATCTTTCCAGAGGTAATATGAATAGACAAGCGTAAAAATGACCACGCCTAATATCGCAACGATTACAACAGGAAAGGCTATTTTTGGTACGAACGCCGTCAATATAAGACCAATTGCACCTGCCAATACAAATAGTCTTCCACCAACACGATGCGTTTTTTCCCATGACAAGTCAGATGACAATGTCCATGGCGTACGAATGCCGAACATAAAATTTTGACGAACTTTTCCTAAAAAATTACCAATTATCATAAAGAATAATGATTGAGCTCCTGCCATCCATCTAAGGGGGTCGGATAAGGAAAATTTAAAGTTAGATTGATACATCATGGCAATTACCACGCCTACTATTGTGAGAAACACAACTGTCGCTCCCCAAACGATATTATAAGCGGTTCTACTTTGCTCAAAGTTTTGACGCAAAGGCTCAATTTTGGGGACAAAATAAAGCATAACCGTCGTGAAAATTAATGATACAGGCATAAGCATCAAAACGCCCAATACTGCATTCCGGCCCGCAAAACCATCAGCCTCTCCAGCCGCATTCCAATGGATAGGATATTGTTCCATTTCTGGTAGATTGAACCATATAGCTAGGCCGAGGCCTGTTAGACCTAAAATACAGATTACACTGAAAATAAGGGGATTGCGGCTCATGTTAAGTTTCCTTTTCTATTCCAAATAAATCCATCAATGCAGAGAGGACTTCATTGGCGACCGTGAGGTTCAAATTATAATAAATGTGATTTCCGTCTCTGCGGGTAAAAACCAAATCAGAATCTTTTAATATTGAGAAATGTGAAGAGAGGCTGGGTTTGGATATATCATATTCTTTCGCCAACTCACCTGCCGTCTTTGGTCCAGACCGAAGTCGTTTTAAAATATCGCGGCGTATCGGATGAGCGATAGCCTTATATGCATTAGTATTTAGCATAAATTCTAATTAGTTTTTTTTCTAAATAGAGTCAAGTTCGCCGCTAACACAATCTCCTTGCCTCACCCGCCCATTCCCCCTATCTCCGCGACCATGTCTAAAGCCCTTGAAATCGAGCCCAACAAACGCCGTGTCTTCGCCATCATCTCTCACCCGGATGCAGGTAAGACAACGCTGACGGAGAACATGCTTCTGGCCTCTGGCGCTATTCACCAAGCGGGGCAAGTGGCGGCGCGGGGCGAAGCGCGGCGCACGCAATCTGACTGGATGAAGATTGAGCAAGAGCGCGGCATTTCGGTCTCCTCCTCAGTCATGACTTTTGAACATGCGGAGCTGATTTTCAACTTGCTCGACACGCCGGGCCATGAGGACTTTTCCGAAGATACTTATCGCACATTAACGGCGGCTGATTGCGCGGTCATGGTGATTGACGCCGCCAAAGGTATTGAGCCGCAAACGCTGAAACTCTTCGAGGTTTGCCGCCTGCGCGATATACCCATTATCACCTTTGTGAATAAGCTCGACCGCGAAGCCCGCGACACTTTTGAGATTATTGCCGAGATTGAGGACAAACTCGCCCTTGATGTCGTGCCCATGCAATGGCCTGCCGCATCTGGTCGCCGCTTTCGCGGAGTCTCTGATTTGCGCAGCGGCCAATTCCTAAAATTCGCTAAGCCCGACTCAGGTGATGCGCATGAATGGACGCCTATGGACGGCAATTCTATCGGACAGCATTTCGATGATGATGCCCTGCTCGAAGAGTTTTCCGAGGAGCAAGAACTGGCCAAAGAATACCCGACCTTTAATGAGCAGAGCTTCCGCGAAGGTCATATGACGCCCGTTTATTTTGGCAGCGCTTTGCGGAAATTTGGCGTGTTGGAACTTATCAACGCTCTCGCCGAATTTGCACCTGAGCCCCAGCCTGAACCCTGCGTAAAGGCCGGCCAGAAAACAGAAATGCTCCCGACCTCCAAAGAAGTCGCTGGCTTTGTCTTTAAGGTCCAAGCCAATATGGACCTGAACCACCGCGACCGTGTGGCGTTTTTGCGCCTTTGCTCGGGTGAGTTTAAGCGCGGCATGAAGATGAAAACGGCAGGCGGCAAAGCCATTACCGTGCATAATCCCGTCATGTTCTTCGCCCAAGACCGCGAAATTGCCGAAAATGCCTATGCAGGTGATGTCATCGGCATCCCAAATCACGGCGCATTGCGGGTGGGCGAT
This sequence comes from Hellea sp., assembly GCA_020629875.1. Lineage (GTDB taxonomy): Bacteria > Pseudomonadota > Alphaproteobacteria > Caulobacterales > Maricaulaceae > Hellea. The sequence goes on from JAHDCL010000126.1 coordinate 2,371, forward strand.
AGCCTCTCCGAGAGCGGTAAAATAAAATTTGCGGGCATCCCTAACTTCGCCCCCGAAATCTTGCGCCGCGCACGCCTTGCTGATCCTCTAAAGGCGAAACATCTGCGCAAAGCCCTAGAGTCTCTCGCCGAAGAAGGCGTCACGCAGCTCTTTAAGCCAA
>JAHDCL010000042.1:0-16316 GCA_020629875.1 Hellea sp.
CATGCTGACGAATGAGCTTCACAAAGGTCAGCAAAATGGCCACGACAATTGTGAAAACAAATATCCGATCGAAAATTACAGGAGCCCGCAAACCCATATATTTGAACGTGTCTATGAATCCACCGCCCCCCGCGAGGATGTCACTTCCATTGGCGAGGCTATCGAGGAGGCCGATGAGCACCAGAAATCCAAAGACCGTTGTCAGCCATGTGCTGATAAACATTTTTGAGAGGTAAGAGAGAAACTTTAGCATTACCCTGCCTCGGCTCCAGAGCGGCGAATAATGTTTAGTTTCTTACGTATTTCACCTTGTACATGGGTCATGTAATGCGAAACGGATGTCAGCGGCGGTTGCCCCATCTTATAGGCACTTTTGCGGAAGAGCCAAAAAGCAAAAAACGCTACAGCAATAATGATAGGCCATATGCCTGCCCATGGTGGTATCTTGCCTGCTGCGCCAAGGCTTTGTCCAAACTCCAACGCTTTTTGCAAAGAAATGAGGAAGACAACCCCTATCGCAATTCCGGCCGATGAGGGATTGCGTCCGTAATTTAGTCCAAAAGGGACTGCGATAAAGGGGAGGATCAAAAGTAAGACGGATTTGGCAAGGCGAAGATGAAGGGCAGCATTATTCACATTAGAGTCAATATTGAAGCGAGTTATATCTCCGCGGCGATTTTCCAGCAATTCCAGCGAGGTCATTTCGCGTTCGTCATCTCCGCGGGGGCGGAATGTAACGACTTCGGCAGGTCTGGATATAGAACTGCTTTCAAACCCGAAATTACCATCGATATTTTTGCCCTCTAAAACCTGATAAACCTGTCCTTTCGCGAGTTGAAGTACAGGTTCCATACTCTCTTCGCGCACGATAAGTTTGCCTTGGCTGGCCGTTGTTACGCGGGTGCCGACTTGCTGGCCGTCTTTCATCTGCTTTTCATAGATAAAGATTGGTCCCATTGCGGATCCTTTCAGGTCCGTGCCGGCAAAGAATGTGCGGTCTCCGACGCTGGTAAATGTCCCTTCACGAAGCGCTGCGGTGAATGACTGTTGTTTGACGGAGTTTTCAACTTGGCGGTAATTGTAACGTCCCACAGGCTGCATGTAGCCTTCTATGAATAGAGTTATAACGGCTAGAAATGTCCCTAAAATCAAAAAAGGCTTTGTCATATGTAGGAGTGAAATGCCTGACCCAAAGGCAGCGGTGAGCTCACTGGAGCGACTAAAACGGTCTACGGTGATAATGACACCGAGTAGTAGTGCCATAGGGACAGCGATGCCTAAATAGTAGGGCAAGAGGTTCACTATCATTTGCGAAGTATCGCTGGCAGGATTAGTTGACGTGGTCACAACCTGGAAAATGCGCAGCAATCGTTCCATTAAAAGGACACAGCAGGCGAAAATAGCGAGTCCGCCAATCGTGACTGCGGCCTTTTTCATCAGATATTGGTTGAGTCGATCCATATGATATAAAGCTGTGAAAGTGCCTTTACTTAAGACGGCCAAAAACCCATATGGAATCATAAGGATGGCCAAAACATTAATGGCCGCAATATAGAGGCTCTTCGGTGAAAGCAAATCATGCACGCAGATTTTTTGCCTGTCTGACGACTTTGTCATGTTCAATGCTCATGGCTATACCTGCTATGGCGAGTGATGATGAATATAATCCGGGCTCTCCTACAGGACCTGAAGGGCAAATTTCCCAGCTTGGAATGGAGTATGGTCTTGAACTATATGACTTCGACAAGGCGGATACTTGTGTTCCTGGGGCGCTGCAAATTCGTGTAAATGTAACAAATGTTTCCAAAGAGGGCCTGGTAAAGGTCGAACTTTTTGGCGAACAAAACTTCATGAAAAAGTCGGGTAAACTGCGCCGAATTCGTGTTCCCGCTGAGGATGGATCCATCAAAGTCTGCATCAACTTACCCGCGCCGGGCGAATACGCTGTCGTGGGTTATCATGACAAAGATGGGAACCGAAAGTTGAAGAAGGCTTGGAATTTCAAGCCCAAAGAACCTTATGGCGTGTCCAATAACCCTAAAATTGAGAGCCTTCGTCTTCCTAAATGGTCTGAGGCCGGTTTCCAGGTTCCTATGAATGGCGTGGACATTACGCTCGAGCTCGTTGACCCTTAAGAGGTTGACCTAAGCCCCAAAGATTAGCAAAACGGCGCGAAAAGCAGGCCTGCCCTGCGAAGGGCTCGGAGTTTGCGTGGCATCGTCAGAACTAGACATAATCCCGGTCACGGATCGTAGGCTCACACGAGCATTTTTGCGTTTGCCCAATGAAATTTACAAAGCAGACCCAAATTGGCGGCCTCAGCTTAATTTTGAACGTGCCGCTCACCTTAATCCGACAAAAAATCCCGGTGCAGCCGAGCTTAACAACCGCGCATTGTTCCTCGCGCGGCGAGAGGGGCAATTTGTAGGTCGCATTGCGGCCTTTATTAATCCCGCCCACAATTCTCACTCACAAGCAAATGATGGATTTTTCGGCTTCTTCGATTGTGTTCCCGAGGGCGATGTCGGTACGGCCTTGTTATGCGCAGCTGAAGAATGGCTGAAAGAACGTAAGGTCGACAAGGTGATTGGCCCTGCGCAATGGAGCGTGAACGAAGAATGCGGCTTGTTGATTGATGGATTTGATACGCCGCCTGTCGTTATGATGCCACATGGTCAATCCGCCTATCAGGGCATGATTGAAGGGCAGGGGTTTCAAAAAGCGACCGATATGTTCGCCTTTCAGGCCGAACTCGCCGCGGGTTATCCGCGCCCGAAAATGACTCAAATGATGGTTAAATCCGCAAAGCGGAATAAAGATATCGTCATCCGGCCTATGCGCCCTTCGAAATTTTTGGATGATGTGAATATCGTCATGGATATTTTCAATGATGCTTGGTCAGAGAATTGGGGATTCGTCCCGTTTTCAGATAATCAAATTACGCATATGGCCAAGGAAATTAAGCCCATCATGTTTAAAGAGGGCATGTGGGTAGGCGAATATAAAGGTGAGCCCATAGCCTATATTTGGATGATACCTGATTTGAACGAGGCTATCCGAGATTTAAAAGGCTCTCTATTTCCTTTTGGCTGGGCCAAGCTTCTCTGGCGCCTCAAAGTAAGCGGCGTAAAACAAGCCCGCATTCCGCTTATGGGACTGCGCAAAGATTTTCATAATACCCGGACAGGGCTCTCAATCGTGGCTTCTCTTTGTGAAACTGTCTTTGAAGCCGGGCGTCAAAAGGGGTTCACCCATTGTGAGCTATCTTGGATATTAGAAGATAACCCTGGGATGATTTCGATCTGCGAGCAGGCCAGCGCAAAGGCTTATAAAACTTACCGCATGTACGAGAAATCGCTCTAATGTCTGTTTCAGTTCTTATTTTAGCAGGACAGCGTGAGGGCGTGGTTGACCCACTTTGTGCTTCGGCGGGCGTTGAGCGCAAGGCGGTTATTCCAATTAACGGAAAGCCCATGATTGATTATGTGCTTGATGCATTATCTGCCGCGCGCTTGAAGCTCCCCTTCCATGTCAGCGGGTTTGGAGCCGATTATGATAAGCGGCTCATTCAATCGCCAAGCGCTCCGGGACCGGCGGGGAGTGCTCATGCCGCGCTGACGGATGGCATTTCATTTCCTTGTCTTGTTACAACTTGTGACCACCCGCTTTTAACGCAAGAAATGTTGGATATCTTCATCGAAAGGGCAAGCGAGACGAAAGCAGATTTTTGCGTTGGCTTTGCGGAAAAGTCAGTCATTCAGCCAGCTTATCCAGATGTAAAGCGCACTTATTGGAATTTCTCGGACACGCCTGTTTCAGGCTGTAATCTTTTTTATATCGCGAATGAAAAAGGGTTGGCTGTCATTGAGTTTTGGAAACAGGCTCAGCATCTACGCAAGCAGCCTATTAAGCTCGCGCGAACGGTCGCATGGGGTCTATTATTTAAATATTTATTGGGTCGCTTAACTCTGCTTGAGGCGTTTTCCTATGTTTCAAAGCGCCTAAATATTACAGCCGCGCCCATTCTCATTCCCATTGCCGAAGCCGCGATTGATGTGGATAAGCCCTCAGATAAAGTTCTCGTAGAACATATATTAGCAAAGAGCCCTTCATGAGCCCGAACCTAATCGTTCACTCTAAACACTCCGTAGGGAAGCGTATAGCGGCCAATACGGGGCTAATGATGGGCTCCAAAGCGCTGGCGGTCTCGCTTGGGCTTGGCAGTATGTTGATTGCCACAAAGAGCTTAAGCGCCGGCGAGTTGGGAATTATCCTGTTTCTTCATGCCTATATGCTGTTCTTTTCTGAGGTAACGGCGTTTCAGTCTTGGCAGTCCCTCATTCGATTTGGAACGGATGACTTACGGAATGAAGATGCCAAGGGGCTCGCCCGACTCATTCAGTTTGGCGTTAAAATAGATGCTCTTTCTGCGATATTTGGCTTCCTTTTCTCCATAGCCATTTTTTCTTCGATTGTTTGGTTAGTTCAGGCCTTCCCGAGTATTTTCTCTAAGGGAAGTGGTATCGAAATTTCGGAACTGCGCAATTTGGCTGCATTCTATTGTATCCTCATTTTATTCCGCCAGCGCGGCGTTGGAATTGGTGTCTTTCGTCTTTTTGATAAGTTTCATATTCTCGCCTTACATAGTCTTGTGATGCCGATTACGCGATTTGTCGGAGTCTTGATTGCTGTTTATAGTGGTGCTGGATTTAAAGGCTTTCTGTTAGCTTGGTTTTTCGGTTCTTTTGCGGCCTATTTTTTTCTGCCAACTATGGCATTTTTGGAACTCAAAAAACGACGCATAATTGGGTTGGTCCTTGGGGCAAAGTCGTCATTGAGGCGTCCACGCGAGAGTTTGTGGCCCTTTATGATTAAGTCAAATATTGACTCGACCCTGGCCGCCGCAACTCTTCATTTGCCCGCATTGATGGTGATGGGGGTCTTTGGCTCCTCTTGGGTGGCTATTTATCGAATTGCCGAAGAAGTCGCTAAGCTCCTCTCAGAGGGCTTCAAGTTGCTAGATCAGGTAATCTATCCCGAGCTCGCTAAAATGGTGAGCCTTGGCGACGCTGATAAAATTTGGCGGCTTGTAAAGCGCACGGCAATGATGTTGCTGACATTTGGTCTGTTTATCGCCGTGTTGGTTCAATTTGGTGGTCCCGCACTTTTGGGTCGAGTGTTCTCGGCTGATTACGCACAAGCTGCGCCGCTAACATCTCTTCTCGTATTCGCCGCAGCGATAACCGGTATTGCTGCGCCGCTTTATCCTGTTCTATATGCCGCCGACAGGCCAGAGCGAGCCATTTATGCGCGAGGAGCCGGCGTACTGGTTTATATCGCGGCCTTTTTTATTTTTAGCTTTACTGTCGGCAAAATGGCGCCCGGCTGGGCGGCTATTTTGGGTAATCTGTCCGCAGTTATTATCCTTGTTATATTGGCGAGAAAGACATTGAAGAAGAAAGTTCGCGAGCAGAATGTAGAGGTTAGTTTGGAAGAAAAAGAAGAGATGCCGAAGTTGAACCTCATCGGAGAAACTGGCGTCAAAATTTGGGGAATGCCTTTAAAGAAGTGGCAGGAACGAGCTTTCAAAAAGGCGGGTGTTGCCCAGAATGATATCGCCCCAAACACCGTGCATATGGGTATTAACTGGGTGTTGTCCTCGGCCCTCGCGAAAGCTTTTGTTTCGGGGGGGAAGATGGCATTGGTGTCTGGTGAAAAAATCATCGGCATAAATGGCGTTGATTTAAAAGTGGCGCAAAAGCTAATTGGCCAAGATAGCAATGCGCTGCAAAATATAGATATCAGAATTGCCCACCCCGAAGATTTAGATGATGGCTACAACAAAGCTCTGCGCAAAAAAGAACCGCCTTATGCGCTGGATGTCAATGTGACGCCTGTTGTCGACATTATGCGCCGTCAATTTGCCAGCTCATATAAGGGGATTACAGATTTCGTGACAAAGTGGTTTTGGCCTGTGCCAGCATTTTACGTCACGCGGGCCTGCGCCGCTATGCGCTTAACACCGAATATGGTGACGACGGTCGGTCTCGTCTTAACCTTTGCTGCGATGTATTATTTTTGGCACGGCCAATGGGCTTTAGGGTTCCTAACTGGATGGTTGATGACCTTCCTCGACACCGTTGACGGGAAGCTTGCCCGTACGACGATGACCTATAGCTGGTGGGGCAATATTTATGATCATGGCATTGATCTAATTCACCCGCCCTTCTGGTATTGGGCCTGGTTTATTGGATTGGGGGGTAGCTTTGCGTGGCCCGATATTATGAGTGATAATATGACCCTTGCCTTAGTCGCCATTTCGATTGGTTATGTTGTCGACCGGATCATTGAGGGTATCTTTATTGCCCAGCATGGATTTCATATTCACGTCTGGCGCCCTGTGAACTCCGCACTACGTTTTATTACCGCGCGGCGAAATCCGAATATGTTCATTTTTATGATCGGGATATGCCTCATGCCTTGGTTGCCTGAGGCGGGCCGCTGGGGCTTTTATGCTGTGGCGATTTGGACATGGGCTTGTATCTTCTTCAATATTGGCGTTGTGCTGGTCGGGACGATTGCACGTAAACCTCTGCAAAGCTGGATGGACGGCTAATGGCGAATATTGCGATTTTCGATCTGGACTATACGCTGACCAAGAGGGGAACTTGGGGCCGCTTTGTTATCAAGACCGTGAAGTTCAAGCCTTGGCTTTGGCTGCCCTTGGCCATCTCCGCCGGGATTACCCAGTGGCGTTATAAGAAAGGTCACTTGCCGCGCATACGCGTTAAGCAAGCTATGATGCGTTGGAGTATGGTAGGAAAATCTCGCAGCGAAATGGAAAGATTGGCCGCGCAGTTCGCCGAGAATGAAATTGCAAATGGATTGCGCCCAGGCGCGGTGCAAATGCTTGAGCAGCACCGTGCAAATGGGGATATCATAATTATTGCTAGCGCTGCTGTAGACTTGATTGTGAAGCCGATTTCCGAGCGCTTAAATGTCGAGCATTGGGTCGCCACAGATATGAAGTGGGATGACGGAAAACTTGCCCCGGATTTTGCTTCGAAAAATTGTTATGGCCCCGAAAAATTAGAACGCGTGAAGCAACTTTTTGAACAAAATGCCTACTTGAAACAAAATAACACAATTATCACAATGTATTCAGATAGTTATTCCGATATTGATATTTTAAGATTTTGTGACAAAGGTGTAGCTGTAAATGCTGATCGAAAGCTAATTAAGGCCTCGCGGGAGGAAGGCTTTGAAGTTGTAGATTGGGGTTCGTAACCAAATTAACGGGGTTAAGCCGGCTATGCATGCAATTATTCTCTCCGCGGGTCGAGGCTCGCGGCTTCTTCCTCTCACGACAGATTTACCCAAGTGTCTCCTGCCTGTGGGCCTTACCTCTGTTCTGAACCTGCAGCTCGACACGCTTTTTCGCCACGGTATTGAAACAGCGACAGTCGTCACAGGGTTTAACGCCCATTTAGTGAAAGAAGAGCTTCTGGCGCGACAGACTGGGCCAAAAGTCAAAACGCTTTATAACCCATTTTATCAAGTTGCCGATAATCTGGCCTCATGTTGGATGGCAAGAAAGTCCATGAAACAAGACTTTTTGCTCATCAATGGTGATACACTTTTTAGTCCGCCGCTACTGGAAAAGGTCCTAAATGCCCCAGCCAAGGACATTACTGTCACCATTGATCAAAAGGGGCATTATGACGGTGACGACATGAAAGTCTCGCTCGATGGAACACGGCTGACCGCGATTGGAAAGACGTTGCTTCCGCAGCAAACAAATGGTGAGTCAATCGGAATGTTACGATTTATGAATGACGGACCCCAAATTTTCCGAAATGAACTTAAGCGATTGATGAAGCTGGATGATGGTACCAAGAGCTGGTTCCTCTCAGCTATTCATGGTCTGGCACAATCTGGACAACCGATTGATACAACAAATATAAAAGGTTCCACTTGGGCGGAGCTTGATACCCCTGAAGATTACGAAATCTGCCGCAAGTTATTCGGCAACAGCGATATGGCACGAAAGAGGTTCACGGCCATTTAACTAACGCGGGGGCGGCATGCTAATTGACTTAGAACGCATCGACGTTTCGAAACAAATTAACGCTGATATCTGCATAATTGGAGCAGGGGTCGCGGGGCAGACTCTCGCGGCATCGCTAAATGACTTAAAGCTCAAAATAGTGATTCTGGAATCTGGGGATAAAGATTTCCGGCGAGACATTGAAGATCTGTCCGACGGAGAAAATGTCGGCGAAGAATATTATGATTTAAAGACTTCTCATCTGCGTCTTTTCGGGGGAACCGCCGCAATTTGGGGGGGGCGGTGCGCAGAACTAGATGATATCGATTTTGAGCGGCGAGATTTCGTTTCACATAGCGGCTGGCCAATTAAGAAATCTGACCTGACCTCATATTACGCTCAAGTTTTCGAGCAGCTTGGTTTGGAGAAGCCGGGTGGACTGTGGGATAAGGTAGGGCGTAAACAGCCCGATTTTGACCCTAAGAAAATCGAGAGCGGGCTTTGGGTTTTTGATGAGAAAGGAGAGCGGTTTTCTGAAATTGATCAGCCAAGTTTGCAACATTGCGATATCATTTTAAACGCTACCGTTACTCAGATTGAGCGGGCCGAGACAGGGAAGATAACGTCGATATTGGCAAGAAGTTTAAAGGGCACTTCTCTGACAGTGAATTCAAAAATATTTGTCTTAGCGGCAGGCGCAATTGAATCCGCTCGCCTTTTATTGGCGGGAGGGAGCGGTCTTGGGAATACTCATGGTCATGTGGGGCGCTACTTCATGGAGCATCCGCATGCTCGAGGGGGGGAAATTATAACGGATAATCCCGGCAGGGCCCTCAAATTATTACCTCGCGCCATTCGGTATAACGGAAAACGATATGCAGCTTACCTACGAGCTGCAGAGGAACACCAGCATCAAGAATCCATACTGAATTCATCTCTGAGTATTACGCTGCGCCGCCGTGAAGGGGAAAAGATGGAAGGGTATTGGAGCGCAATAGGGACGTTAAAGCACGAACTTCCGTCTAGTAAGTTCTGGCGCTCACTTTACCATGGGGCGAAGTCTTTTGCCGTGCGGGGGCTTGAAGCGACCGATCCTTGGTCCTCGGTCTTGAACATGAAGCTCTCACGGGGGAAGTCTGGAATTTTCGCGGTGATACGAGCGGAGCAGTCGCCCAATCCCGATAGCCGTATAACTTTATCTCCTGAGAAGGATGCATTGGGGATGCCTCGGGCGCGTTTGGACTGGCGGTTACAAGACATTGACCGGAGGTCTGTCAGGGTATTGATGGAGACATTGAGGGACGAGTTTTTGCGATTGAATTGGGGGCAAATCAAGCCATCAGAGTGGCTTTATGATCGGTCTCAATTCTGGAAAACTGATCCTTTAATTTCAGCGCACCCGATAGGTGGATACCATCATATGGGTGGATTAAGAATGAGCGCGACGCCTAAAACAGGGGTCGTGAATGCGAATTGTAGGCTCCATGAAAGCCCCAATCTCTATGTCGCAGGTTCCTCAGTTTTCCCCACAGGGGGCTGGGCCAACCCAACGGTCACAATTATGGCCTTGGCCTTGCGATTAGGGTGGCATTTGCGCCATAAGATGACTTAGAGGGATTCTATGAAGTTATTAAACAAAATGATGACCCGCTTTGTGAAGCAGGGACAATTAACAATTATAGATGCGGATGGAAAATCCCATATTCATGGTCCGGGCGGAGAACCTTCAGCAACTGTAAGGTTGACGGATAAAAAGCTGTACCGGCAATTGTTTTTTAATCCCGAACTGAAAGCTGGCGAAGCTTATATGGATGGCACGCTGATTTGCGAAGAGGGGGGTATTCGTGGATTCTTGAAACTATTTTCCATAAATGCGGCTAATCTTCGAGGGCAAGGTCATCAGAAACGCCTGCGTCAATTTTATAAAAAGGTGAAACGCTTTCATCAGAGCAACACGCTCATTACCGCCAAACAAAATGTGGCGCATCATTACGATATCTCCAACGATATGTATAAACTCTTTCTGGATGAGGATATGCAATATAGTTGCGGCTATTATCCCAGCCCAGATACCACTTTGGCCGAGGCGCAACGCGCGAAGAAAGCTCATGTCGCCGCCAAGCTCAATATCAAACCTGGTAACACGGTGCTTGATATTGGCTGCGGATGGGGCGGCTTAGCGCTCTATATTGCCGAGAACTTCGATGTTCATGTGACGGGTGTTACGCTTTCTAAGGAACAGCACGCTCTTGCTACCGCGCGCATTGCCGAGCGCGGCTTGGAAGGTAAAGTCGAATTTGTTCTAAGTGACTATCGTGACCTGACAGGGCCTTATGATCGGATTGTATCTTACGGAATGTTTGAGCAAGTCGGGGTGCCCCACTTTCTTGAGTTTTTCACAAAAGTCTCGGATTTGATGGCGGATGATGGTTGTATGCTACTTCATTCTATTGGCCGAAAAGGCGGCCCTGGATCGACCGCGCGCTGGATTCGAAAATATATCTTTCCGGGGGGGTACTCGCCAGCTCTGTCAGAAACGTTAGCCGAAATTGAAAAGTCCGGATTATGGGTGACAGATATTGAAATTTTGCGCCTACACTATGCTGAGACGCTCCGGGACTGGGACGATAATTTCCAAAAGAACCGTGATCAAGTCGCCGAGATGTTTGATGAGCGTTTCTGTCGGATGTGGGAATTTTACCTCATTGTGAGTGAATATTCATTCCGCTACAGCAAGAACATGAATTTCCAAATTCAGTTGTCAAAGTCAGTCAATGCCTTGCCAATGACGCGCGATTATATGATAGAGGCCGAAAGAAAGCTCAATCAGAAATAAAGCGTCTTAAGCCCATGGCCTCGACTGTCGAAAAACCAAAAAACCTCACCAACCCGCGCCGTGCATTTGTGAAGCGCAATGGCAAGAAGCTCGTACGAAAAATTGCGAGCTTCCAGTCCAAGCAATCCACCGTGCCAGACACGCCCAAAATTTCGAATGAACATTTCCCATTCCTAAAAGACTTTACGGATAATTGGGAAACCATTCAGGCCGAGGCTAAGGAGGTCTTGAAGTTTCGTGAAGCTATTCCCGGATTTCATGAGATTTCGCCGGATCAATACCGCCTTTCAACGGAGAATAATTGGAAGACATTTGTGCTTTTTGGCTTCGGGCAGCGATTGGAAAAAAATGCGGCGTTGGCACCAGAAACGTCAAAAATTCTCGAGGGCGTTCCCAATCTTCAAACCGCAATGTTCTCTATTCTCGCGCCAGGGTATCACATCCCGGCCCATAAGGGGGTGACCAAAGGTATATTACGCTCACATATCGGCCTTATCATTCCAAAGGATCGCGAGAAGTGCCGCATACGTGTTGATGATACCATCACGGCCTGGAAGGAAGGCGAGATATTCGTTTTTGATGACACCTATGAGCATGAAGTTTGGAACGATACTGATGAAGAGCGCGTGATTTTGCTATTCGATTTTGACCGACCCATGAAGTTTTGGGGCCGGTTCCTTAATTCTGCTTTCCTTAAAGTCATGAAGCTCACCGCCTTTTATCAAGACCCAAAGAAGAACCTGCAAACTGCAGAGGACCGTCTTGAAGCCGCTATCCGTCAAGCCGACGCCAATATGGAAGCGATGAGCGATCCAGCAGGTTAGTGGCATTCAGAGCTTGTTCAGCTTTTCGTAAGTAGAGATGGAATGAACAAACGTTCGCTTCGGTCAAGGCCTCTTGGCTGGATTCCCTTCAATATATGGAAGACATTAATATGGACATTATGAAACTTGCCCAAGGTATGCTGGCTCAGAAATTAGGCGGTAACAACGCTGCGGTTGGCGCGGTTCTGAATAACCTCATTGGACAGGGCGACTCAATGGATTTGGGTGGTTTAGTTAGCGGCTTCCAAGAAAAAGGTCTTGGTGACGTTGCCTCTTCATGGCTTGGCGATGGCGAAAATGCGCCTGTTTCAGCGGATCAATTGAAAGATGTTCTGGGGGGTGAGCAGATTGCACAGGCGGCCTCTCAGCTTGGAACGGATGAAGGTTCACTATTAAGCGGCCTTCAAGATGCTTTGCCGCAACTTGTTGATAAGGCAAGTAGTGGTGGTTCTCTGCTTGATTCCGTTGGCGGAATTGGCGGACTTGCTGGCATGGCCAAGAAATTCCTCTAAGCATTCAGGGCTTAGCGAAGAAATGGAGCGTGCCCTTGGGGTGCGCTTTTTTTGTAAAAAATTAGTGCGGTGAAAAAGAGTAAATCAGGCGCGCGATAGTTTCAGCGCAGTGAGTGTTCTCTAAAGTGCAGCCATCCTCTGATAGGTTTAGAAATGAGCCTTCCTGCGAATTGTCATAATTTCTGGTAAAGACGAGCACTGTTCCGACTTTGAAGTTCATCAGGTCGGCTTTTAACACCAAGGCCAGCAAATCGTTATGTTCTGTCGTTATCGCGATATATGTCCGGGGGAGGGCGTCATTTAGCATTTGCGCGTTTTCCGGCCAGTCGAAAACAGCGACATGATGTATTGGGCGTGTTAGATAGGTATTAATCGGGCCGCGAGTATTCGCTCGCTCCCCGCTCAGGAGCCAAGCTTCATCGGTTTTCAAGGCAGTAGCTATCTTCCCAATAGTCGCTTGACGGGGAATGTGTCCGCCTCGTTCCCAGTTCGCGACTGTAGATTGCCCGACCTCGCAAGCTTTGGCGAGCGCATCCTGTGACAGCCCGAGTTCTTTGCGCCGACGTTTGATTCGGTAAGGGAAATTCGCTGGCATATATCTCTCATATTATTTGTTTATCAAATATTTTATAGAGATCTACCTATAGCATAGGCAGTGCTTTGCAAGGGGTAAGTGCCGTCAAATTTGTCAGTTTATTACAAATTATTCACGGTATAGCGTGCTTTTACACGGCTGAAGATGAACAAAAGCTGAAACCTTACCTCACATCTCCGTTACAAAAAATTTATTCGAAAAACGAATGATTTTTCTTGAAAAGGCCAAATTCGATGCCTATGTGGTGCTTACGGGTGGAGACCTAATATTTCACCGCGCTGACGTCAGGGACGGCAGAAGCGCAAAATTAAGAGGATTGTCATGAAAGGCGATTATTGCACTAGAGAAGGCGCTGAGCGTCTTAAAGATCAAATCGAGGCTTACTGGGCCGAGCGTGGACACGAGGTACGCGTCAATCTGGTAAATGGCGGCTTTCTAGCTTCCATGAGGTCCGCGCGCACAGATGTTCGCTCAAACCTCATTAACGGTGTGCCGACCCGCTCGACCGAGAACTTCGCTTAGTTCATCTCGAAAAGCGGTGCGTGAGCGCTTAACAAACTTTAAAATTACAGCGCAAACGCGCTGTTTTTTTATGTCCCCAGTTCAACGACAAGCTCGGGAACTTCGCGGAAGTTACGACTAATCCGGTCCGCTCTTAATTTCACCACAGGGATGGTTGAATAGCCATAGGCCATTAATATGGAAGGAACCTTTGCATTCCGCGCAGAGAGGATATCCGGGCGACTGTCGCCCACCATTATAATTTTGCGGCGATGCCCACGATGTCCGGCCGCCTTCCAAATGTGATCGGCGTAAGGTTTGTTTCTCACTAGGTCATCTCCCCCGACGGTCCTTATAAACAATCCAGTTAGGCCGAGCTTTTCAATTAGGGGGCGAGCTAAATATCCAGGCTTATTTGTGCATATGGAGAGTTCTGCGCCTCGAGACTTGAGCTCTTTCAATGTGTCTACGACGCCGGGGAAGGGAGTACTCAGCCTGCAGATGTCATCTGCGTAGAGTTTGAGGAATAGCGTTTGCAATTCATCGATACGAGTTTCCGGCAGCGACTTATTTTCGCGGGATAGCGCGCCATTGATTAAGGCGCGAGAGCCATAGCCAACGGCTTTGCGGGCTTCATTAAAGGCGGTTTCGGGGAGGCCTTCCTCTGCGATAACTGCATTGAGAACGCGGATTAGGTCGGGAGCCGTATCAATCAAAGTCCCGTCCAAGTCGAAGCAGAGGGATAAATGTCCAAGATTTGCCATTAAAAGCTCTAAATAGAATCGCGTTATGGGTTAGCATCGGTTAATCACGCACCACGTCAAGCCCGCGAATCATTTTGGAGACCCGATATGGCCACGCCCCGCGCCGCTATTATTCTTGCTGCTGGTAAGTCAACGCGCATGAAATCCTCTCGTTCGAAAGTTCTCCATCATGTGGGTGGTCGCTCTATGCTGTCTTGGGTGGCGGATTTGGCGCGTTCCGTGGGGGCGGATAAAATCGTCTGCGTCGTGGGCGAGGGAAATGCGGACGTAAAAGCCGCCGCTGAAGAACTGGGTCTTGATATCGCTTTGCAAGAGCCGCAACTGGGGACAGGTCATGCCGTTCTGGCAGCGAAGAAAGCGCTCAGCGGATTTGAAGGAAACATGGCGGTGCTTTACGCGGATACACCGTTTGTAACTAAGAAAACGCTTAACCGAGTATTTCGGAGTTTAGAGCGCGGAGCTGATGTGACGGTACTTGGTTTTGAGCCGGATGAGCCTGGCTTCTATGGACGCTTGGTTACCGAAGATGGGGAGCTCACTGCAATCGTGGAGGCGCGCGACGCCTCTAATGAAATTCTCGATATCAGGCTGTGCAACAGTGGCGTTATGGCTGCTTCTTCAAAAGATATGTTTTCCGCCTTAGGGCGTGTCGGGAATAAAAATGTCAAAGGAGAGTACTACCTTACAGATGTTGTAGAAATTTTGCGAGGTGATGGTAAGGCCGCTCGTGCAATCACAGCGGATGCAGGCGAAGTTCTTGGGGTGAACTCGCGTCTGGATTTGGCGGAGGCGGAGATTTCTTTCCAGATGGGTATGCGCGAAGCGATGTTGGCAAAAGGCGTGACGTTACGGGATCCAGACACGACTTATTTTTGCTGGGACACCTCAATTTCCGCTGACGCAGAGATCGGCGCGAATGTTGTCTTTGGCCCGGGCGTCAGTATTGCGCGGCACGCCGTTATTCACCCTTTTTGCCACATTGAAGGCGCTAAGATTGGCGAAGGCGCGCAAATTGGACCTTTTGCGCGTTTGCGTCCCGGCACTGAAATGGCGGCGGGGACAAAGGCAGGTAATTTTGTCGAAACTAAGAAAGCTAAAATCGGCAAGGGCAGTAAAATTAACCACCTCTCCTATATTGGTGATGCCGAAATAGGTGAGGGGGCGAATATTGGCGCCGGAACAATTACCTGCAATTATGACGGCTACTTCAAGCATAAGACGGTCATCGGGGATGGCGCGTTCGTGGGAACAAATTCATCTCTTGTGGCCCCTGTTAAAATTGGAAAAGGTGCTTATCTGGGAAGCGGCGGTGTTATCACGAAAGATGTGCCCGCCGATGCGCTTGCGGTAGCGAGGGCAGAGCAGGTCAATAAAGAAGGTTGGGCGAAGCGTTACAACGCGGCTCAGAAGAAGCGGAAAGCCAAGAAGTAATGTCCCAAGCAAAAGAAAATGCGGCTATGGCGGCGCTGGATTTCGTCGAAGACGGAATGACATTAGGGCTGGGCTCCGGTTCAACGGCAGAAATTTTTCTCGAGCGTTTGGGAGAGCGGATTGCGGGCGGGTTGAAGGTTCAGGGCATTCCGACATCTCAGCGTACAGCGGATGTCGCGATAGAAAATGGTGTGCCGCTTATAGAACCGGATAAGGTTGAGTCCATTCAGCTAACGATTGATGGCGCTGACGAAGTTGATCCGCATTTTTCCCTCATTAAAGGCGGCGGAGCCTGTTTGCTGCGAGAGAAAATTATTGCCCATGCTTCTGACCGCATGGTTGTCATTGTGGATCAAAGTAAGATGGTTGATACGCTTGGGAACTTCCCCCTTCCTATCGAAGTTGACCCTTTTGGTATGGCATTGACCGCAGAACAAATTTACGCCGCGCTGATGAAAAGCGGCTGCGAAAATGCACAGACCGTTTTACGACAAAAGAAAGACGGCTCTGGCCCGCTCATCACGGATGGAGGCCACTATATCCTTGATAGTCGTTGCCGCAAAATTCCTAAGCCTGCCGATACGGCGCATCTGCTCTCGCAAATTCCGGGCGTAATGGAGCATGGCCTTTTCATTGATCTCGCAGATGTGATTATCATCGGCGAAACAGACCATGCCAAGGTGATGGAACTTGCGAGAGAGTAACTAAAACCTGATGTTTAATACTCATTTTTTCGAGAGATAAGATATGCCTAAATATGATTATGACCTTTTTGTTATTGGCGCAGGCTCAGGTGGTGTGCGCGC
>JAHDCL010000042.1:16416-22075 GCA_020629875.1 Hellea sp.
CTAAATATGATTATGACCTTTTTGTTATTGGCGCAGGCTCAGGTGGTGTGCGCGCTGGGCGGGTTGCCGCGCAACTCGGAAAAA
Organism: Hellea sp.; assembly: GCA_020629875.1. GTDB lineage: Bacteria > Pseudomonadota > Alphaproteobacteria > Caulobacterales > Maricaulaceae > Hellea. Next base: position 16,501 of record JAHDCL010000042.1, read on the forward strand.
AAGTCGCTGTTGCCGAAGAGAGCAAACCCGGCGGAACCTGCGTCGTACGGGGCTGCGTTCCGAAGAAATATCTTGTCTACGGCGCGGAATATGGCGCGGCGATTGAAGCGGCGCAGAAATATGGTTGGTCGCTGGAGAATGTGAAATTTGACTGGGCCTTGCTCAGGGATTCTATTCAAACCGAAGTCAACCGTCTTTCAGGTATTTACGCTGGAATTTTGGAGCGCAATGGCGCGACGCTTTATTCTGAGCGCGCAGAATTGGTTGATGCGCATACGGTGCGGCTGACGAGTAGCGGCAAAGAAGTCACGGCTGAAAATATTCTTATTGCTGTCGGAGGGCGTCCTTGGATGCCACAAATCAAGGGCATTGAACACGCCATTATGTCTGATGATGCTTTCTTGTTGGATAAACTGCCAGAGAGCATTCTCATTGTGGGTGGCGGCTATATTGCTAGCGAATTTGCAGGGATTTTTGCGGGCCTTGGTGTTAAAACTGTACAGTCTTATCGAGGCGATGCATTGTTGAGAGGTTTCGATGATGAAGTCCGCGAGGCTGCCGGTGTTGTTCAGGTTCATAACGGCATCGATATGCGTTTTGGTTCGTCTCCAACCGAGATAAAAAAGACTAAGGGCGGGCTTATCGTTAGTTTCGACGACCACACTAAAATTGGTACAGACATGGTGTTTATGGCGACTGGCCGGAAGCCCCACACAACTGGGTTGGGACTAGAAAATGCTGGGGTTGAAGTCGATGACAATGGCGCGGTGATCGTCGATGAGTATTCGCAGACGAGTGCAAAAAATATTTATGCTGTGGGCGATGTCACCAACAGGGTAAATCTTACTCCGGTCGCTATTCGCGAGGGCATGGCTTTCGTCGAGACGGTATTTAAGGACAATCCGACAGCTTATGATCACCGAGACATTGCGAGTGCTGTATTTACCCGGCCGCCTATTGGCGTTGTTGGTCTTAATGAGGCCCAGGCGCGTAGCGAATATGGCGAGAGCGTTACCGTATATACAACGTCTTTCCGCCCGATGAAAAATGTTATCGCTGATAAACCTCAGCGCTGCTTCATGAAGCTCATTACCGAAGGTAAGGATGAGCGCGTTATCGGAATTCATATTGTGGGGGATGATAGTCCCGAGATTATTCAGGCACTGGGGATTTGCGTCAAGGCAGGTCTAACAAAAGCTGATTTTGACCGAACCTGCGCCGTGCATCCGACCTTGGCGGAGGAGATCGTTACTCTGAAGCCGAGAGATATTGGTAAGACCACGGCCGTGAGTTAACCCCGAATCTATTTGGCAAGTTAAATTCGTCAAGCTATAGCCCGCTCATGACCAAACGCATCGCTCTTTATCCTGGAACATTTGACCCTATGACTTTGGGGCATTTGGATATTATGAAGCGGGCCAGCAAATTATGCGACAAGCTTGTTGTTGCGGTCGCGATTAACCGCGGGAAAAACCCGCTCTTTCCGCTCGATGAACGTGTCGAGATGGTGGAGAATGTGGTTGCCCCTTTTCGGGACCGCATTGAGGTCGAGGTGAAACCTTTCGAAGGTTTACTGATACATTTTGTTGAAAGCGTTGGGGCGAGCATGATAGTGCGCGGATTAAGGGCCGTGTCGGACTTTGAATATGAGTTCCAGATGGCCGGAATGAATGACCGCTTGAACCCGGATATCGAGACTGTATTTTTGATGGCAGACCCACAATTTCAAACTATTGCTTCGCGTCTCGTTAAAGAGATCGCGCGCCTAGGCGGGGATGTCTCACAATTCGTCACGCCGGAAGTCGAGCTTCGCTTGAAGGATAAATTTACATGATGAAAAAGACATTATTTGCGCTCCTAACAACTGTGGCGCTAAGTACATCCGCTTGCGCTGGGGAAGAGCAAAGCTCTGTTACCAAGACGGCTCAGAACGTTGTGAAAACAGCCTCTTCATCAGTAAATGCGGGCTTTAATGCGCCTGCTGAAGCGTGGCGTGAGCTTGATCCTGAAAACACACTTTATATTGATTTGGAGTATGGCCGGGTTGTGCTCGAACTCTACCCTGAAATTGCGCCTTTGCATGTTGCGCAGATCAAGACCCTTGCGCGCCAAACATTTTATGACGGAATAACGTTTCATCGCGTCATCGAAGGGTTCATGAACCAAACGGGAGATCCAACCGGGACGGGCTCAGGGGACTCCTCATTGCCGGATATTCAAGGCGAGTTTGTTTTCCGCCGTGCGCCCTCAATGCCGGTAACCCTTGTTGGGGCACGCGCACAAGGCGGCAAAGAAGTAGGCGTCGGATTTTACAAAGCTCTTCCCGTGGCCACGCAGCCTGCTTCTCAGGCCATGCTTACCAAAGACGGGAAAGTCGCAGCCTTTGGCCTTCACTGTAAAGGCGTGACCTCAATGGCGCGAACATCTGATCCAAACTCAGCCAATAGTCAGTTTTTCCTCATGCGCGATATCGCTCAGCATTTGGACGCGCAGTACTCCATCTGGGGCAATACCATTTTGGGGCATGAGCATCTGACAAAAATCAAGGTTGGTTCTAAGGGCGAAGATGCGAACTTTATTCCTGATGTCATGAAAAAAGTTCGAGTAGCCGCTGATGTGCCCGAAGCTGAGCGCGTGAAGGTGCAAGTTCTAAAAACAGACAGCCCAGCATTTAAAAACTATTTGAAAACACAAAAGAAAGCAGACGGGACATATCCGGATATTTGCGATATTCGCGTCCCAACTCGGTAATATTACTTCGCCAACAATAGGAAAATATAATGGCTGAAAAACTCACACTCACGCTGGATGCCAATGATGGCAAAACAGGGGATGTTGTTATCACTTTGCGTCCGGATCTCGCGCCGCAACATGTGGAGCAGATCACGACGCTGGCTAAAGAAGGCTTTTATGACGGGCTAACATTTCACCGCGTTATTGACGGCTTCATGGCACAGGGCGGCTGCCCGAACGGCACAGGTATGGGCGGGGCGAAAAAGCAAATCCCAGCCGAATTTAACCGTCACCCACATATCGAAGGCGTCTGCTCTATGGCGCGGTCTCAAAATCCAAACTCAGCGTCTAGCCAGTTCTTTATCTGTCTGGATGACGCATCATTCCTCGATGGCCAATATACTGTTTGGGGCGAAGTTGAGAGCGGGATGGAACTCGTTCATGCGCTGCCAAAAGGCGAGCCGCCGCGCTATCCAGGTAAGATCGTCAAAGCGACTGTTTCTTAAATAGCACTTTTTAGAGGCGTTAGCCATGCGTGTTAGCGCCTTTGATTTCCATCTGCCAGAGGAGAGCATAGCTCTGCGTCCTGCAAATCCGCGGGATAGCGCAAAATTATTGCAAGTCTCAGGGCAGGGGGAATATACCGATCATATTGTCAAAGACTTGCCCTCACTTTTGCGCGCGGGTGATGTTTTGGTGCTCAATGAGACTAAGGTTCTTCGTGCGGCTCTAAAGGCGACCCGTCCCGCGCGTCCACATGGCGGCGGAGGGGACGTTCAGATTGATGTCAATCTCCATACCGCCCTGTCAGAAAATGAATGGCGGGCCTTTGTGCGTCCGGCCAAACGTTTGCGTGATGGGGATGAAGTCCATTTTTCTTCTCAGCTATCGGCAACTGTTTTCGAAAAGAAAGAAGGCGGCGATGTTGGGCTGCGTTTTAATCTGGCTGGCCAAGCGCTTTCAGGGGCTATCGAATCTACGGGTCAGCCACCTCTTCCGCCCTATATTGCGCGTAAGCGCCCCGCAGATGCCCAGGATATTGAAGATTACCAAACGGTCTACGCAGAGGGGGAGGCGGCATCTGTTGCGGCGCCTACTGCAGGACTACATTTCACCCCCGAAGTTTTTGCAGCGCTTCAGAACAAAGGGATTCAGATAGAGCGTTTAACGCTGCATGTTGGGGCAGGCACGTTCCTACCCGTGAAATCTGACGATACGGATGACCACCACATGCACAGCGAGTGGTATCAGATTTCGGCTGGGACGGCGGAGCGAATAAATACCGCGAAGGATGAGGGGCGCCGAATTATAGCCGTGGGTACTACAGCTCTGCGCGCGCTCGAATCTTCTGCGGAGAATGGTCGGGTCAAAACTCTGACAGATGATACGCAGATATTCATCACGCCGGGATCTGATTTTCACATCATCGATGGCTTAATGACGAACTTTCATCTGCCGAAGTCTACCCTTTTCATGCTTGTCTGCGCGTTATGTGGGCTCGATGTGATGCAGTCCGCTTACAGCTCTGCGATAAAAAATGACTATCGTTTCTATAGCTATGGCGACTCAAGCCTGCTATGGGCCGCCGAAAAGTAGAATCTCATGGCTAAATTTCCGTTTCATATTCATGCCACAGAAGGCAAAGCCCGTACGGGTGTATTAAAAACGCCGCGCGGTGACATTCGCACGCCCGCCTTTATGCCCGTGGGCACGGCGGGTACGGTAAAAGGTCTTTATATGGACCAGGTTGCGCAGGCAGGTTCGGATATTATCCTTGGTAATACTTACCATCTTATGCTCCGTCCTGGGGCGGAGCGCGTGAAAAAGCTTGGCGGCTTGCATGAATTTGGCGGGTGGACTGGCCCAATTCTTACAGATTCCGGCGGGTTTCAAGTATGGTCGCTGTCAAAACTGCGCAAAATGACTGAAGAAGGCGTCGAGTTTCAGAGCCATTTGGACGGGTCTAAGCATATGCTTTCCCCTGAGCGTTCCATTGAGATTCAGGCTGATTTATTGGGAGCGGACATTTCCATGCAGCTCGATGAGTGTACCGAGTACCCATCACCCTATGAGGCGGCGGCCAAATCTATGGAGCTATCCTTGCGTTGGGGAAAACGTTCGCTCGCATATTTTGGAGAACGTGAAAATCAAACGCTTTTCGCAATTGTTCAAGGGTCAACCTTTGAAGATTTACGCCGTATGAGCGCCGAAGCAAGTGTTCGCGAAGAGACAGCGGGCGGCTATGGCGGCTTTGCAATTGGCGGCTTGGCGGTTGGTGAGGGTCATCAAGCTATGTGTGAAACACTAGATTTCACTGTGCCGCATCTGCCTAAAGATCGCCCGCGCTACCTCATGGGAGTTGGCAAACCGATTGATCTTGTTGAGGCGGTCGCGCGCGGGGTGGATATGTTTGATTGCGTGATTCCTACGCGTTCCGGTCGACACGGACAGGTTTGGACAGATACGGGGCCCTATAACATCAAAAAGGCCCAATTTGCAGAAGATGAAAGTCCTTTGGATGCAGCCATCGATTGTCCCGCGAGTAACGATTATTCCAAGGCATATGTGCATCACCTCATTCGTTCAGGGGAGCTGTTGGGCGCAATGTTGCTGAGTTGGCATAATATCGCCTATTTCCAGCACTTAATGGCCCGTATGCGGGCAGCTATCGCTGCGGGAGAGTTTGATGGATTCGCGGCAAATTTCCGCGCGAATTGGCAAGGCTGATAAAAGCTCTGCGATAATTGCAATTTACCGCGCATTTTAGGGTTGACGATAGTAAATCTCGCCCCTAGATACCCCACACCTTTTACAAGGTTACTTGTATTGGGCGCCCGTAGCT
>JAHDCL010000043.1 GCA_020629875.1 Hellea sp.
AGCCCGACTTTCGGATTGTTGATAGCCGCGGTCAGGAACTTGGCGGCGGCTGGTTTAAGACCGGCGAAGTCAGCGGGAAAGAATATATCTCGCTCACCTTCGCCCATCCGACCCTCGGCCCGCGTAAAGTTTACGCCAATCTTGGTCAGGCTTACGGCAAAGAGGCGGGTGAATTTGCGATCCTCTGGAACCCGCAAGACGACTAAACCCCCCGCGCCCCGACCCGCATCAGCTCACACTGATGCGGGTATTTCTATGGTCACAATTTGCAATTGAAACCAAATGCGCTGCCCGTTAGTATATAGATTATGACAGGGCTGGCCGAGATAATCGGGCCTGCATCCGAAACATATGCAGGATTTGCGTGGGATTATTTACGGCGCAACAGTGACTATGCCCGCGATTTTGAAGAAATTCCGTCTACTAAAACGCTTGAAAATAGCGCTGCCTCAAGACAATTCCGCTATGAAATGGACACGGATAAATTGGCCCATCGCTGGGGACTTGAGTGTTTTGAGTCGCCAAAATCAACCGGTTTGGATGCCCTTGTTGTCTGGCGTCAGGATGCCTTTCCCGGTGCTTTGTCTGTCCATTATCACGATAATTCGGAGCAGAGTGATGATGTGGATTCCTTCAAGCTCTCCAATTTTGATTGCCATAAGCAGCACTTTGCCAAAGCCGATGGAACGCGGATTAGTGTGATTAAATCGACTGATTTTTGGCTACAAATTTCTGGCAAACCCCACGATATTGAGGGTGAGGATCAATCTTTTTCCGTGCTGATTGACGGCGGAAAAGGCGCGCGCAGACGCATTGATGCGCTCCGCCAGCTCACATCATTGAGCCGAAACGGGTCTGCAAATTTCAAATTATTGGGACGTCAAAAGGCTTTCACAAAGATGAGAAATGCGCTTATCGCTTATGATGTTCGCGCTAATGGCGGGTCTTATAAAGATGTCGCATTAGACTTGTTCGGCCTCGAAAATGTGCAGCAGGACTGGGATTCAAGCGGTGGGTTTTTGAAGGCCAGGGCCATCCGGGCGTGTAAATTTGGAGAGCGAATGGTGGCTCAGGATTACCAAAGCCTTTTGCCAAAGAAGGCGATATAGTGCCCGTATCGTTTTTTGAACGTCCCAAAAACGTGACTCGTTAACCCCTCAAAGTTGTGTCTTGATTCGTTGCGTGAACATGCGTGGTAAGGCGCAGGCACGGTGAATGATGTGAGATTGATATGGGCGAGAGTTTAAAAAGACAGAATATCCCGAGACGAAAAATACTGCTGGATGATGTGCCAAGTCCGTTCCTATTACCGGACGAAGCCGCCGTTTTCTTGAGGCTGGATGAGCGCACTTTAGCAAATTATCGGTCTAATAAAACGGGGCCTGTCTATCGCAAACATGGCGGTTCGATCTGTTACCACCGCGATGATTTGCGGCAATGGTCGACAATTAAAGCAGCAAAGATGTGACAGGCTTTACCGTCATTCAGTGTCATTTTGTGAGAGGCCTGCTCAATCACAGGCTAAGGTTTGGGACGCCTGACAAAACAGTCAAACTTGATAAATACCGTAAACTTGCTTGCTTTAAGCCTGAGGAAACCCTCGGATATATACGGTGGCGCGCGAATGAATATGGAACGCAGGATTGGCGTTTTTTCATATTGAAAACGCAAACAACAGGTCTCTTAACGCGCGTGCCGGGTGTCACGCCTGCTGTCAAAGTCCTCGCCGCGTTCAACGGAACCCAAGCTGTGAAGCGGGCATTGAGCGCATTTGATGATGTAGAAAAGTCTTCAACTCACCCCATCGAGACATTGCCGGACGCTTACTGGGTCTCTTTTCAAAACGATATATCTGCACGTCAAACCCTAAGCGGAGTATTGGCCCACTCATCTCATATGGAGGCGCGTGATGCTGTTTAAAGCTATTATTGCGGGCGTGATGACGCTCGCGGTTATTGGAACGGCAGGCCAGATCATCTTCCCGCCAAAGCCTGTCTTGTTTTATAATCCAAGCTATAGCGCCCAGGTCGGATGGTATCGTTTGAAACCGAATGAGCCTGTCACTTTGGGCGCTCAAGTCGCAGCGTACGGCCCCGAATGGGCGCGTCGTTTGGCTGATGAGCGTGGGTATTTGCCGTATGATTACCCTCTCATAAAGACGGTGTGGGCGGTTGAGGGGGAAGAAGTCTGTTACAACAACCAATCGGTTAGAGTCCCAAAACGTCCTGATATTCCCGTGCTGGGGCAGGATGTTTTGGGACGCGATATGCCTCAAAAGTCGGGCTGTATTGTCCTGAAATCGGGTGAGTATCTGTTGATATCCCCCGATGTGCAGACGGGATTTGATAGTCGATATTTTGGCCCTGTGAGTTCTGAAAATATTCTAGGCGTGGTTCAATATTTGGAAGATTCTAAGAATCTTAAATCATCGGAAAAGCCTGATTTAGCGGGGTTTGAGGGGTGAATTTAAGAGGGCAAGATAAAGGGCGCGGCCCAAAATGGCCTAAGCCATTGTCTGCACATCTTTTTTCGCGGGACGCGAGGGTATTGGGCTGGGACGTGGATTCGGCGCGATCCCCCATAGGGCCTAAGAAAAAGGCCGGGACGTGGATCAAAACGGGCTGTTTTGCTAAGGTTTCGGGGCTTTTGCTATGAGCGGCGATAATCAGTTCAATGTGCGGCTTGGAAAAATTTTGTCGCCTAACGGAACAGGGCGCTTTGTGAGTTTTGCCGGACAAGTAAGACGAGCCGCGCAAAGGTCATCGCGTTCATCAGGTGGGCGCGTCAAAAAGCAGGGCGCTGTTGCCGAGCAATATTTTTCGCGTCGCGTGATCGTCAAAGTCCATCTCGTGAAGATGGGAGCTTACGGCAAAGATGCGCAGCGCCATCACCTGGATTACATTCAAAGGGACAGCGCCGCGCGCGAGGGCGAGACGGGTCTTCTCTACAGCCGTGATGACATCATGTTAGATAGTGATGAGTTCCATGAGCGCGGCATTGATGACAGACATCAGTTCCGAGTGATCGTGTCGCCCGAAGACGGAAAAGAATTGGGTGACCTGCGCACCTACACCCGAAACGTCATGGCGCAGATGGAGCGTGATTTAGGCACGAAGCTCGATTGGGTCGCCGCTAACCATTACGACACCGCCAACCCGCACAGCCATGTTGTCATCCGCGGCATCACAGACAAAGGTTCAACGCTCATAATTCCTAGAGACTATATTTCCCACGGCATGAGAGAAGCGGCTGAACAGGTCGCGACTTTAGAGCTTGGGCCGACCACCCAAATTGACGTTGCCAAGAAACTGGCCCTGTCCGTTAGGCATGACCGTTTCACATCGATTGATCGTGACTTACTGGCAAAGGCGCAAAACCAAATCGTTGATTTGTCAAAGCTGCCGCTGGACGGTTCAGACTGGTCGCAGCGTTTTGAAAAATGGCGCATGGAACATCTAAGCTCACTGGGCCTTGCCGAGAAGGTTGGCTTTGGTAAATGGCGGCTTGATGACAATCTTGAACGCACGCTTCGCCGCATGGGCGATCGCGGCGACATTCTCAAAGCTTATCACCGCGCGATGAGCCGCGCCAAACTTGACCGTAGCCTTGATCGTGAGCCGATATACGACGCGGCTGCAAAGCTGGCCCAACCCATCACTGGTAGAGTGATTGAAAAGGGCGTGCTCGATGATGTTAATGACCGCAGCTATATCGTTCTTGATACCCTGCAGGGTGAAGCTTTATTTGTCGAGACGGGCAGAGAAGCTAATCTCGCGCAAATAGAGCGCGGTATGGTCGTGACCGCAGGACCACAAACATATGCACCCAAGGCGTCAGATATTACCATTGCTGACATCGCATCAAAGCGCGGCGGAATTTACAGCCCGTCCTTTCACGAAATGAGTGACCCCGGTGCGCGCGAAGAGTTTATCAAAGCGCATGTGCGCCGCTTGGAGGCCATGCGCCGTATAGGGCACGCCGAGCGCAATGCGGACGGCTCTTGGAATGTTCCGAAGGACTATCTCAAACGCGCGGCCAGATATGAAAAATCACGTAGCTTTGGTAATCCCGTTAAACTTGATATTCGCTCTCGCGCGCCTTTGGCTGAACTTACTCAGACAATGGGCAAGACATGGCTTGATACCGAATTGATGAGCGATAATTTTGAGGGTGATGCATCAGGGTTCGGGAAAGAGGTCGAAGTCCTCAAGACGCAACGTCAAAGATTTCTCCTCTCGCAAAAGCTAATCAACAGGACATCGGGAGTTACGTTAAATACGCTTGATGCTCTCGAAAAACACGATCTCAATGCGGCTGGCAAGGCGTTGAGCGAACAACTTAATAAGCCCTATAAAGCCGCGCCTGATTCCGGACGTATTTCAGGGGTATACCGCGAGGCTATTCACAGGCCGAGCGGGAAATATGCCGTCATCGAAAAGTCTAAAAAATTTACGCTCGTGCCATGGCGAGACACGATGGACAGGAATTTGGGTAAATCGATTTCAGGCGTGATGAAAGGGCAAACGATTTCATGGACGCTTACAAAGGCCAGAGGACAAAGCATCACATAAACGGAGGAAGATCATGACTAATTCAATCAAACCAATTTTGCTGTTATCGGGAGCTGCGCTTTTAATGTCGGCTTGTGGTAACGATCCCAACGCTGCAAATGAAGCTAACTTTGAACAGGCGCTGAACGCTCACTACGCGCAGATGAAGCAATGCGTCAGAATAGGCAGTGCGCCCAATGCAGATGGTATCATTCAAGAATTTAGAACAGACGGTAGCTTTCAGCACAAGCAGCCATCCTTTTACAACGGTCTCGTAACTTTGGGGCTTTTAGAAGCGGTCAGTTATCAAAAGGATACGAAAAACTTTAGTGGTCAAGTAACCGGTAAAGCTGATTGGGTGGGCTACAAATTTTCAGATAACGGAAAGACCTACTTGCGTCCGGCAGAGATGGATAAGGGAGCCTTAAGCACTGGCGAGCGACAATTGTGTTACGGCACCCCCGAGGTGGTTGAGATTATCAACTTCACGGAGCCAGCCGACGCGATGGGCGTGACTGTCAGCAATGTTCAATACATCTACAGGCTAGTGGATGTTGCTCCGTGGGCAAGCGACACAGCTCTAACAACTCAATTTGAATGGTTGCCCGAGAGGATTGCTAGTGATGGAATAGAAAAAGATGATGACCTGATTATTACTACTAATGGTTGGGCACATCATAGCGTTCTAAAATGATATGCGCTTGTCTTGAGTGGAGCAAAGGAGACCTTAGGATATAAGTCTTGAATTTCTTCTTCCGAACGAAAATTAGTGTCACGAAAAGCTACAAGTTTGATTTTGAAAAAAATTTCTAGAATTACTTCTGTTAGGTTGTTGCAGTTAGTGCAGCCTAACACGTAGTCTTAAATCAAAATCTACGGATACTTCTATGACCGATACCATCTTAGCAACTCAGAGTATCAGCGCGGTTGCGTCCGACTACCGCCGATTGCTTAGTGAAAGGCTTCCTTTTGTCAGATCGCTTGTAAAAGGACGAAGTCTTTTAGTTGAGGAATTAATATCCAACAATGGTCCGAACTCGCATAAAGCAGAACGTTGGGTCTGCTTTGCCCATCAAGGCACACTCGACAAACTGGAGCGATTATTTGTTGGCGAAGGAAAAATCGGAGATTTCGAGGTTATTGGTGCTGCACGAAACCTCTTTGAAAACCTAGTTTGGTGCCTGCTTTTTCGTGCCGATGTCGAATATGGATTGGTGTTCAACTACCAGTTATTGTGTGAGCAAATTAAAAGTATCGAATCCCATATCGCGAAGATTGACAGTGAAATCAAACTCTTTGCCGAACTTGAGTCTGTAGAGGACAGCAAGATGTCCACGCTTTTAGATAGACTGACGCGTGAGGAAATAGACACTACTCAGTTCAGAGCGCTTCTCAACGAAACGGCGACTGACGTAGACGCTCGGGCGCGTGTTGCATTTGCGATTTACGGCTCGCAAGCGGTTTACAATGGGTATGGCTATCAGCAGTATTTGTTGATTAAAAAGACTAAGCCGAAATTGGAACTCGAACTACAGTCCCTCAAATCCGACCGCCAAGTGCTAGAAGCTGAAATGTCTAAATCAAGTAAAGACCTTCGCAATAAGATCGGTGGCGCTCGCCGAATGAACTGGAGTATGGCCGCCGAGAAAATTGGCATGAAGGATGAATACGATTTTGTTTATTCGTTTGCGAGTAAGATGCTTCATTCTACAGCACTAAGCACAATGCCTAACGGCCAATTGTCTGATGGGGAAGCGATTTTAATGCTTGAGTACTCTTATGTTGCGGCAAGTCGAATCTTAGATTGCCTCGGTAAAGATGCAATGTCCACCGTCCCCGATTTATCACTAATAACTTTAGATGAGACATGACACGTTTTTGTCAAATTTTACCCGCTAATTCCTTGACTGAGCAACGTCCGCTATGAGGGTATTAGCCCCTAAGCAAGTCCGCCCTGAAATCCTTCAGTTTCATCTTTGTGTGTTTGCGATATGACTATCTTGCCCGCGCAGTTCCATTGCTTGCACCGCATACGGGCTTCAAATTCATCGACGTATAATTGCCTGATGTGGGATTTATGGAAATAGACGACTGGCTCCTCATACCATGTGTAACCGCAACTGGCGCAACGGGCTTCTAAACGGTCTCCTAGTTCAAAATCCAACATCTGAAGTTGTTTTTTCCAGCTCACCAGAAGTCCTCCGCGCGAGGTATCCGAGTGAAACTTATCTTGCCGCCAAGGTTGCCGCCGGGCGGAAGTTTCCAAGGCCCCATTGTCACAAGTGATTTGCCGTAACGAGAGTTCAAACTGTCCATAGCATTTGTGACTGACTCCCAACGCTGCCGCTCCGGGTCATCATTGATAAGCATATCAAGTTGCCGCGTTGATGCAGTTGTCAGGTCACCTAGCGTTACGCCGACGCGGACAATTTTGTAATGGCTCGGAATTCTGGTTTTGGCTTTTGCCCATAAGGCATCAAGGGCCGTCAGGCAGGCTTGGTCATCATTAGCCATGTGAAGTTTGTGATGCGAAGACCATCCTTTCTCTTTGATAGAACGGTTACGCAAACTCACCCACATATAGAGCGAGCTGGCATAAAATCCTTCACGCCGCATACGGCGCGCAGCCTTCACCAAAAGCAAACGCGTGCAGTCTCTGGCATCTTTGAAATTACGAAGCTCAGGGGGCAAAACGCGGCCATGCCCAAACATACCGCGTTCAGATTTTTGAGCCATCACGTCATAACCATGCAGCGCATACCATAGGCGTTCGCCTGTAACGCTGCGCCATAACTTGCGCATTTGCTTTGGTTCAGTCGCGAGTAGGTCTTTCATATTGTAAATGCCCGCATGGTTTAGCCTTTGCTCCATACGCCCGCCAATTCCGGGAATGTCGTCAAACGGAAGGTCGAGCATCGGTCCCGGCATCATGTGCGGGTGCCAAATTGTTGTTCCGTCAGGCTTGTCCATCTTGCAGGCAATCTTTGCCAGATGGCGATTTGCACCAAATCCGATTGAGCACGTTACAAAAGGGCCAACGCCTTCACTGATAGCTTTCTTAATGCGGACAGATAGGCCTTCGGGGTCGGCTATGTCGCGCGGGTCCAATTTACAGCAGAGCTCATCGATAGACTTCACAGCCTCGATAGGAATGACGCTATTGATTTCAGCGAGGAGAGCATTGTGAGCGCGGCGGTAGAGATCAGGACTTTGGCATTGCAGGATAAGTTCAGGGCAGAGCTTTCGAGCGTCGGCGAGCTTCATGACGTTTTTAACGCCTCTAGCTTTCGCCTCCTTTGAACAGGCAATCACAACTGTATGCGCTGTGCCGTCAAAAGGCACTATACCGACAGGCTTGCCGCGCAAACCCGGACGCGCTTGCTGCTCCACAGATGCAAAGAAGCCATCAAAGTCGAGGTAAAGCCTTTCTATCGTGTCTGGTTTTCGCATGTTTCATCCATCTATAGCGCAGACGAGTGAAAAAGAACGAAATAGGAACATCAGTCAAGTAAAATAAGGAATACATTCCTAATTTGCGGTGGATAAGTGAAAATTGTGAGGCGGAAGGCAGTGTAAATTGGAGGGATCATCAAATTTACCGTTTTCACAGAAACTCACAGAACTTCATAGAAAGTCATAATAGTTCACGCGAATTCACTATTTAGGAACTAGACCAAAAATCCATATTTCAGGCAGCCTTAGTCCATCGCAATTGAAGGACGTAGGTAATGTCGCCACAAAATATCTTGATCGGGCAAATATTCGTTGTTTTCACGACGATCATTTTGACGACTTGGTACGCAACCCAGTGGGTCGCGCTTCAGTTTGATTACGATGCATATTTGGGAACGGGATTCGCAGAACTTGGCAATCATAAAATATATGCGCCGTGGAACCTCTTCAAATGGTGGTATCAGTTTGATGCTTATGCGCCGCATATCTTTTCCAGAGGCGGGCAGATTTCCGCAGGTGGCGGCCTCCTTGGAATTATGTTTGCGGTCATCGGGTCGGTATTGCGCGGGCGCTCTTCAAAAGCGCTAAACACATTCGGCTCGTCACGCTGGGCGACATCGAGGCAAATGAAGCAAGTCGGCCTTTTGGACGATCAGGGTGTTTTCCTTGGACGCACAAAGACGGATTACATTCGCCATCATGGCCCAGAGCATATCATGGCGATTGCGCCAACGCGGTCAGGGAAGGGCGTTGGTCTTGTTATCCCGACCTTACTCTCCTGGACTGACAGCGCGGTAATCCACGACATCAAAGGAGAGAACTGGCAGCTCACTTCCGGTTGGAGAGCCTCATTCTCGCACTGCCTCATGTTTGATCCCACAAATTCAGCGAGCGCCAAATATAATCCGCTTCTGGAAGTTCGCAAAGGCGTGAATGAAGTCCGTGATGTTCAGAACATTGCTGACATCCTTGTTGACCCTGAAGGTATGCTTGAGCGCCGTAACCATTGGGAAAAGACCGCTCATAGTCTTCTTGTCGGCGCTATCCTTCACATTCTCTACGCAGAGCGCGAAAAGACGCTGGCTCGCGTAGCCTCATTCCTCTCTGACCCGAACCGTAGTTTTGAAAAGACGCTTCGGGCCATGATGAAAACTAATCATCTCGGTGACCGAGGCGGGGCGAAAGTCCATCCGGTGGTCGCACAAGCAGCGCGTGAACTCCTCAATAAATCTGAAAACGAGCGCTCAGGTGTATTATCAACGGCTATGAGCTTTCTCGGACTTTACCGAGATCCCACGGTCGCCGAGGTGACATCAAAATGTGATTGGCGGATTGCCGATTTGATGAAGGCGGACAAACCCGTCTCGCTTTATCTGGTCATTCCTCCGTCCGACATCTCGCGAACCAAGCCGCTGGTTCGTCTCATCTTAAATCAGATTGGCCGCCGCCTTACTGAAGAGCTTGTTGTCTCAGGCGAGAGCCAACCCAAACGTCAACTCCTACTCATGCTAGATGAGTTTCCTGCTCTGGGGCGTCTCGACTTCTTTGAAAGCTCACTCGCTTTCATGGCAGGCTATGGCTTGCGGGCTTTCCTGATTTCTCAGTCTCTTAACCAGATCGAAAAAGCCTACGGGCCCAACAATTCTATCCTCGATAACTGCCATGTGCGGGTTGCCTTTGCGACCAATGATGAGCGCACGGCTAAACGCCTATCGGACGCCATCGGCAGCACGACTGAAATGCGCGCCATGCGTAACTACGCGGGTCACCGCCTCGCGCCTTGGCTGTCCCACGTCATGGTCTCTCGCCAAGAAACAGCGCGCCAGCTCATTACGCCGGGCGAAATAATGCAACTGCCCTCCAATGAGGAGCTTATTCTTCTCTCAGGCTTCTCCCCCATCAAAGCCGATAAAGTTCGCTACTACGCGGATAAGAATTTCACAGGCCGTGTTTCCAACCCTCCCCAAATATCTCCGGACGGTTATGGCGGACTTTCCCCGAATACGCCTTGCGTCTGGGGTATTGAGACACGGCCCGTGGATGACCGTCTCTACACAGAGGCTGAAAAGTCAGAGCAGAACAAAATTGCTTCAGCCTTAAATTCAAAGATGGGCCTTGATGACGATGACGATGAGGACGAGGGCGGCAAAGAACGCAGCCCCGAGCTAAGCTCCCCTGAAGCTGCGTCATCTCAAGCCAAGGCTGAAGAGAAGTCTCTCGATGTTGCAGAGGGCGATGATCTCACACCCGCAATTAAACTCGGCGAATTCGTCAGAGACACGGCCACACTTGCCCGCGCCCATGACCTGACCCGCAGCACAGACATAGATTTGGGAATGTAACTATGAGCAATGATCTCACAGCCCGCGTTCGTGCGCGTATCACACCGGAAAATGCAGCTTTGCTCGATGTTCGAGCGCGCGCTCTAGGTAAAACCAAGTCCCGCGTCATCAATGATGCTTTGTCATCCTGCTTTACGTTCGAGCATGATGACGCGCGAGATGCGCGCATTCTTGAAAAGCTGGATATGATGATCCGTCATAATCATCGTCATTCGCGTGATCTCAATTTGCATTCAGAGACCTTCGCTTTGTTCCTGCATTTTTACTTCACGATGGCGCCCCAGATCTCGAAGGCAGATACGGACGTGCGCGCCGCGCGCGGAGTTGGGTTGATGAACCAGTTTGTCGATCAGCTCGGCGTTAGAATGCGGATGGGCGGTAAGACGTTTAAGCAAGCTCTGTCCGATGTCCTTGTCTCAGACCAAGACTTCTTTCGTCTTGATGAAATTCAGCTTCTCGAAAAACTTCAAAAGAAAAAAGCGGCTACGCCAAAAAAGAAGAAGGAGACCGCAGATGTCTAGCCTTCAAACAGCCGCCACAACAGACCGCACCCTCGCCATGCTGCGCACGGCGCTCGGGCCTGTCATTACGCAAGCTTTGGATGATCCCAAAGTCATCGAAATCATGCTCAACCCCGATGGCCATTTATGGCTCGATAAATTAGGCGTTGGCCGTTTCGACACTGACAGTGTGCTGACCCCTGATGAGGGTGAGCGTGTGGTTCGCCTCGTGGCCAGTCACATTAATCAAGACGTAACAACGAAAGCGCCGATTATTAGCGCGGAGCTTCCGGGGAATGGAGAGCGCTTTGAGGGCGTTTTGCCGCCAGTCGTTTCAGCGCCGTGTTTTTCCATTCGTAAGGGCGCTGTCGCGGTCTTTACCTTGGATGATTATGTCAAGGCGGGCAGCCTCACATATGAGCAATCCGAAGCGTTAAAATACGCCGTCACGTCACGCCAAAACATCTTAATCGTTGGCGGCACATCAAGCGGTAAAACGACTCTCGCCAATGCCTTGTTGTCTGAGATATCAGACACAGGTGACCGCGTTCTTATTCTTGAAGATACGCGCGAGCTTCAATGTGAGGCTAAGGATACTGTAGCCCTTCGCACGCACGGTTTGAATGTCACTCTCGCGGATTTGGTGCGATCCACCTTACGCCTTCGGCCAGACCGCATCATTGTCGGCGAAGTGCGCGGGCCAGAAGCCCTCGACATGCTCAAGGCTTGGACGACGGGTCATCCCGGCGGCATCGCAACAGTTCATGCAAATTCAGCGAAAGCGGCTCTGGGCCGTATTGAACAACTGATTTTAGAGGGCGTGGCGATTGTCCCGCGCGCTCTGATTGCGGAGGCCATCGACGTGATTGTCTTCATTTCCGGGCGAGGCTCAAAACGCCGTGTGCAAACCATCGCGCGCCTTATTGGTCTGACGGACAAGGGCTATCAGCTCGAACCGCTCACGGCCTCGTCTTCCATCCCTAAACTCACTTTTGACGGAGGTAACTCATGTACGGACCACTAACACACGGAAGCATAAATCATCGGCTCTATTTCGGCGCGGCCATTGTCGTCCTGATCATGATGTTGATGCCGCAAACGGCGCACGCAGCAGGGTCAGCTATGCCGTGGGAAGGCCCACTGACAAGCATCCTAAAATCTATTGAAGGCCCTGTGGCTAAAATATTCGGCACGATAGCAATTATCATGACCGGTATTGGCCTTGCCTTTGGCGATGCAGGCGGCGGTATGCGTAATCTCATCAAGATTGTCTTTGGTCTGTCGATTGCCTTTACGGCGACAAGCTTCTTCTTGTCATTCTTCAGCTTTACGGGCGGGGCTGTCATCTAATGACGGACACGGCCGCATATCAGCTTCCCGAAGGTTTCACCATTCCGGTGCGCCGTTCATTGACCGAACCCATCCTTTTAGGCGGTGTTCCGAGAACGGCGGCCATCCTGAATGGCACGCTTGCGGCCGCCTTAGGGCTGGGTCTCCAGCTCTGGCTACTCGGCATCATCTACTATGTCTGCGCCCATACCCTTTGCGTCTTTTTCGCCTCGCGTGATCCGCAGTTCATGGAAGTTCTTGTCCGTCACATCAAACATAAGGGTTATCTCTCATGAGGAATTTGGCATGATGAATTTAAGTGAATATCAAAAGCGGCCTGATTGCCTCTCTGATTACCTGCCTTGGACAGCGCTCATTGCGCCCGGCACGGTGCTCAATAAGGACGGGAGTTTTCAGCGCACGGCGGAGTTCCGCGGCCCTGATCTTGAAAGCTCGACAGTGGAAGAATTAGTGGCGACTTGCGCGCGCCTCAATAATGCGCTTCGCCGTTTTGGGTCGGGTTGGGCATTATATTTTGAAGCTGCGCGTATTCCAGCCCGTGAATACCCGGTGTCTGAATTTGCTGACCCCGCAGCCTGGATAGTCGAGCAAGAACGCAGAGGCGAGTTTGAAGAAGAAGCTGGTCAGCGCGACTTGTTTGAGAGCGTCTATTATTTGACGTTTCAGTTTATTCCGCCAGCAGACAGATCCAGTAAGGCCGAAAGTTGGATTATAGAAACGCCTACCGACGATAAGGGCGTGTCGGTTCAAGAGCACCTACAAAGCTTCATGTCAGAATGTGATAGATGTTTGGACCTTCTTCAAAGCCAATTCCCGATGGCCGAATGGCTGGGTGATGATGCGACGCTAACATATTTACACTCTACGGTTTCCCCAAAACGTCACCTTATTAAAACGCCTGAAACGCCTGCTTATATCGATAGCTTTATTGGCGGCGCTGATTTGGTCGGAGGGTTGGTCCCGCGCCTTGGCGAGCATTCAATCCATACGGTGACTATCCTCGGGTTTCCAAGTGAGACTACGCCGGGCATATTGGACGAGCTCAATACGCTCGGTTTTTCGTATCGCTGGATGACGCGCTTTTTGCCGCTCTCCAAGGCAGAAGCCTCAAAGGTCATTACTAAAACGCGGCGGCAATGGTTCGCCAAGCGTAAGTCGGTTGTCGCGCTCCTCAAAGAAGCGCTGATGAATGAAAGCTCGCCTCTTGTTGATAGCGACGCTGATAACAAAGCGATTGATGCCGATGCGGCGCTTCAAGACCTCGGCGGGGACTACGTGTCTTACGGCTATTTGACGACAGCCATATGCGTCATGGATGAGGACGGAGCGGCTGCTGAGGCGCGCATTAGAGCGGTTGAGCGCATTATCAATGGGCGCGGCTTTGTGACCATACATGAAAAGGTCAATGCCGTTGACGCTTGGCTTGGCACGCATCCCGGCAATCCATATGCAAATGTGCGCGTCCCCTTGGTTTCCACGTTAAACCTCGCGCATATGATGCCGCTGTCCGCTGTATGGGCCGGGCCGGAAGGCAATGCGCATTTGGACGGCGCGCCGCTATTATACGCCACCACAGAAGACCACACGCCGTTTCGGTTGGTGACCCATCAAGGCGACGTAGGCCATACACTGGTAGTTGGGCCTACAGGCGCAGGTAAATCCGTCTTACTTAATCTGCTTTCCATGCAGTTCAAACGCTATCCTGACGCTCAGGTTTTTACCTTCGATAAAGGTGCTTCATCACGCGCGATGATTGAGGCGCTTGGCGGCGATTTCTACGCACTTGGCGAAACAGACACAGGGTTAGTTTTTCAGCCTTTACGCGGGATTGATGAGCCGAATGAAATGGCGTGGGCCTCGGAATGGATTTCAGGATTACTGGTTTCCAAAGGCGTTGATGTGACGGCTGAAGTTGAAAACACCGTCTGGTCAGCTTTACAAAGTCTTGCCAGCGCGCCCGAAGATCAGCGCACGCTCACAGGGCTGTCAGCCTTAATTCAGGATAGCGATTTACGTCTGGCCTTAAAGCTGTTCACCCTTGAAGGCGCTTACGGTCATATTCTTGACGGGAATAAAGATACGCTTCGTGATAACGCCGTACAGGCTTTTGAGATGGAAGAATTGATGCACTCAAAAGCGCTTGTTGCGCCCGTGCTGACCTATCTGTTTCATAAGCTCGAAGCACGTTTTGATGGTAAACCTACATTCCTGATACTGGATGAAGCGTGGGTCTTCCTTGATGACCCGATGTTTGCAGACCGCATTCGAGAATGGCTTAAAGTTCTTCGCAAGAAAAATGTCTCCGTTATCTTCGCCACGCAGTCACTCGCGGATATCGCCAATAGCCCAATTGCGCCTGCGATTATTGAGAGCTGCCTGTCTCGCATCTTTTTGCCCAATAACCGCGCGATGGAGCCTCAACAGCGAGAAGCTTACGACCGCTTCGGCCTTAACAAACGACAGGTTCAAATCATCGCCTCGGCCACACCCAAGCGGGATTATTATTTCCAAAGTCACGGCGGCAATCGTCTGTTTGATTTGCAGCTAGGTCCGATTGCACTCGCCTTTTGCGCGGCGGGTTCAGAGAAAGACCAAACCCAAATTGACCGCGTTCTTGAACTGGGCGGCCACGATAATTTTGCGGCCCATTGGCTACGTTTCAAAGGGTTGGAATGGGCGGCGGATTTGATGACTGAGCAATTTCATGAAGAGGAGTATGTGCCATGGCTCGACGTCGCGGAATAATCACACTGGCTTTAATCGCAGCAATGGGGCTTTCCCATGCGCCCGCAAGTCATGCCCAATTTGGAGGGGTCGTTTATGACCCGGCCAATTATGTTCAGAACTTCTACACGGCGGTGCGCAGCTACACCCAAATCATTCGCCAAGCACAGCAGCTTCGCAATGAAGCGAACATGCTTATCAATCAGGCCAAGCATTTATCCAGACTGGATATAAATTCAGCAACAGACCTAAACCGTATTTTGAATGAAATTGCTTACCTAAATCGGCAAGCGGAGAACGTCGCCTATGACGTAAACCGGACAAGAGAGCTTATCCGCGAACACTTTCCTGAGAATTATGATGGCATGTCGCAAGATGAACTTTTGGTTCAGGCCGAAGCCCAATTTCAGATGTCTGAGCGCGCTCAAAATGAAGCCATGCTCATGCAGTCGAAAATGGTGGAAAGCCTTCAGGAAGATCAGCTTTTACTTGGCCAGCTTATGAACAGTAGCCACGGGGCCGTTGGTGAGTTGCAAGCCACGCAATCGACTAATCAGCTCATGGGACTGCTTGTCAAACAGTCCATGCAAGCACAGCAAATGCAGATTACCCAAGCCCGCGCAGGCAGTCTTGAAGCTACGCGCCAGTTAGCGCTCGAAAAAGAAGCCCGTGCCCGCCGACGGCTTTTCATGGGCAATGCAAGTGACGCTTATAGCGGAGGCACACCGTAATGGCTGATCCAACAAGTCTCGGCGTGATTGACGAATTTGTCGTCACTTTCACAAGTTATATTGATAGCGGCTTTGGCCTCCTGGGCGGCGAGGTTCAATACCTCACGGCTATACTGATAGGAATCGATATTACCTTGGCAGGCCTTTATTGGGCCATGGGGTCTGATAATTCAGTCATCGGAAAATTTCTCAAAAAGGTCATGTATGTCGGCGTCTTTGCGCTGATCATCACGAACTTCTCCGGCCTTGCAAATATCGTCTTTAACAGCTTCGGCGGTCTTGGGTTAAAAGCGACGGCCACTACAATGACCGCAGACGATCTGCTGCGCCCGGGTTTCATTGCCAATACGGGCTTTCAGGCCGCTCACCCGATTTTGACGCAAATAGGTGAGCTTACTGGGCCTGTGAAATTCTTTCACAATATCGTCTTGATTGTGGCGCTTTTCCTGGCGTGGATCATCACCATGTTCGCCTTCTTTTTTATCGCGATACAACTCTTTGTGACCATTCTTGAGTTCAAGCTGACAACGCTTGCAGGGTTCATTCTGATACCCTTCGCGCTTTGGAATAAGACATCTTTCTTAGCGGAAAAGGTTCTTGGGAACGTCGTGGCCAGCGGAATTAAACTTATGGTGCTCGCTATCATCATAGGCATTGGCTCGACTATTTTTGGCGATATCACATCAGCTTTTGCGCCGCCCGCGAGCGACCCGGATATGATTGTGCCTATTACGCTTAAAGACGCAGCCTCCATCATGCTTGGCTCTATGGCCTTACTTGCTCTGGGCATCTTCGGGCCGGGTATTGCAACTGGCCTGGTCTCAGGCGCGCCGCAATTAGGTGCAGGCGCAGCCGTAGGAACAATGGCGGCGATTGGCGCTGGCGCATTAGCCGGCGGAGCCGCCGCTGGTGCAGGTATTAAAGGCATCGGCAAAGGCGCAGCCGCTTCGGTGAAAGCGGGCGCATCCATGGCGGGCGGCTCTAAAATCGCTTTCACACTTGGCAGCATGTCCCAAGGCGGCGGTATCAGAGGCGCGGCCGCAGGTGTCGGCGCAGTCGCTCAAGCGGGCGTCATGTCAGTTGCTAAAGCCGGAGGCCGTAAGGCGCTCGCTGCGGGCGGCGCTGTATCAACCGCGCATGGGAATGGGATGCGCGGCGGGATGGCAGCATTGTCCAAAGGTATGAAAGCGCCGCGTAAAGATGGCGGCGGAGCCGCTTCGGGCGAAACGGGCAAAGGCCCAAATTGGGCCAAGAAAGTTCACCGCCAACAACAAACGCGCCACGCAACACGCACGGCCACAAATGCACTTCGCGGCGGAGACGGCGGCGGTAGTGGAAGCGGCCCATCCCTTAACCCTGACGCATAGATCCGAATAGGAGGACAAGACGATGAAATGGAAACGTAGCCAATCAAAATTTGGAAAAACACCTATCCCTGAAACGCCTTATCAACGCGCAGGACAGAAAGAGGACCGGAGATTAGGCCGTGCCAATGCGCGCGGTAACAGATGGTGCTTGGCCTTTTGCGGCGCGATGGGATTAGCCGCGCTATCCACCAGCGGCCTAATTTACCAAAGCGCGCAAGCCAGCATCGTGCCGTGGGTTGTTGAAGTTGACGAAACGGGCGCGGTTAAAGCGTCCGGCCCTGCGCAAACGAATTTTAAACCCTCAGATGCCCAGATTGCGCATCAATTGGCGCGCTTCATTACAAATGTTCGCTCGGTTTCAATCGACCCCGTAGTCCTGCGCGATAATTGGCTAAACGCTTATAATTACGCCACAGATCAAGCGGCACTTACGCTCAATACCTACGCCAATGAGAATGACCCGTTTGCCGATATTGGGCAGCGAAGCGTTACTGTGGATGTCACGAGTATCGTGCGCTCATCAGAGGACAGTTTCGAGGTGCGTTGGCGTGAGAAGTCTTTCCGAAATGGCGCGCAGCTAACCGTTCAAACTTACACGGCAAGCCTGTCAATTATCACGAAAGCCCCAACGGACGCCGAGACGCTGCACCGCAATCCGCTCGGTCTCTATGTCCACGGACTTCACTGGTCAAAAGACCTCAATGCAACAGGAGCTTCACAATGAGACAGCCATCAAACCTGCCGCGCCAAATGATGACCGCATCAATTTTGGTTGTCGCTATCAGCTTATCAGGCTGTGCCAGCCTTCAAGGTGTTTGGGGGGATTTAAAACCCGGGAGCGTGACCACGCCTGACGAAATGTCCAAGGCTCTATATCTGCCCGAAACGCCGGAGGCATACGACGTGTTGACTGAGACTGAAGGTTACACAGACCTTGGAATGCCCACCTTGATGATGGACGGGCAAATGAAGCCGATGTCTCTTGATGTAGAACTGATTCATCGCGGGCCATCATTGTCAGGGTTTCAGGCTGTGAGCTATGCCAATGACGCGGCTATCGTAAAGCCGACAACTGACAATTATCTCAATGCCATTCAGCTTTACCCCTACACACCGGGATCGCTCTATCAGGTTTATACATCGCCCACTCAGATTACGGATATTGCTTTGGAAAAGGGCGAAGGGCTTATCACTGTCTCCGCAGGTGACACGGAACGCTGGACAGTAGGAGATACGGTTTCAGGGTCAGGGGTGAATGAACAGGTTCATATTCTAGTGAAGCCCATGGCGGCAAATCTCTCGACCAATGCCATTATCACTTCGACGCGGCGGACCTATTATCTGGACCTGAAGTCATTTACTGACACATATATGGCGGCAGTCTCTTGGCGTTATCCGCATGACGCCATCAGAAATATTCGCAAAAATTCACCTGAAACATCCCTTGTGACCCAAGCGAGTTATGAGAGGGTAGATGCCAATCTAAAACCAGACGATTTGCGTTTTGATTATATCATCAAAGGTGACGACCCGCATTGGAGGCCAACGCGCGTCTTTGACGATGGCTCAAAGGTCTTCATTGAATTTCCCAAAGGGTTGGCCGTATCCGAAGCGCCGCCATTATTCGTCACAGACGATAAAGGCAGCATAAGCAAGCTCGTAAATTATCGGGTCAAAGACGGCTATTATGTCGTGGACCGTTTATTCGATGCCGCTGAATTGCGCCTTGGTGAAAAGAAGCAAACCGTGGTTCGCATTGAGCGCGCGTCATGAGTGACATAACCCCAAATCTTTCCATACGAGCACGGCCTCGCGCAGTGCGCCGTTTTAGTCGCAAAGCGCTATTGGGCGGTGCGGCTGTTTTAGGCGCAGTTATGTTCGGAGCCTTGGCGATGGCGCTTCAATCACCAGTGCATGATGAAAAAGCAGAAGAGCTCTACAATGTCACGCATAAGCCCATGGCCGCAGGACTCGAGCTATTGCCAAAGACCTATGAGGATATGAAGCCTACTTTGGGACCGCCTTTGCCGGGTGATCTTGGCGCAGCTTATCTGTCAAAAGACCAAGCTGTTTCAGTGCCTCCCATATCGGAAGTGGCTTTAAAGCCCCGACCCCAAAAGCGAGTGTCATATAGCGCGCCGCCGAAACCATCATATCAACCTGCCGCTCCTGTGTATAATCCACCGACCCAACAGCCGAAAACACAGAGCTTATTCTTTAATGTGGGCCGTAAAGCTTCAAGCGGTCAGGTTCAGCAATACGCAAGTGCTGCGCCAGTCGATCAGCTAAGCCAAGGTCTTGGGTTTCCTGTTCCGCAAATACCGGGCTATCCCGCGCCGCCTACGGGATTTGATTTGAGCGGCGGCCAGAGTGACCCAAATGGGCAAGTTGATAAGCAGGCTTTCTTAGATCGGGATACAGACGATATTTATAACTCGCATGGCCTAGTTTCTCCGCGTTCACCCTATCAGGTGATGGCAGGTAACATTATTCCAGCCTCACTGGTCACAGGACTAAATTCAGACTTGCCGGGCCAAGTCATCGGCCAAGTGACTGAGAACATCTATGATACGGTGACAGGACAGCATCTGCTTATCCCGCAAGGCTCTCGTTTAATGGGACGATATGATAGCGTCATCGCATTTGGCCAGAGCCGCGCGCTCGTTGTCTGGACGCGGCTCATTCTACCTAATGGCGATAGCATTCAGCTTGATAATTTGCCGGGCTCTGACAGTCAGGGTTTTGCTGGGCTTAAGGACAAGGTCGATAAACACACATGGCAATTCATTAAAGGCGCAGCGTTATCGTCTCTACTCTCTATTGGGTCAGAGCTTGCCAGCGATGACGGTGACCGTCTGACGCGCGCCTTGCAAAATGCTGGGCAAGATACTGCTAACATTGCGGGGCAGCGCATCATTGACCGTAACCTCAATGTGCAACCCACACTCAAAGTGCGCCAAGGCTGGCGGTTCAACGTTATTGTCTCGCGCGACCTTATCCTCAAACCTTACGGAGCAAGCCCATGAGCCAGCCTCAGATAAAATTACACAAACTTCCCGATACCAAGCCAACCAAGCACACAATCTCTGTGATGCCGGACTTGGAAGCTGATTTGGAAGCCTATGCCAAAGTCTATGAAAAGGCTTACGGCGAAAAGGCCGATGTCTCAGCGCTTATCCCGTCAATGCTCGCAAGTTTTCTTGCCGGTGATGCGGGCTTCAAAAAGGCTAAGCGCGAGCTGGCCTAATTTCCACCACGTCAAGCACAGGAGAAAAACGCTATGGCTACTATTGGAACATTCAAACCGACTGCGACGGGCTTTGAGGGCACGATCGCAACACTCATGACAAATAAGAAGGTTCGCTTTGTGGCGAATGAAAAGAAGAAAACGGAAAACAGCCCCGACTATTTTGTGAAGTCTGGCCGCTGTGATTTGGGCGTCGCGTGGAATGATGTGACAGAGCCGCAGGATGACGCGGAACCACTGGAATATATCAGTGTGAAACTCGATGGTCCTGAAATGACAAAACCGATTAACGCGGCCTTGTTCCACCGTGAAGATGGCGCTGACCTTGTTTGGTCTCGCCCGAAATCACAGTAAGTTTAAAAGAAGGACTTCTGGCGGGCAGGGCTCGCCAGAGCTTCATATGAACATAGAAACCTCAGATATTGAGCGCTGTCTAAAAACAGTCGCACGTTTGGTGGAAGCCTACGGGGATGACTACTGGGCTACATTTGAACGTCTAGAGGTCGAACTGGAAGAGAGGCAGCAAAGGCTGGTTCGGCTTAGAAAGTTCAAACGTAGACGTAAATTAAGTGCAGGCGAGCTTGAGTAATTGTTACCCAACCTGATTCTGAAGACACCATCCAACCAAATTTTTTTAGTAACAGTTCTATTGTCCGAAGTTGATCAATTGTAGACAATTGTCATCATTGCGGATAATTATGAATAGTTCGATTTATTCCAGCTTTGGTGTAACAAATGGTGTAACAAACGGTGTAACAAAGTAGACCTAAAAATCATCTAAGTTATTGAAATGCATATATTTATTGTTCTTGTTCGAGTCTTCTCAGCCGCACCAAACTTCTTTTGATAATGGACAATCTAGTCTTTGTAATTGTTTAGTTTTCCTGTGGAAACTTGTAACTACTTTTTCTTGTTTTCGTGCCTTGCAATACAATTTGCTACACAATGTGTTGTACGAATTGGTGCACCATGTTGAAGGTTAGCGAGATTATGAGAGTCTTTGATAAATGCGAAAATTGGCTGGGCGCGGGTGAAGGGCGCGGAAGGCAAGATAAAAGGGGGTGGTGTCACCCCCATGCTAACGCATTGTCTGCACATCGTTTTTCATAACTCCACCCCCAAAGGGCTTGGTGTCACCGTATTTGCATTTTTCTAAGCTATGCTTGGGAAAAGTGGTGGTGTCACCTTGTATGCGACCTATGGGTTGTCCCCATACGTCTCCGATCAAACGACAAAAGAACTGGGGCTGATCTGATAGATTCGCCGTAATTGCGAGGTAGGTAATGCGTCCTCTTTCAGACTATGCCTTTGGCCGGTGAGACCATCATTGATAACGATTGTGACATTTACGCAACACTTTTGAAATAATATACAATCGATTGTATTTATTGTTGCAATCGTTTGTAATATGAGTCATGTCAGGGTCGGAATTGTCTGTTGGTGAGTCTTTTTGACTAGGCTTTCAGGCTGACAAAAAATAAAAACTGGCCATAAGGGGAGATATCGATGTTTATTCGTACCAGCC
>JAHDCL010000044.1 GCA_020629875.1 Hellea sp.
GCACAGATATTCATTTCATGAAGACCTGCGGCAATTATATGTATGTCTGTAATTAATCAGAAACCTTATCCTTAAAATAGAGCCCCTTGCGCTAGAAATAGGCAAGGGGCTTTTTTAATGGCGCGGTTTATGAGTTTGAAGGACGATTCTTTGGCCCTCGTCGATGACCGGGTTTCCCAGCCTTCTTATTTTGTGGCCGCTTACCATAACGTTGAGGTGACCGAGGCCCTTCGCTTTGGCTGGCGTTTCCGTTTTCGGGGCGTGGTTTACTGCGCGGCTTACGGCTATGCTCTTTCGCATGAGCTTCTTGATTTTTGGCTTTTCTCTGGGCCCGAGATTCTCCGCCAGGCTTACCGCTTGGCTTGGTGCTTCCATCTCTTTTCGGTGCCTTGCGGCGACGTTCACCTTCGCTCCCGTCGCTGCCCCAGTTTTTCTTGCGCGGTTTTTCCTGTCTTGGTTTATCATCGCGTTTTTCTCGAGCGGGACTTCGCGAAGCTTCTGAGGACTTTCCGCGTCCCTCCGTGTTACGGCCATTTCGAGCGTCTTTCGACTTATTTTCTCGATCTTTTGAAAAGCGCGCTTTCTTCTTTTTCGACTTACCGCGACCTTTGCGAGGTTCTTGCTTTGGCTGTGCGGGTTTGACAATCGGTTTGCGGGTTTTCAGTGCGCGAGCTTTTTGCACAAAGTCTTCTGGTAGTGGAACAACTGGAATTTCTGTTTTTAGGAGTTTTTGAATATCCTTAAGATATGCACGCTCGTCCTTATCGACAAATGCGTGGGCGACACCTTCGCGATTGGCGCGCGCTGTACGTCCAATGCGGTGAACATATTGCTCTGGCACATTTGGGATTTCAAAATTGAACACATGGGTGATACCGGGGATATCAATTCCGCGTGCGGCCACGTCGGTTGCCACTAAAACTTTTATTTGGTCTTCGCGAAACGCGAGCAAAGCGCGTTGTCTTTGAGCTTGAGACTTGTTCCCGTGGATAGCCATGGAGTCAATGCCGATTTGAGCAAGGCGTTTGACCACGCGATCAGCGCCATGCTTGGTGCGCGTAAACACAAGCGCGCGGCCAACGGTTGGGTCAAGCAAGGAAAGACCCAGTAGGTTCTGTTTCTCTGCTTTATCTACAAAGGTTATGCGCTGCTCGACTTTTTCCGCTGTTGAGTTGGGCGGCGTTACCGAAACAGTGACAGGGTTGTCGAGAAATTGCCCTGCGAGCTTTTTAATGGCTGGAACCATAGTCGCCGAGAAGAATAATGTTTGGCGTTTTTTGGGCAGCAATGGCACGATCTTTTTGAGGGCATGAATAAAGCCCATATCCATCATCTGGTCAGCTTCATCGAGAATTAGAAATTCAACATCTTTTAGCGTCACGGCGCGGCGCTCGAGTAAATCTATTAGGCGTCCAGGTGTGGCGACGAGAACATCATTTCCGCCGGACAGGCGCTTTATCTGTCGCTGAATAGGAACGCCGCCAAATATAACACTCACCGACAGAAATTCCATATTCTTCCCATATTCACGGATGGACTCGGCGATTTGCGAGGCCAGTTCACGGGTTGGGGCGAGTATCAATGCGCGGGCCCCTTTTTTAGGAGGCTCTTGGTCATTGACACAAATATGGTTGAGCATCGGAAGGGAAAACGCTGCAGTCTTTCCTGTGCCCGTTTGCGCAATACCCATCAAATCGCGCCCTTTTAGGACATCTGGAATGGCTTTGGCTTGAATGGGTGTGGGGGTGCTATAGCCCAGTTCTTCAATGGCGCTGCTGATGGGCGCGGCAAGATTCAGCGATTTAAAATCAGGCATAGGACTCTTTCAAAGGGGTCGCGTTATAAGGGACCCAGGCGAGACAGATTTGCTCCGAGAGTCGCGGCCCAACATTGAGCCATATGATCACCGCCGCGCCTAGGCGGGTTGAGCGATGATGTCAAATGAAGCCTGCAGGCTAAAAGTCAGTTTCTCGGATAAAGACGCGGATGATGGACCGCCAAAGCGTTTGAGCGGGGCTTTGTGGTTTGGCCTTTATCTTTACCACACCGCGTTGAGCGCGGGACAAATGGGTGTCCCCATCTGCAATCCCGTGGACAGCAAAGACGGGCGTATGCGCCAGTAATTTTCCGTTTTCATCAAGATTTACGGCAACTTTACCGCCTGCCAAGGAAGTCAAAATATCTTCAGTGATAATGGCCTCACTGGTGGGTGCGATTGCGGTGAGGCGCCCTTTTATAGTTTTGGCGGAGGGATCATCACTGATAAATACAAAGCTCGCATTTTCCCAGAGCCGGGTAGCTTCTATATCATGGGGCAGGGCGTATAGATTTTGAGATCGGGCTGACACTATTCGCATAAGGCGGTCTGATTTGCGAATATATCGACCCTTGTGCAAATGAGAGGGAAGCTCGCTAATTACGCCATTATGCGGGGCGTAGATGTTGAGTCGCTCAATATCGGTTTCAAGCGCGCGCAATGTCATCTCTTCTGCGGCATGTTTTTTAGCCAAGGCAGCGTGAGCTCTGCGCTGCGTAAGGTTTGCGGCTTGGCGGTCCAGCTGAGCGGATAAGAGTTTCAGCCTTTGTCGAGACTGGCGTCTTTCAAAGGCCAAGGTCTCAGAGGTTAAACTGATGAGTAGTTCACCCTTGGAAACCTCCTCCCCCAGCCGAATATGGATTTCGTTAATATGGGCGGCGCTGAGCGGGTAAATTTCACTTTGAAAAGCGGGCTGCAGAAGGGCAGGCGCAGTAATACGGCTTTGCCAGGGCAGGAAAAACAAGGCGAACATCACGGCGCAAAGGGTGAGGGTGAAGCGCCCGCGGCGCTTTGAGAGAATAAGCATATGTTGGCTCCGCCAATAATTAATTTCTCGCTTAATAGGACCACCTAAAAAAAGAAGGAGGATGACGAAAAACAGACACGCACCAAATGGTTTGGGCGAGACATGATAAACGATCAGCGCGATGGCTATGAATAAGAAGAGGCGATAGGCCCAGGTCGCATAGGCGTATGTGAGAAGCCCAATTTGTTTGCGCGGTGTCGTTTTGATGGGCTGAGAGACACCAAGGCCCCAGAGCAACTCTCTCATTTTCCAGCGCCCTAATTGAAATCCACTGGCCTGCATATTTTCAAATCCGCATAGGTCAGACAGCAGATAATAGCCATCAAAGCGCATGCAAGGATTTAGATTGACCATGAGGCTTAGAACCCAGCTACTTGTGGCGGCAAAAAAAGCCGCTGAGCGTGAGGGTCCATCAGGCAGAAAACTCCATAGGAAGATCGCTATGCAGGCGATTGCGAATTCGACAATCATACCGCCCGCATCAATGAGCGCGCGCTCGCGCCGAGAGGATATTCTCCAAGCATCCGTTGTATCTGTATAAAGTACCGGGAACATCAGTAAAAACGCGACACCCATGACCGGAACGTGGGCGCCGAAATGGTGCGCGGTATAGGCATGTCCTAACTCATGAAGAATTTTGATGATAATGAGGGTCAGGGCGTAAAAGAATAATCCTTCCAGCGTGAAAAAATAAATAAATGTCGCGAGAAATTGTTCCCATTGCCGGGCGGCGAAAAAGAGTCCTATACTGCCAATAGTTAGAATAATGGCCCAACATTGTTTTTTAAATAGACCGCTAAGAAAAGGCGCAGATGCTTTTAGAAATGCCTGAGGGCGGAAGAGGGGAATCCGAAAGAATAGCGATTTGTGCATGAGCTGTTCGTGCAGGGCTTTATGGTTTACCGCTTGCTGCTCCGCAAAGATGTCTAGATTGTCAGCAGGCGGCGTTTCGGCTAGATTTTGCTGATAAATAAACGTGGTGATACCCCTTAGCGTGTTTCTATCGAGGTCTAATTCTGGATGCTCATTAGCAAAGCGGCTTATACAGGCCTCTGCTGTTTCCGCTTTCCAGTGGGATAGAATTTTTACTGCGCGACGAGATAGGATATGAAAACAATTCCGGACGGGATCAAAGAGGAGCCATCGCGGCTGGCCATCCTCATTTGGGGGTGCAGCTAGGAGTGAAAGCTCTCTTCGCAGGGCAGGTAATGATTGCACATTATGCCCCAAGCGATTGACGTAAAATGGTTATCGGCCGCCGTAATAACCAATACCCTAGCGGGACTTTGTTCCCGTGAATTTTTGCCACGCCCCGCGCTCCAATTCGCGGGAGGGGCTGACCTTCCTTGTGTTCTAAATCGGCATAGGCCTCATAGGCCATATGCCCGCCGGGCATAGATTTCGCGTAATAGCTCGCGGAGGTGAGGCTGGCGTCTAGTGTGTTGAGCGGAGCATTATCCAAGAAGAGTTTTACGCGGGCACCTCCATTTAGAGACTCCCCCATGGATAATGGGGCCTCAATACGCAGACGTAATTTGGCGGGGTCAGCTATCTGGATAATGGCTTCACCTGTCGTGACGTGCCGTCCTCGCCAATCCGCGGGGTCTGAATAAATGGCGAGGCCCTCTTTGGGCGCGGTGAGAACAGTTTTTGCAAGCCGTTCACGCGCGTAGTCTTGGCGCGCGGCGGCAAGAGCCTTTTCGGCTTTGGCGATAGCCACTTGGCTTTTGACGCCATCGCTAACAAATGAGCCGACAGCGGCTTGCCGTAACTTTGCTTCGGCGATGGCTTCCTCTTTTCCTGCTAAAATGAATTCATTTTGATAGCTCGTATCAACGAAGCGCAAGATAGGCGTGTTCTTCTCAACGGGCATATTGGGGGGCACTAATATGTCCTCAACGATACCATTAAAGGGAGCAGTTAGAATATAGGGTTTGCTCGTGACAATTTCCGCCGGCGCCAAGGTTGTCATGGGCACCGGAACTATTAGGGCAAGCGCCATGAGTGCCGCGCCGGTCCATAAAGCAAAAGGTTTCCGCCTTTTAGGCTTTCTCCGTTTCCTTATGCGGGCGGAGGCGGCGGTGAGACCAAAAATTTTTGCGAGCCGGCCGGCGAGGCGATGATCAATCTCCTCAAAGGGATATTCTCGGGCAAATAGCAGCCCTCCGTTTTCAGGTTCTGGAGCAAAGGGGGCATAAAGAGCGTGGGTAAAGGGATAGGTGAAGGGGGTATCCTCGCTCGAGTTCTCTATTGTCAATTGCGCCAGGCGGCTTAGCTTTCCTTGCCGCGCCTGTTTGCCTAAGCGCTGTGTCATCCATTGGATAAATGGGGTTGTTTCGTCCACCTTGGACTGCGAAGACATAGCCTCTATCTTGACCTTGTTTCCTCTGCGCGTAATCCAAAATATGTGCCCGGCTTGAATCAGGTTGCGGGGCCGATTCACCGCAAGATAGCGGAGCGCGATGAGGTCCGGCGCATCCAAAGCGTTGTTCTCCAATTCCAAAAGGGTGAGCAGGGCGGCGGCATTAACGCCAGAAGATTTTGGCGAGGCGGCTTTACTCATGCGCGCGCTCAAAACTCGCGTAGCCGCTCATACCGGACATTAAAAATTTATTTGAGTGAGGTTTAGCAATCACTTCAATCGTTTGACTAACGGGATCAATGGAGGCGCCTAGGCGGATGATTTGAGCTTGGATGATTTCTCCGGTTTCATCTATCTTGAATTCCAATGAATGTCCTTTTTTTAGCCATGTCATCCAGTTGGAAGGAACGATAATAGACAGATCTAAGGGGCCTGATTTCTCCAGTGAATATAAAAGCTCTCCTTGTTGTGGTGTCTCAAAGACAGAGGCGGGGCGAGCCGTGACAAAGCCAGAATAAGGAGCATGAATGGTGCAATATTTAAGGCGCGCTTTTATGAGCTTTGTTTCCGCCAATGCTTGCTGCATTTCGGACTGCGCTAATGCGACATCGAGCCGTCCTGCAGCACCAAATTTATGGAGCTCCGCAGAGTTTTCATATTTTAGCCTGTAGGTCTGATGTCTCTTTTCTAAAGCGGCAAGCTCAGCTTCTTCGAGAGTGCAATCAAATTGGGCTATCAAGGCGCCTAACCTAAAATATTCACCTTCTTTATAGGGGAGTTCAATAAGCTGCGCAGTCATTCCGGCTTTAATTTCGGTGCTTTGCTGTGCGCGCAATATCCCGCGTGCGAGAATCTCTTCTGCGGGTTGAGTTTGAGGCATATTGATACTCGCCGCAGAAGTCAGCGGGTGCAGGGCCGCGCAAAGCGTTAGTCCAGCTAATAGTGAGAGAGCCCTTATCATAATTAGCATTAATAATATAATACACTTATAGATTGCAATATATATTTTGCAACTTTTTATAATTACAGCTATGTTTGACGGTAGGCTACCAAGTCGTCATAAGGCTTTCTGAAGCTGGATTGCGGAGAGGCAGCAACATGAAGTGGCTCTTAAGAGGTATTTTCCTCATTTTTTTTATATTCGCTGCAATCGTTACTGCGGGGTATTTTGTAGCCCCTATTCAGTCGATTGAGCGTTCTATCGATATTGCGGCCTATCCTGAGGATGTCTTTCCATTTATCAACGACCTGCAAGCTTATAGTCAATGGTCGCCGCTTTACGCGCAAATTGCTGATGCTCAAATTGTCTATGGCGGGGCAGAATCAGGCAATGGACAAACCATGGCTTGGCAAGGTAGCGCGGGTGCTTACCCATTTGGGTCACAAGAGATTATTCAAAGCCAAGATGGCGAATTCGTACAAGTCAAAGTGAATCTGTCAGGAAGCACTGCAACTGCCACCCATGCAATTTTGCCATTAGAAAATGGCGCTGGGGTTACGGTTTTGACGAAATCTGAAATTGAGCTCGGCGGTTTCCCTTATTTGGACCGCGTTAGAACGAAGCTCCGCCAAAGTTGGTTTGATGAGCAATTTGACCAGTCATTAGTGCGGCTGAAAACAATTTCCGAAAACTATGCCGGCGGATAATTATTCGTCCGGAGCCTTAGGGAGTTCCGTTGGTTCGCCATAAGGGTCCTCAGGTTCGCTGAGAAGGTCGCGCAAGCGGCGGCCATCATTCTGACCATAATCAAATTCTTTGCCTGGGAAGGTTCGGTCAAAACCATTCGCAGGATCATCTAAAATAGTGGTTGATGGGCCGCCGCCATTAACAGAGTTATCTCCAATCCGCCCAAGGCGCGATGTCCCACCCCCAATAGGGGCTGTATTGCCGGAGTTTATTGACCGCGTCGTCGGCCCACGATCTGTGCCGCGTCCAGCCATGCCATTGAAGTTTTCAAAGCCCGCAGCGTTTCGTCCTCTAAATTTCTTAAGATACTCTGGACACTCTAAATGGGTTTTTTGCGCTTCTCGACATCGAATATCCAAAACAAGGCCGTCATAACCTTCCCCGGGTGAGTTGGATTCTGAGCCTGGGGCTAACGTCCAACCCTTGCTGCCGGGGCCTCCGCGGCGGGATCCTGATGAGGGCGGAGGAGTTCCCGTTCCCCCGCTTGGCGGTCCTGCTATTGTAGAGCGCTGCGGTAGCGACGAGACTGGAGCGCCAGCCCCGGGGTCTGATTCGCGTCGGCGTTCCTCGGCACGCTGAGCATCTCGGGCCCGCCGTTCAGCATCCCGCGCTGCGTCACGCGCCCGCTTGTCGGCCTCACGTTGCGCATCACGGGCTCTGCGGTCTTGGTCTCTTTGGCGCCGCTCTGCTTCTCTGGCGCGTCGCCGCTCCGCTCTTTCGCGTTCGCGAGCGGCTTCTTCGGCGTCCTTCGCAGCGTCTTTCTCGGCGCGGCGTTGGGCGCGTTCAGCAGCTCTGCGGGCATCCTCGGCCGCCTCCCTCGCGTCTTCCTCTTTTTCACGCGCATCTTGTTCGGCGCGGCGAAGTTCTCTTGCGCGTTCCTTGGCCTCGTTAGCGGCTTGACGCGCGGCTTCGCGCTCTAGCCTAGCTTGTTCTTTCTCAGCTTTATCCAAGGCTTTGGCCTCGCGCTTGGCCAGTCGGCGCGCTTCTCGTTCGGCTTTTCTTTGCTCCCGTTCGAATTCCTCGCGTTGACGGCGCAGCTCTCTCTCTTCTTGGCTGCGGATTTTTTCTTCCTGTCGGGCTTGTTCTCGGGCTTCGCGCTCCTGTCGCTTTCGGCGCTTGATTTCTAGTTTTTCAAGTTGCTTATCAACTTGTTCTTCTGGAACTGCCTCTTCTCGTTCTTCTTCAGTCTGCGCCGTTTCTTCGGACGCAAGAATCGTGGGAGAGGGGGGCTCATAGCCTTGTTCTTGAATTTCAGGCATCGCCTCTTGGGACTCTGTTTCTGGCGGCGGCGGAGGTAGGGCCACGTCAGGTTCAGGCAAAGGCGGTAACTCGTCTAACGCAGGAAGTTCAGGGAGGTTTTCTTCGACAATGACAGGCTCTGGCGCAGCAGTAGGCGGTATGGGTTCGAAAATTTCAACAATTGGTTCTGGTTCAAGCGCAGCAGGTTCAGGGTCTATTTGAGCCTGAGGACGCGGGTCATAAATCCTCACGATTGGTTCTCCAACGGGCTCTACTTGCTGGAAGGCCTGCTCCTGCGGGGTTTGCGGAATAGGATCGGGGCTAGGTTGAGTTATTGCCTCGGCGGCTGGGGGTGGTGCAGGCGGCGGAGGAGGCGCATCGCTGTTAGTCTGTGCCGGTATGGGTTCAGGGACCGGTTCAGCTATTGGTTCTGGGGCGGGTTCTGGTTGCGGTAATGGTTTAGGTTTCGGTTTTACCGCAGGTGCTTTTATGGCGGGCTGAGCTATTACCGGCTCGGGTTCGGGTTCTTCTTTTTCCAGTTGTACAATTTCTACTGAAATCGTTTCAGGGATATCTTCTTTTAAGTCCGGCATGACGAAGCGCGGAGAGAGCATGAAAAATATAGCGAGATGAACCCCTATGACCGTCGCAATGATACTTGTGATGCGTTGTGCGGAATCGTCATAAAAGTCCGAGACTGGGTCGGGATCATGGTAGGGCGAAAAATTCGCGAAATATGTGCGGGGCAGGTTCACGCGTGGCTTGCTTTATTGGCTCATGAGTCGCCAGATAGCCCGGCTCTAAGACCATTAGACTAGGGCTAAATAGGCCAGTCGCCAAGAGCTAGCCTGCACGAAAATTCGCCTTTAGCGTGAATATGGGGATTAAATTTCTGACAGGCTTTCAGTCAAAAACTTGCAACGGCCGCCGTCAGCGCCGACAGGCATAGGGTAAAGCCAAGCACATATTTTTCAAATGTGTAACGTCGCATCATTGCCTCCTTTGTGAATGAGGCTCTGACTTGCCACCCAAGCAAGTCAGCAAAAGGGCGCAATAAAGGTAAAGTTAAGGCGCTGGCGTAGAAGATTTTGCAGCTTTATGGCTATTTCGAGCTAGTATAAGCGCGATCCCGCCAAGGGTAATAATGCCGCCCAATAACAGATTTAGTGTCAGTCTTTCGCCGAGAAGAACTGCACTGGCGATCACAGCAATGACGGTTGTCATTAAGCCAGTGCTAGACACAATATAAATTGGCAGCCGCTGTAAGAGCCAATAATATGATCCATGTGCAACAATAGAGACAAGCAGGGCAGAATAAGCCAGAGCAAAAGCGAAACTCTTTCGGTTTTCAGGGGCAAAGGCGTCCAGCTGATTGGCCTCAAGAATAATGGTCAGCGGCCAGAGAACGGCCGAGCCTATGACGGCAAACCACGCTAAGAGCTGCAAGGGACCAACACCTTTCACCAATTTAACGAGGACCGCGCCAATGGCTTCGCTCATTGCGGCGCCAATCATCAGCACAATGCCCCATAAAAAATACGGCCCGGCGGTTTCATCGGGCTTTGCGGCGGCGATGATGATGACGCCGATAAAAGCCAAGACAATGCCTAAGGCTTTATAAAGCCCAATTCTATCCTTAAACACTAGGACTGACAAAATGATAGAAAAGGGAACATAAAGTTCAATTGTGATGGCGGCCGCGGAGGCTGTTGTCAGGCCTAGAGCCGGAAACATAAAAGCATAATTTAGCGCGCCATAGCCAAGCCCTGCGCCCAAAATAGGCGACATAAAACCCGAATGCCATTTCAGCCACGGCAGCATAATTATGGCCACGATACTCATCCTCACGGCGGCATAGAAAAGGGGGTCAGCCGTCTCGCCAACGGTTACTTTCATCACAATAAAATGCAGCCCCCAAATAAGGCATACTAAAAATAAAATCGCAAATTCACGTAGTGACATAACAGGCCTCGTGCCTCGCCTATCGCACCCTATGGCAAAGAGAACAATATCGAAATTGAGCGATTGCATTCGGTGAGTTTAACGCTCTGTAAAGTATGAATTCTGCCAGAATTGTAAGCTCTTGCTGTTAGCTTGCATCCATGAGCTTAATCAAGGCATGTCTGGGGCGCTTCCAGGTGGCTTTTGCGTGCCTGTTTATCTGTGCGTGCTATGTCGCATCTGCGGCGCAGGCATCGCCCACTGAAAATGAGATAACCGAGAGCGCCGATTCGACAGGCTGGATCGAGGATGCCATCTCTATTATGCAGTACATTGAAAAGAACAATCTCGTCATTCGAGACGACTCATATGCTAAATATGAAAGCCTTATCGAGAATTCTTCGGGTCAAGAAAAGTTAGATCGTCTATATCAATTCCTTATCGATAGTACATTTGTTAAATGTACCGAATTATGTGAACGCTTTAGATCATATTATGTCGCGGAAATTATCTCTGCTAATTCGAAGGAACATCGGGATTCTTATGTAAATTTAAAGCTTGCAAAAGAGGGTGTTCAGGACTGGGCTTATGCGGAGACGATACAAAAACTCGAAGACATCGCAGCCAATCCAGATGTTCATCCTTTCGCCGCCATACGCGCACTAGGTATTGCCGGTTATCTCTATGGCTATTCCGGTGACAAAGACCGTATTGTGACAACCATTACGAAGATGGAGGCCTTGACAAAGGGGCAAACACTCACCCCTTATGTGGCAAAGGAAATCAATGGTCTGAAAGAGTTTTCCGCGCATTTTACAAATGACCCTCAAGAAGTTGTGAGGCTAAATCTTGAGGCCCTTGAAATTGCCTATGAAACCAAGAGCTTAGTATATGGCGACGTGATGGCCGGCAACCTAACCCATTTGGTTATGAACTACGGGGATCAAGAGTCCTTCCAAAAGGTCGATGATATTAATCGCCGAATTGCTCATATGACAAATGATGATAAAGTCATTTTCCGCGCTTATGTACTCTGCGTCGAGTTCGCCGTTAGGTATGTTGATACAGAGCGGGCTTTAGAATGTTTAAAGCAGGCAGAAACCTACCAAGTCGCAAATTCTGAATCGGATGTGCGGTATCACCTTTTTGGAATAATCGCTCTGGCGCGAGATGGACAAACCTCAGAGGCTAAGAAGCATCTGGCTAAGTTAGACGCGATTCCGGAGATTGATTCCAGCGCTTATTACCATCCAAATATAGAGTGGGCGATGTCAGAACTTAAACACGCCGATGGTCAGTATAAGGTTGCCTATGCTGAGTTAAGGGCGCACTTTAATAAAAAACTCCTGGAGCAAAAACTTGAAATCGGAGAAGTGTCTCGTGCTATGCGCCAATATAGTGAAGAGAAATCTTCACTGCTGCACGAACGCGCAGAGAACCTCTTGTATCATGAAGCCTTGCAAGAGCGCGTTATAAATCGTCAAAAACTTCTCATCATGATGGCGAGCTTGTTGGTCAGTGCCATGTTGGTTTTTGTTTATGTGCAAATGAAAAATGGTAGAAAGCTGAAACGGGCGCAAGAAGAGATGAATGCGGCCAATAAGGCCATCAGCTTGGAAGCCAGAACGGACCAATTGACACGGATTGGAAATCGCCGCGCCTTTTATGAATATTGTCAAAAATTGAAAAATCGCAAGTGGTCAAATGTCTCGATGGCTTTGCTGGATTTGGATGGATTCAAGGCGATCAATGATACCTATGGGCATGAAATTGGAGACGAAATCATTAAAGCAACGGCGTCTCGTCTCGAGAAATCCCTGTCTTCTATAGGAAGAGTTTTCCGCATGGGCGGAGACGAAATGGCCATGGTGTTCCATAGTGCCGATGACGCCGATTTTTCAGCCTTTAAAATGTGTATCGAGGAGGGTTTATTAGGCCCTGTCCAAACGCCGCTGCGTGATTTTGAGCTGTCATGGTCCGTTGGAATAACGCGCTGCAAAGATTCCTCAATGGACCCTATGCTATATTTGAAGCGTGCGGACTTTGCTCTTTATGAAGCTAAAAGACAGCAAGGCAATTGTTTCCATATTTTCTCCGCCGCCAATCTGCAAATGATGCAACGTGAGTATATGATGCCGGATGAAATCTTGTGGAATTTGGAACATGAAGAGCTTTTGATGTTTGGGCAAGTAATCGTGGATACTTCCAATGAGGGATATCGACCCTATGGCATCGAATCTCTGCTCCGCGCTCAAACCCGCGACGGGACACCAATTCCACCTGAAGTTTTTATCAAACATGCCGTTTCCATGGGTAAAGCAAATGAGTTGACGGAGCTCACCCTATCTAAATCTTTGGATATGTTGGAAGTGTCGGGTCTTGACTGTCCGCTACTGTTTAACCTGTCTCGAGAGCAAATACGAACCCCCGAATTTCCTAATAATATTTTGAACATATTGAAGGCGCGTGGATTTCCAATGGAACGAATGATATTAGAATTATCTGAGCGCACGCTCAAAAATGACCTTAAAAGCGCGAACCGTAAATTGATGACGTTGCAGAAGAAGGGTGTTCGGATTGCTTTGGATGACTTCGGATCTGAGAATGCCGGCTTCTCAACGCTTTTTGGTTTCAAATTTGATATAATTAAAACTGACCGAAATTTCCTACGGCTGGCTCGAAGGTCGCAACGTAGCAGACTTTTATTGGAACACCTCATCCAGTTTGGGCAAAAAATGAATGTGACCTGTATCATTGAGGGGACCGAAAATCAGCAAGAGGTTTCGCTTGTGAAAAATCTTGGAGGAGACCTCATGCAAGGATATTTCTTTGGTCGTCCTGAAGAACTCCCGAAGTTCCGTCAGCATATTGAATTTGACAGGCAAAGAGTGACTAGCGGCAAGCGCAATAAGGTTCAACGGTCTGCGTAGTGGCTGTTAGAAAGCGTAATTGAGAGATAGTTTCATGTTTGATAATCTTGGTACGGGTGGTCGGACTTGAACCGACACTCCAGTGGAACCGGATTTTGAATCCGGCGCGTCTACCAATTCCGCCACACCCGCGAACCAAGAGAGGCGCTCTATAAATCAGCTGTTTTAAAAAGGCCATATGCTTTTTCATCATTTTTGCCTTAATGATGCCTTAGGCCTTTGGTTTTAAAGCAGCGGAATGCAAGGACGATTAAAATTTCTCGATGACTGGTATGAAAAAACGAAGGCATTAGCGCGTCACCGGCGAGCTATGCCGTCATTGGCGGCTGTTTCCTTTGCGGAGAGTTCATTCTTCCCGATTCCCGTTGATGTTATGGTGATACCTATGGTGCAAGCAGCGCCACAAAAGTGGTGGAAGATCGCGGGTGTGGCCACAATTTTTTCTGTCTTAGGCGGGATCTTCGGCTACATGATCGGGATGCTGTTTTACGAAACTATCGCGCAGCCTTTATTGGAGATGTTAGGTAAAACGGAATATATGGATAAGTTTCGGGAGAGCATTAACGCCAATGGCGCGCTGTGGGTCTTTGGCGCGGGACTGACGCCTTTCCCATATAAGGTCATTACAATTATGAGCGGCGCAGTGCCCGTACCTTTTCATGTATTTATGGCGGCGAGTGTGCTGGCCCGGTCGATGCGGTTCTTCGCTGTTGCAGGGATCGTTCGGCTCTTTGGTCAGCAAGCTGAGCGGATTATGAAGAAACACTTTGGCCTATTTACCATAGGTGTGTTTATTTTGCTCGCGGCCGCTTGGTTCGGATATAAGGCACTCTCTGGACACTAAGCCTTGGCCACCAAGCTTTGAGACTAAAGGCTGGGGAGTAAGGCTACCACGCGTTCAAAACTAAAGTCCTTAAAGGTGCGAATGCGCGCAGGACTTGTTTCAGGCCCGACGAGGAGGGCCGTGTCAGGTCCTGGGCGGGCGGGTTTAAGCTTTAGGTGTGAAAGGACATCCTCGACGCGGCGCGCTATTGCATCCCCGCTGTCAATCCACTGAACGCTTTGCGTCACGCTCGCTTTAAGCTCGTCACGTAGCAGCGGAAAATGTGTACAGGCTAGAACGACGGCATCAATATCGGCGCCGTGGCGACCGCTAAACATTGGCGCAAGTTCTGTCTTTATCCAATCGAGATCTACCGGCTCTCCGGCTAACTTTCTTTCTGCAATATCTACGAGGTTTACCGAACCTTGGAGGAGCACGCGGCAATCACTAGCGAAAGTGTCTATAAGCTCATCAACATAGCGGCGCTTCACGGTTCCGGGTGTACCAAGAACAGCTATTGTTTTTGTGCGCGACATCGCGGCCGCCGGCTTAATAGCGGGGACCACGCCAATAACTGGTACACTTAGGGCCGCCCGTATCTCATTCAAAGCCGTGGTTGATGCCGTATTACACGCGATGACCACGATATCGGGATGAACCGTTTCAGTCAGTTCCCAGAGCAATTGCGGGAGACGGGTTTTGAGCTGAACTTCTGACTTTTCGCCATAGGGGCGGAAAATATCATCAGCAGCATAGCTCATTTGTAATGCGGGCAGGCGTTTTCGGATTTCAGCGGCAACTGATAATCCTCCGACACCAGAATCAAATATTAGTGCATGTCCCATAGGTCCTGTTCGCAAGCTCGCGTTACTATGCTCTTAATGACACATAAATTGAGTTTATTTTTGGGCGTGATGAGGGCATAGCGGCCTCAATGAAGAGCCTGACGGATAAATACCAAGCCTGGACGCTTTGGCTGATACTGGCGATGCTTATCTTTAGGGTAGCTGCGTTGTATATTTCGCCACTTGGTCTGCATGGCGATGAGGCTCAATATTGGGCGTGGTCAAAGGATTTGGACTGGGGCTATTTTACGAAGCCGCCATTAATCGCTTGGACGATTTGGGTGACGACCAGTCTGTTTGGGGATGCGGAATGGGCGGTGCGCCTGTCCTCTCCTCTCCTTCATTCCATTACGGCTTTTGTGATTTTCAGAACGGCGCGATTTGCCTTTGATGCGAAAACGGGGTTCTGGGCGGCCGCGATCTACCTGTTAATGCCAGCATTGTGGCTCTCTTCTGGGATTGTTAGCACAGATGTCCCGCTTCTGCTGTGTTGGGCACTGGCGATGAATGCGTGGCTTCATTTGCGCGAAAAACCAACTTGGCCGCGCGCAATACAATTGGGCGTCGCCGTTGGATTTGGCTTGCTCGCGAAATATGCCATGCTGTTTTTTCTGCCTGCGCTTGGACTGGCTTTTCTCTTTGATAAGCCTACGCGAAAGGGTCTTAACACGCTAAGAGGTTATGGGGCTGGCGTTATTACCTTTCTGATTTTCTTGCCTAATATATTATGGAATTTCGCCAATGATTTCGCGACCGTTACCCATACGGCAGATAATGCCAATGTGCAGGAAGGTATTCCATTTTATCCGTCAGAGCTCGGGTCTTTTTGGATAGATCAGTTAGCGGTCTTTGGGCCGGTGACTTTTATTTTATATCTTTTAGCGCTTATTGCGGCCTTGAAAGGAAAGCTTGACCGGCCCGCTTTATGGATAGCCTTCTTTGGCTTAAGTCCTCTGTTGGTGATCTCTCTGCAGGCCTTGATGTCACGCGCTAACGCGAATTGGGCGGTAACTACCTATGTGGCCGGGTCAATATTAACGGCGCATTTTGCGGTAAAGTTTTGGCCAAGAACGAAACGCTGGTTAGTCGGGGGCGTAGGGGTCCAGTCAGTCATCTGTTTTGTGCTGGGCATGGCATTGTTGGTTCCCGTCTGGACCGATGCCGCAGGTCTGTCCAACTCGGTCAAGCGTCTGCGTAAATGGCCAGAGACCGTTAAGCTTATCGAGGCGCTCTACGCCGAAGGCCATGAGGGGAGGGCCTATGAGACCTTGGCATTGGACAAGCGAATTATTTTTTATAATTTAAACTATTATGGTTTGGCCAAAAAACTGCCGATGAAAATGTGGATGTATGAAGCCGCGCCTCTCAATCACGCGGAGCTTTCCTATCCGCTTCCCCCGCAAGAGGGACCCATATTAATCCTTAATTATTATGACCATTATGAAGATGAACTGCACGAGGATTTTAAGCGTCTAGAGCGCTTGTCTGATATCGATATTGACCTGGGCGGCGGAAAACGCCGAGTCCTGCGCGTATGGGCGGGTTATGGATACACACCGACCACCGGACGCGTTAATTAATTGCCGCTGCCATATGAGGTATTGGCTTTTGCCTTTTGGCTGTCACCCCATAAGGATTTTACCACTGCATCGCGGCGACATCCCTTGCGGTAACGATTATAATGCGCCGGATTTTTCTTGTAATAGTCCTGATGATACTCCTCGGCTTTCCAGAAGGTTTTAGCGGGTAGCACAGGCACGCGGATTGGCGCTGCAAAAGGCTTACTTTGTTCAATTTCCGCTTTGGAGGCTTCCGCCTGCGCCAATTGATCAGGGCGAGCATAAATTACGGGGATATAAGCGTGGCCGCGATCACAAAATTGTCCACCATTATCCGTAGGGTCGATATGACGCCAATAGTAATCGAGTAATTGGGAATACGAAATGACAGTGGGGTCAAACGTTATTTTTGACGCTTCAACATGCTTTCCGTGATTGCGATAGGTGGGGTTTTGCATGTCATCACCCGTATAGCCTGAAACTGCTTTAATGACGCCGGGGAGTTTTTCAAAGTCTGACTCGACGCACCAAAAACATCCGCCGGCCAAAATAGCCGTGTCTGTTTGTCCTGAGAGTTTCACGTCGGGTTGAGAAAATGTTTCCGTGCTTTGGGCCGAGGTGCAAGCCGCCAAAGCGATGGCAAATGTAAGAGCAATATGTTTCATGAGGCTTGTTTAGGAAATTCTGATGAAAAGCTCCAATGACGATATCGTCACGAAAACGCGATTATTCACGTGTGGCTTTATAAGCGGCGAGGGCACGCTCACGTGCAAACTTATGATCAACAATTGGATTGGGGTAATTTTCACCCAATTTAACGCCGGCTTCAAGTAAGACAAGTTTTGGCGCTTCCCAGGGACGGTGAATGAATTTATTTGGGAGGTGTCTTAGCTCCGGCACATATTTTCTCACATAGTCGCCAT
Source organism: Hellea sp. (assembly GCA_020629875.1). Taxonomy (GTDB): domain Bacteria; phylum Pseudomonadota; class Alphaproteobacteria; order Caulobacterales; family Maricaulaceae; genus Hellea. The sequence goes on from JAHDCL010000044.1 coordinate 17,153, forward strand.
TGGGGTCGAATTTTTCGCCCTGAGTGAACGGGTTGAATATACGAAAATAGGGCGCCGCATCCGCGCCGCTACCGGCCACCCACTGCCAGCTTGCAGCATTGCTTGCTGGGTCTGCATCCACCAATGTGTCGTGAAACCACTTTTCGCCTTCCCGCCAATCGATCAGCAAGTGTTTAATAAGGAAGCTGGCAGTAACCATGCGGACGCGATTATGTTGCCAGCCTGTTTCCCAGAGCTGCCGCATACCCGCATCAACAAAGGGGTAACCTGTTTGGCCCATTTGCCAGCGGCGTAATTTATCTTCATCATTGTCCCAAGCAAAAGCGTCAAAGTCGGACTTGAAATTCTGCGTCGCGAGCTTGGGATTATGATAAAGTAAAACATAGGAGAATTCTCTCCAGCCAATTTCCGCGAGAAATTTGCGCGCTTTATCAAGGTCACGCTTGCAGGCGTGCCAAATTTGTTTCGGCGATATTTCGCCAAAGGCGAGATGAGGCGAGAGTTTTGACGTTCCGTTTTCTTTGTCAGGACGATTGCGATCATCCGGGTAGTCTGAAACTGGACCAGCCAAAAAATCTTCCAATGCTGTTTCCGCGCCTGCCCGTCCGATGGTCCAATAGGGGCGCATTTTTGATCCCCAATCAGGCGATGACGGCAAGAGAGCTAAATTGTCAATGGGGTCGCTTTTCAGCTCTTTTGAATAATGCGGAACTGATTTCGGCGCAGGCAGGGGGTCAGTTGTATCAATGCTATCTTGTGCCGCGCGCCAATAAGGGGTGAAAACTTTATAATAATTATCCGTCTTGGTTTTCACCATCCATGGTTCGGAAAGAAGATTGGCGCGAAAGGATTTTACTGTAATTTCTCGCTGGGTCAAATCTGCCTTAATCGCAGAATCCGTTTCCCGCGCATCGAAATCATAACGGCGATTCCAATAGACAGCATCTGCGCCAGTCTCTTCTATGAGCATGTCCAGTATGCGAAAAGCTTGTCCGGTCCGCAGGATGAGCTTTCCGCCAATCCCTTTCAGGTCTTCGGACAGCGCGTTCAAACTGTGATGCAGCCACCACCGGCTTGCAGCGCCAAGGTCGCGATCTGTCTCAGTCTCGAGAATATAAAGACATATCACAGGCCGATTTGAATTTACGGCTTCAGTTAGGGCTGGGTTGTCCGCGATGCGTAAATCACGGCGAAACCAAACGATAATAGGATTGCTTGTCATGAAGTTTATACGCGCAAGCGGACTTTTCGTTTAGAAATAAGTCGCCGAAATATCAAATAAATCAGCCATAACAGACTCGGTCGTTGGCCAGCGCCCCGCACCCTTACCACGAATGCGATATTGGTCGCCATCATCAAAGTAGAAAATAGCATGGGCTTCTTCGCCATCAGCTTGAGCGATGAAATTGTTGAGTGATAAATCTTTAAGCTCAAGTTTCGTAGAAAAGCCGTTCATGTCTTTCCAGCATGTTGCAATACGTTTCATGGCGCCTTTTGGCGGCGTTGCGGGAGCAAAATTTTCAATCGTGTCGCGCGGAATATCGTCTAAAGTAATTTCTTCTCCAAAACCTAGTAGAGCGACAAGCCTAATCTTCGCTGCGGCATCGGACCCGTTCACATCACCGCTTGGGTCCGCCTCGGCAAAGCCTTTCTCTTGTGCCTCTTTCAGGGCTTCGGCGTAGCTCTTGCCCGCGCTAATTTCATCAAGCATGTAATTTGTTGTGCCGTTGAGAAGAGCCTCAACCCGCGTGATACGGCCGCGCTCGCGAATACACATTTCAAGGACAGGCATACCGCCGCCTGCCGCCGAAGAGAACATAAGCTGCGTGCCTTTTTCTTTGGCGAAATCAAGCAGGTCTTGACCACCTGCCGCGATCGCTTGTTTATTGGCGCTCACGACATGGACCCCATTTTCGAGCATGGTTTTACAATAGCTCAGGCAAGGTTCAACCGGGCCGGAGACATCAACAAAGATATCAGGTTTTGCGGCGATAACATCGGCGATATCAGTTGTAAGCTCCTCGGGCTTATAGCCTTGGTCTATATATTTAGTTTTATTGCGTACCATGATTTTGACCATTTCAAACCGGTCTGAATTTGCTTTGATGCGGCGGTAAACGCCGCCGCCCACAATGCCGCAACCCAGCATGGCCACCCGAAGTTTCTTGGGTGCGGGGATAGGCGTAAGTGAGCCTGTCTCTCCGCCAATTGTTGTGTAGCTCGGTATACCGGGTTTGCCGATATCAAATTCAATATTGTGCTCTTCTGCGAAATCCAATGCCTTTGGGGAGACAAGAGGCCCGGCCTTTGAACGCGCATCAGCATAGGAGATGCGGTCAAAGCGTTTGGGGGCGGGGCCTGAAGACTTCGGATCTTTATCGAATACGCCTTCAACATCTTTTAGAAGAATAGCTTTTATGCCCAAGCGTTTGGCCACATAAATCGCCGTCATGTCTGCACCGCCTTCGGTAAGCAATACAGAGCGGTCTTTCTCGCCAATTGCCACATGTCCCGGCATCACAACGATGTCGTGATTTTTTAAATCATCTTCAAGCTGGTCAACATCCAAATCAACAAGCGTGGCATTGCGCGCTTTCAGGCCAAGGTCACGCGCTTGGCGGACAAAGGCAGGCGCCCCGACGCGCTCGAGTGCCAAAGCAAGAAGAGCGGCTGAGCGGCGCTCACCGAGCTGTATTAATTCTGGCAGGTTCTTTGCCGCGCCCTCAGGTCCGATTTGGCGAGCTTCCGCCATAAGCATATCGGTTTGGTCACCTTGAGCGGACGTCACAGCAACAACATTTTGGCCTTGGCGATAATGGCGATAAATTTCGCTGGCGGCTTGGGTGTAATCATCCAAGCTACGCAAAACACTGTGACCAAAATTTAGAACAATGACCGGAACGGGCATAACAACCTCTATAAAACAAGGCGTGCTGACTATGAGCGCAGAGCGCGCAAGTCAATAAGGTCGCATTGTTTTAGGCGCGAAAGCCTATATTTGAAAGCTATGCAGGTGGAAACACAGACGGATAAATGGCTGGCCATAAGGCGAGGGCTCAAAGGGAATTGCCCGAAATGCGGACAGGCCAAACTTTTTCGCGCCTATTTGAAACAGGTTGAGCACTGCCCGTCTTGCCATGAAAATTGGGGTAAAGTTCGCGCCGATGATGGGCCGGCTTGGGCGTCGATGTTAATTGCGGGTCATGTGCTTGCGCCCTTCTTTTATTTCATCACCTTCCGCACGGAGTTACCCGATTGGGTCAGAACCCTCGCCCTTGTCTTGGTAGGCGTTGGGATATGCTTGGCCGTATTGCCGCGTATGAAGGGGCTTTTTATTGCGTGGATTTGGTACACCAAAGCGCCAACCTCTTAATATGCTAGCGCTTGACGCCGCGCGCCATCTCATTCATATGCCGTAACTCATCAAGACCAACCGAGGGACAGGCCCTTAGACGTTGGGGCAACCTTGTTAATAACAGTTGGTGCCAAATCCTGCGGTCTAGACCGAAAGATGATAATGGCGATGGTGCCGATATTTTCTTTTACCGCAATTTGGCTCCGCAATCGGAGTAGTGGCTATGCCGCGTGATATTAAAGTGGGTCTGGGCGATAATGTCTTGCAGCGCGGATGCGTGCTGAAGGATGATGTCGTCATGGGACGACTTTATGGAAACCCTGATGGTCCTGTGATTGTTGTTATGGGCGGGATTTCCGCGTCGCGCTTTATTGCGGATGCAGAAGTGACGACCGCGCGCAATAATGGCCGAGGCTGGTGGTCAACACTCGTGCGCGATGGCGGCCCGATTGATACCTCTAAATTCCAAGTGCTCGGCATGGACTTTGCTCCCGCTGTTGAGAGTAAGAACCGTCCAGATTGTATTACGACCTTTGATCAAGCGGCGCGGCTCAAGGCGCTTTTGGATGCCGAGGGTGTTTCTGAGGCGGCCGCAATAATCGGCAGTTCCTATGGCGGTATGACCGCGCTCGCCTTCGCGCAGGCTTATCCCGAGCGCGTGTCTAATCTTTGCGTGATTGGGGCGGGACATCGGCCTTACCCGATTGGTGTGGCGTGGCGCGGTATTCAAAGGCGGGCTGTAAGGCTTGGCATCGAAGCGGGCCGCCCCAAAGAAGGCATGAAGCTTGCCCGTGAACTCGCCATGACGACTTACCGTACCGCCGAAGAATTTGCGGATCGTTTTGAT